>DATKSN010000329.1:0-29495 GCA_035531595.1 Pirellulales bacterium | reverse complement strand
CGCTGTTGTTGAAGTACTCGACGTCGGTCAGCCGGTTGCGATAATCCCAGGCGTAGGTGGTCTCGTAATCGCTGGCCTGGCCCGACGAGATCCGCGTGCGCGTGACGCGGTTCCCCTGATGGTCATACGTGTAGTTGAACGTGCCGTCGCTGGCGAGCTGGTTGTTGGTCCCGGTCGTGTAGCCCGTGTTGGTGCGGTTGCCGTTCTTGTCGAACGAGTAGGCTTCGTTGGCCGGCTGGTTCGTGCCCGTGTAACTGGCGCCGGTCACCTGGTTGGTCGTGTCGTAGCTGTAAGTCGCTGTGCCATCGACGCTGGAGGTCATGCTCGTCACGCGGTTGGCGGCGTCGTAGGCCAGCGTGTAGCCGTCGACGGCGTTGCCGAAGTGTGTGTAATCCAGAGACGTCAGGCGATTGCCCGCGTCGTAGCTGTAGCTGCCCAGGGCGATGTCCGGGTGCGGGCTGGCGGTGGTGGGGTCGAAACGAAGCACTTGGGTGAATTGCGAGTCGAGGTTGTAGCTGTAGCCGATGCCCTTGGGCGCGACGCCGTTCCCGCCAGTCTGGCCCATCTGGGTCTCTTGAGTCAACTGCTGGAGAGCGTCGTAGGTGTAGGAATTGAGGAAATCGGCGACGCCCGCCACCGTGGCCGTGAGTTGCGTGCGGTTATTCATCGAGTCGTACTGGCCGGCCAGCACGACGTGCGGAATGTTCGGCGTGCCGGAATTGTCAACGCTCGTCACGCGCATCAGGTTGTCGTAGGTAAAGGCGTAGGAACTGCTCGGATCGCTGGCCGACGTCACGGCATTGTCCGCGTTATAGGCAAACGCGATCGTGCGGACAACGGTATTGCCGCTCATCCACAACTCGGCCGTCTCGCGCATCAGGTTGTCATAGGTGAAATTGCGAACCAGGCCGTTGCGGTCGGTTTCCTGGATCACGTCTCCCATCGCATCGCGGACGTAGGTGATGGTGTAGCCCAGTTGGTTGGTGTCGGTCAATACCAGGTTGGTGGGCGAATAGGTCCACGAATCGGTGTTGCCAACACTGTCGGTGAGGCTCGTGCGGTTGCCCGCCGGGTCGTAACCATATTGGGTGGTGCCGCCGTTGGCGTCGGTCGTGCTCACCAGCCAGAGCCGGTTGTTATAGGTGTTTGAAGTAACGTGCGAGAGGGCGTCGGTGGTCGTGAGCAACTCTCCATCATGCCCGTAGGCGTAGGCCACCGTGTTGCCAAGGTTGTCGGTGACGCTCGCCACCTGGCCGTCGGCCGTGTAGGCCGTCGTGTTCACATGGCCCATCGGGTCGGTAGTGGACGTGCGTTCTCCAATGGCGTCGTAGCCGTATTGCGTGACGGGCGCGCCGCCGCCGGGGTTGGGGGCCGTCACCGAGGTGACCCAATTGTGGCTGTTATAGGCGGTCGTCGTGACGCCGCCGAGCGGATTCGTTTCGGAGACCTGGCGAGAAAGATTGTCATAACCGATCGTGATCACGGGCGACATGCCGCCGAAACCGCCCGGGTTGGGCAACGTGATCGATGTGACGCGCTGCAAGGCATCATACCCCCACGAAGTGGTATTGCCCATGGGATCAACTTGCGTCAGCTTCTGGGCGTCGGCATTGTACGTATACGTCCAAACAGGCGCCGCGACGCCGGTGGCCGGTACGGGCAAGGTCACGCTGGTCAACTCGCCGCGGCTGTTCCAGGCGTCGGCGGTGACGTTTCCCATCTCATCCGTGGTCGTGAGCAACATACCGTCCGAGTTATAAGTATATGACATGACGCCATTTACGGCGTTGGTCATACTGGTCGTGAGGCCGTCGACGTTGTACGTGTACGACATCGTATGGCCATTCTGGTCCGTGACCGAAGCGAGCTGGTCGTCGGTCGTGTAAGTGAACGTCTCTGTGGAATTATCCGGGGAGGTGATCTTGATCAGGCGCTCGAAGCTGTCGTAGGCATAGGAGGTGGTGATGGTTCCGACCGCGTTGTTGGGGGCGGGCTGCGTCATGGTGAGCGGGTTGCCGTAGCTGTCGACGGTATACGTGACCGTGTTCAAAAGCGGGTCCGTGGTCGAGAGCAGATTGCCGTGGACGTCGTAAACCCAGGTCCAGACATCGTTGAGGGAGTTGACGCGCTTGATAGGCTCCGAGAAGGAATTGAAGGTGGTGACGCCGAACGAATCCAAGGCCCCCACGGCGCTGGTCTGGTTTCCAAGTGTGTCGTAGGTAAACGTGGTGACAGGTTGCTGCTGGCCGGTCGCCGGGGCGGGCTGGGTGAGGGTTGTCACGAGCCCGTTGGCATCCCTGGCCCAGGTGGTTGTCTGTCCATTGGCGTCGGTGAACGACAACAGGTTTCCCAGGGCATCCGTTTGGTAGGTCGACGTGTTGGCCATCTCGTCGGTGGTGCTGGGCTGGACGGCGGTGCCCATCATCGCATTGGGCGCGCTGGTCGAAGACGTGCCGCCGAAGCCCATGCCCTGCTCGCCGTAGGCCGTGCTGCTGGCGCCGCCGGGCAGCGTGGTCTGGCTGATCGAGTTGCCCGCGCCCAAGGTGTAGCTGGTCGCGGCCGCCATCGGGTCGGTCACGCCCGTCAAGTAATGGCCGGTCGAATAGGCGTATTGCCACTCCGGCGCCCCGCCTCCCGGATTGGGCAGTGTGATCGAGGTCAGGTCGCTGCCCGTGTGGCCGATGGTCGTGACGTTACCTGCCAGGTCGGCGATCGAACTGAGCAGCCCCGAAGTGTAACCCAGCGTCACCGCGCGGCCGAACGTGTCGGTGATCGAGGTCAAGAGGCCGCTGGTGTAGTTGTAGGTGTTGGTGAGGCCCGTGCCAGCGCACGATTGGCCTCGCGGACGCGGCGCGAGTTGAGCGCAGCGTTCGCGCCATCGCGGAGCACGTTGTGTTCAGCGACCTGCTCGACGCCGCCGCGCTCGCCAGGTCGTCGCGCGGTGATGACGATGGGGCGCCCGCGTCGGAACCGGTGCGCGCGTCCGCTCCAATCGATCGCGACGAGCCGAACTATGGGTCTGTGGTCTTTGACGTCGTCACGCCGTCCGCGTGGCAACGCCTCGTCGAGGCCGCTACGTCGCAGGCGCGGTCGGGCGACCCCAGGGCGCGCGAATGGGTCGCCAATGTCTTGGGCGCTGACAGCGCGATTGACGAGCTCGCGCGGGAATTGGATGCCGCTTACGCGGCTCGCTCAGACGTCATGGGGTATTCGGAAGTCGTTTTTTTTCGCTTCGCTGCCGTTTTGTTTTTTGCACGTCCGTTGCTGCGCAACGAGCGTGCTTTTTCGGGAAAATGATCCCTACCGATTCGTGGGCCGCACCGCGGACCCCCGGCGCTTACGCCGCGGGTTAGTGTGGGGACCATGAGTAATCCGGGCTAGCCAGAGGCCCCGGACGGAGGTATTTCCTGGGCGAGAAGCGGGCAAAATGGGCCGGCCGCGGCGAAACTTGGAGCGTGGGCGTCGACGATACCGATACCAAGAATAAACTCCACGCGGCCAACCATGAGACATTTTGTCACGAGAGCGTGGTGGCTGGGGCAGAGCGCCAGCGATGCCCCGGCTCGATGACGACCGGGGCATCGCAGACGCTCTGCCCCAGCCACCGTGAATGTCTTATTCTTGGCCGCGTGAAGTATAAAAGGATTGGGAGGCAACATGCGGATCGTCCTGTGGGACACTCGGCGCGGAGACGTTTCGAAGGACTTCGCCGGCGGCTTCGGCGTGGGCCAGTACCACGGCGGCGGCGGGCTGGCCGGCCGCATCGTGCGGCGGGGTTTCAAACGCGACCGCCGCCCCACGGCGCTCGTGTTCGCGTACCTGATCGCGATCTTTCGCCGCCTGGGCCACCGCGTCGAATACGCCCAAGACCACCTGCCGACGGGCGCCGACCTGTATGTATTCAACCCCGCGCTCATGACGCTGTCGCAGGAGCGCGCGGCGATCGAAGCCGTGCTGCGGCAAACGCCGCGTCCGCGCGTCTTCGTGACGGGGTTGGTCGCGTTTACGCTGCCGGAGGCGTTCGCCGATCTCGAGGTGACGATCGTTCGCGGCGAGGCCGAGCAACTGCTCTGGAAGTTCGACGAGGCGTTGGCCGCCGGCGCGGCGCCGGTCGAGGTCGGCTCGGTGCGCGATCTCGACCTGTTGCCGTTTCCCGACTGGTCGGCGTTCGAGCCGCGCCGCTTTCGCATCGGCTACGACTTCTGGAAATTCCCCACGGCGTTGATCCAGCAGAGTCGCGGCTGCACGTTCACTTGCAACTACTGTCCCTATATCATCGTCGAGAACGCCACCCGCTTCCGCCGGCCCGAACGGGTGGTCGAGGAAATGCGCGCGGGGATCGAGGAGCACGGCTTCCGCTCGTTCAAGTTCCGCGACCCGTTGTTCGGGCTGGACCGCAAACGTGTGTCGCGGTTGGCGGAACTGATCGGCGGGCTGCCGCGCAAGGTGCAGTTCTCGATCGAGGGACGGATCGACCTCCTGAAGCCCGACATGCTCACTGAACTCAAGCGGGTAGGTCTGACGAGCATCACGGTGGGGATCGAAACGCCCGACGAGCGGACGCTGCGCGACCACAAGCGCGCGCCGATCAAGGACGACCGTCAGCGCGAGTTCGTGGCGTTTTGCCGCGGGCTGGGCATTCGCACGGTGGCCGGGTTCATGATCGGCTTTCCCGGCGACACGCGGCGGTCGATCGAGGACGTGTTGAAATACGCCAAGCGGGTCGGCCCGACGTTCGCCAACTTCAACGTGGTCACGCCCTATCCAGGCACGGAGTTCTTCCAACAGGTCAAGGAACAGATCGCCGACTTCGATTTCACGAAATACGACGTTTACACGCCCGTCATGAAGTACCAACACCTGACGCGCGAACAGGTGCGGGAACTGCACGCGCGCTGTTTCGTGAGCTACTACTTCCGTTCGCGTTTCTTCGCCGAAAACGCGCATCTTCTTTGGCCTCGGCTGGCGAAGCTGGGCTTGGGTCGCGCGCGTGCCGTCGCCGGCGAGCCGGCGGCGGTCGCCGTCAACTCTCCGCAAAACACGCAGGCGCTTGGGGTGACGTTGCGCACGGACGCGGCGCGCGTCGCCGGGGCCGGCCGCGACGGGGGTTGCAAAAAGAAAACGAGCGTAGCGAAGAAAACCGATCTCCAATAACCCTCTCTCAGCGAGCCAAATTGGCGAACAGGTGGGGCGAAGTGGACGGTTGGTAGCTTTTGAGTGGTGGTTTGAAAAAGACCCTCGGAGCAAGGTAAGTCCAACGCTGGACCATGCTTGCGCCGCGGGTTCGTGTTGGGACCATGAATAATCCGGGCTAAGAAACCGACACGCCGTGGCGGATCAAGCGGCCCGAACCGCGGCCGATCTTCGCTGGTTCGCCTACTTTAACAAAACAAGGGAGTTCTTGATTGACTTTCGAAATGCCGCCAAGGTATACTACGGGAACCACTCGGTGAAGTTATCTCTTTTCGTACACAGCGGTTGAGTTCCGGCACATGAACCTCGTCGGCAAAATCTTCGTCGTACTCATTCTCGTGATGAGCCTGGTCTTCATGGGATTTGCCGTGGCCGTCTACGCCACGCACAAGAACTGGATGGACGCCATCAATCGAACCGAGGCCAGCGAGGGCAAGCCTCTGGGCCTGAAGCAACAGTTGGCAAACGCCCAGGCCCAACGCAAGGATTTGGCCGAACAGATTGAGAACATGAAGAACGAATCCAAGTCGCTCGAGCTGGAACGGCAAGCCACACTGAAGAGCCTGCAAAGCAAGATGACGGAATTACAGCAGGATCGCGACGATTTGAAAAACAACGAGGCCAAGTTGAGCCAAAATGAGCGTCAGGCCGTACAAGGCAACCTGCAAGCGCAAAACATGCTCGACGCGGCACTGGCCGAGATCGACACGCTCCGCAAAAACATCTTCGAGGCCTACGCGCAGCGTGACACGACGTTCAAGAACTCAGTGGCGCTCACCGACCAGTTGATCGAGAAGGAGAGCGAAGTCGAGCGGCTCAAGGCCAACCGGATCGGCCTGCTGTCGCAGATCTTGAAATTCAAGGACAGGGCCGATAAACAGGGCCTGGACATCAACGCTCCGGTCGGAAACATCCCACCCAAGCTCGACGGCATCGTGTTGGCCAGCCGCTCCAACGGTCTGGTGGAAATCTCGCTGGGCTCGGACGACGGCATGCAACGTGGTCACGAAGCCTTTATTGCCCGCGGCCAGGGAGGCGAAAGCAAGTTCGTCGCCAAGATCGAAATCGTAAAGACCACGCCCGACAAGTCGGTCGGCAAGGTCATTCCGTCCTACAAAAAAGGTCCCATTGAAAGGGGCGATCGTGTCGTCACAAAACTCCCCTGACCCTGGCCGCGGCATCGTCGTCCAGAAACCGAAGGCCGATATTTACACCGCGCTCTTGGGAATCGCCCTGGTGGCCGTGTTGCTGGCCATCATCTGCCTCTGGCTGGAACTCAGTCGTTACCAATACAACTATAAAGCGACCGGCGCCGCCGCCGTCGGCTACGTGCCGCCTTCGCGGCGCCATCTAGCCGGGGCATCGCTTACGCTCTGCCACCAGCCACCACTCCGCCGGGCTTGACCGTTCTCCCCCATCGCGCCACCGAGAGCAAGGATGCTCAACCGATTCAACGGATTATTCGGCTCCGACCTGGCCATTGACCTGGGCACGGCCAACACGCTGATCAGCGTGGCCGGAGAAGGTTTGGTGCTCAACGAGCCTTCGGTGGTGGCGGTCGAGGAAGGCACGCGCCATATCGTGGCCGGTGGTTGCGCCGTCGGCCGGCTGGCCAAACAGATGCAAGGCCGCGCACCCGGCTCGGTGGCGGTCATCCGCCCCCTGCGCGATGGCGTGATCACCGACTTCGAGTTGTGCGAGGCGATGCTCCGCTACTTCATCCGCAAGGTCCAGCGGCACCCTTGGGGCCTGAAACCGCGGGCGCTGGTGGCTGTGCCCGGCTGCATCACGCCGGTCGAAAAGCGGGCCGTCTACAACAGCGCGCACCGCGCCGGCGCTCGCCAGGTGCTGTTGATGACCGAGGCCAAGGCGGCGGCGATTGGCGTCGGACTGCCGGTGGGCGAACCGGTGGCCAGCATGATCTGCGATATCGGCGGCGGCACGACCGAGGTGGCCGTGCTGAGCATGGCCGACGTGGTCGCGTCGGAGTCGGTTCGAGTCGGCGGCGACGCGCTCGACCGGGCCATCGTCGATTATCTGCGGCGGCACTACAGCCTGCGAATTGGTCTGGCGATGGCCGAGAAACTCCGGCTGGAAATCGGCAGCGCCTATCCGCTCGAGGCGGAATTGGTCGACGAGGTGCGCGGCGTCGATTCGATCAGCGGGCTGCCGCGCAAAGCCACGATTACCAGCGAGGAGGTCCGCGAGGCGATGGGCGATCCGTTGGCGCTGATCATCGAGGCCATCAAGTCGGTGCTCGACCGATGCGGGCCCGACCTGGCGGCCGACCTGGTCGACAACGGCCTGGTGCTGGCCGGCGGCGGCGCTTTGACGCGAGGTCTCGATCGCTTCATCAGCGAGCAGACGGGCTTACCAGCGCGGGTCGCGACCGACGCCCTCTCGGCCGTGGCCAAAGGTACGTTGATCTGCCTCGAACACCTCGGCCAATGGCGCAAAACGCTGGAATCGAGCGACGACGATGTTTGAACAGGGTCTTCCCCCGAATTCTCGCGAATCCGGCTACTCCCCGAATTCTCGCGAATCCGGCTACTGGCCGGCCCGGTCGAGCGCGCCCAACCTTGGATTGGCGGCGATGCTGTTGGCCGCGTTGGTCTTGGCGCTCGTGCCCGCGCCGCGTGTGGCCTTGCTCAAGGGGGCCGCGGCACGCTTGCTCGCGCCAGGCCAAAGGCAAGTCGCCCAGGCGCGCGACTGGACGCTGCGCCACGTCAAGCTCTTGGCGGACGCGCGCGCGACGGCCGAACAGCAAGCGCTCGTGGCCGACGAGCTCCGTCGCCTGCGGTCGCGCAATCTCGAACTCGAGGCGGCCTTGGCGCTATCGCGCGCCAACGACGTCGCGCCGCCGCCGGATGGTACGCCCTTGCTCTTGGCCGGCCTGGTGCCCGCGCGCGTCTTGGGTCGCCAGGCACGCGCGTTTCTTGAACGAGCGGACATCATCGACCGCGGCGGTGGCGACGGCCTGATGGCCGGCGATCTGGCGGTTGCGGGCGAGGCGGCGGCGGACGATGTGGCTTTGACCGAGGCAAAACCATGGATCGACCAAGGGGCTTACGGCGCCCTGGCCGTGGACGACTTGGCATTGGCCGGACGTCGCGTTTGGGGCCGGCTCAGCGAGGTGGGCCCGCAAACCGCCCGTGTGCGCCGCGTTACCGACGGCGGCTATCGCGAGGTCGTGCAGTTGGCTCACTGGGGCGACGCTCGTTGGCGCGCCACGGCGCGGGGCGTGCTCGAAGGAACGGGCGGCCCGATGGCGCGCGTGCGGATGGTTGCCACGACCGAGCCGGTGAGCGTCGGCGATTACGTGCTCGCCACCGGCGCGCGCGGCGCCGTGTCGGCGCCCTTGATCTATGGCCGCGTCGCCCGCGTCGAACGCGGCGCCGGCAACACGAACTGGGACATCTGGATGGCGCCGGCCGTGGGGCCTGACGAGCCTGGCGTCGTCGCCGTGCTGCGCCTTTCGTTGAATCCCCAACGCAGTTCCCTTTTTCTTGTTCCCACGCTCCGTGGGGGAACACGCCATCAACCGCTCCGCGGCCACCACGAGGCGCCTCGACGGTAGGGACGCGGAGCGTCCGCGGAGACGTTGCCACGCGGAGCCGACCCGCTTCGCGGGTGCCCCGAACGAGATGACTCACCCCTCACCCCCCTCACCCCTATGTGGCCTTACCTGTTCTTGATCCCGGCCGTTTACTTGGCGGCCGTGCTCGACACTTCCCTGGGCCCGGCGCTCGACGTCGGCCCGGTGGCGCCCGACATGCTGGCCGTGGTCGCGCTCGTCTGGTCGCTCACGATCGGCGGATCGCGCGGCCACCTGGTGACGGGCGCCATTGGTTTCATGTCGGACCTGATGTCGCCGGGCCGTCCGGGCGCGGGCCTGGCCGGCTTTGCGATCGTCGGCTTCATCCTGACGCGGTCAGGCACGCGCTTCGGCGCGCGGCATCCATTGGCGTTGGCGCTATGGGCCTGGCCGGCCGCCACGATCATGGTTTTGAGTCCAGCCGTGGCGCGGCGCGCTTTGGGCGAGGTCGACTTGAATTGGATTACGCTTCTGGTTCGAGGGCTGGGCGCCGGCGCTTATACGGCCGGGATGACGCTGGCCGTCCTGGGCGTCATCGTGTGGACGGGCGGGATGCGCCGACGGCGGCAATGGGATCTGTAGGCCCCCGTGGCGTTGGCGGGATGCGAAAAATGGCGTCTTCTTGCGAGAAACGGAACCCCGACGAGAAATTCGACGGCGGCGATGCGCGCGGCCGTTTAGGGTGGCTGTTGGCCATCATCGCCGCCCTGGCCGCCGTGGTGTTGGCGCGCTTCGTCGCGTTGGAATGTTTCTATGGCGCGGCGTACCGCGCCGAGGCGGCGCGGCCGATTGAACGCACCTTGCATGTGCCAGGCGTGCGGGGGCGCATCCTGGCGCGCGACGGAACGGTGCTGGCCTACGACCGCGAGATGCTGTCGCTGGCGGTCGAGTACCGATACCTCGAACAACCGCCCGACCCACGCTGGCTCGAAATGCTCGCCCGGCGCCGGCTGCCGCGCCAACAGCGCCGCCGACGCGAGGACGTGGCCGCCGAAACGCTCCGGGCGCGCCACGACCGCGACGATCTGCACCGCCGCCTGGCACAGCTCTGTGGACGAACGCTCGACGACCTGCGCCGGCGCGCCGCCGCGATTCAGGGCCGGGTGACCCAGATCGCCGAGCAGGTCAATCAGCGGCGACAAGAACGGTTCATGGCCGAAATCGACGGCCGAGGCGCGGCGCGGCCGGCGGAATCGCGCACCTGGTCGCAAGCGCTGAACAAGATCCTGTTCCCGCCGGCCGAAGAGACGCCGCCTTCGCTCGTCGCCGTCGTCGAGCAACTCGACCACCACGTCGTGTTCCAAGACGTTTCGCTCGAAGTCGTGGCCGAAGTCGAGTCGCACCCGGAGCTTTATCCGGGGGTGCGGATCATCAGCGAGCGCCGCCGCACCTATCCGGCGGCGACGCTGGCGGCCCACGTTCTGGGGCATCTTGGTTCCGTTGGCGTCGACGACCTGCTCGCTGAGACTCACGACGAGCCGCGAAGTCGGCCGGTCGTTTACGCCGCCGGCGACGTGGTCGGACGGCTGGGCGCGGAGCGGCGGTTCGAGCCGATCTTGCACGCCGCGGCCGGCGCCGAAGTCGAGCGCAGCGACCGCGGCGGGCGACGGCTCGAAATCGAACGACTTCGAGCGGCGGGCGTGGGACGCGACCTCGTGCTCACGATCGAGCCCGCCTTGCAACGCACCGCCGAGTCGCTCCTGGACGCCGCGCTCGTGCGTCGTTTCGCCGCTCGGCGCGATACGCCGACCCGCTGCGCGGGTGCCCCGGCCTCCGGCGGCGCCATCGTCGTGCTCGATGTCGAGAACGGGGCGATCCTGGCTTCGGCCTCGGCGCCCCGTTTCGACCCGAACGCGTTTTCGGGCGACTCCGAGGCCGTGACGGCGATTTTGAGCGCTCCGGGCAACGCACTCTTCGACCGTGCGACCCGCATGGCGTTGCCGCCCGGCTCGGTGTTCAAGGCTTTGACCGCGGTCGCCTTGCTCGAAACCGGCGGTTTAACGGCCGACGAGCCCTTCGAGTGCCAGGGCTATTTGCACGAGCCGGGTGCGCAACGCTGCGGGATCTTTCGCCAATTCGGCATGGGGCACGGTGAGGTCACGCTCGTCGACGCTCTGGCCCGTAGTTGCAACGTGTATTTCTTTCACCATGCCGGCGAAATGGGGCCCGGGCCGCTGGTCGCTTGGGCGGCACGGTTTGGCTTCGGTCGGCCGACGGGCGTGGATCTTCCCGACGAAGCCGCCGGAAGCTTGCCCTGCCCGGGCTCGCGGCTCGACGCGGGCGGCCCCGCCTGGCGGATCCGAGACACGCAGGCGCTGGCGATCGGCCAGGGTGAACTGACGGCGACTCCGCTGCAAGTGGCGCGGTTGATGGCGGCCATCGCCAACGGCGGACGTTTGGTGACGCCCCATGTGGCGGCGCGCGTGGGATTGCCCGAATCGGCCGCCGAAACATTCGACGACGATCGGCTGGCGGCCTTGCTCACCATCGCCGCGCCGCGCGAGATTGAGGGGCTGAGCGCGGCCACGCTCGAAATCGTTCGGGACGGCCTGGCGCAGGTGGTCGCCGCGTCCGACGGGACCGCTCATCACACGGCCTTCCTGGAAACGATCGCGATTGCCGGCAAGACGGGCACCGCCGAAACGGGCGCCGGCGACGACCATGCCTGGTTCGCGGGCTACGCGCCGGCGGAGTCGCCGCGGATCGCGTTCGTCGTCGTTCTGGAACATACCGGCAACGGCGGCGAAGCGGCCGGACCGGTCGTCAAGCGGCTCGTGATGCGGCTGGAAGAACTCGGATGCTTGTAGCAGGGTACACGAATTGTCACGGCGGTACGAAACGTGGTACAATCAATTGGTGGCGCGTTGACTCGCGGAAAGTCTCCGCTCATGAACACCATCGAAACTGAGGCTTGCAACGGTCATGGAAATGCCAGGTCTGCCGCCGATCTTGCCCCCGCCACCGAACGTCGCGACGTTCAAGCAATTGACCGATTTCCTGGTCGCGCTCGGCACCGATAAGGTGCCGCACACCGATGAGGTGTTCCTGGCGCACTTGATCGGCGTCTATCGCGAGTTGGGGGTGTGGGGCTGCCACGAAGTCGTATGCCAGGCCGGCATGTTCCACTCGATCTACGGCACGGAGAAGTTCCAACTGTTTTCGTTGCCGCTGGACCGTCGGCCGGAGGTGCGGGCGTTGATCGGCGAGCGGGCCGAGAGGCTGGCCTACGCCAACTCGGCGATGGACCGCGCCTCGTTCGACCGCGCCGCCGAGGGACGCGGCGAAACCTTCCGCATCGCCGACCGTTTGACCCGCGGCGAGATCGTGCTCAAACGTGTCGACTTCGACGATCTCTGCCGCGTCCATCTTTGCGACTGGCTCGAGCAGGTGCCGCGTTCGCGGGAATGGGGCTACCGCCGCGAGACCTACCGCCGATTGGCTGAGCGGTTGGGTGGCGTGGCGAGGGACGCCTACACGCGAGTGTTCGCGTTGGAGAGCGCGGTTCCCTAATCGCGTCGAAAGAAAAAAACGCCGCTGGCCGAAGCGCGGTCGCCGCTCGGTCGCCCGAGGCGGCCGAACGATGGCAAGCGACGCTCCTGCACGCCATCGACTCACTCGAAAGACTCCCCGAACGCCGCCCGCGCGCTCCGGAGAGCAAGTTTCTCAAGGCTGAAATTCGCCAACTGTTACACGGCAAGCGACGGAGTGTCTATAGGATCTTGTTTGAAATCCGCGGGGAAACGGTTCGGGTGCTGCGAGTGCGTCACGGTGCGCGGCGGTCCTTGGACGACGATTGAACGTGAATCGAACCGTTCGCTCACCGACGCGGACGGCGCCCCTGGTTCAGAGCCTATCCCAAACCGCCAGGCAGGCGGGACGCCTGCGCCACAATGGCGGTTTTCGGATAGGCTCTCAATCGAACAGTTTGCTCACCGACTCGTTCCGGTGAATCCGCTTGATCGCCTCGCCCAACAGCGGGGCGACGCTCTTGACCTTGATTTTGGGCAACATCTTGGCGGGCGTCAGCGGGATCGTGTCGGTGATCACGACGCTGGCGATCGGGGCGGCCTTGAGGTTCTCGATCGCCTTGCCGCAGAGCACGCCGTGCGTGGCCGCGATGTGGATCTCGCGGGCGCCGGCCTCGTGGACCTTCTGGGCCGCGCCGCAGATCGAGCCGGCGGTGCTGATCATGTCGTCGAACATGAAGACCACCTTGTTCTCGACCGAGGCGCCGATGAGGTTCTCCTGCCGCGTTTTTTCGGCGCTGGAGCGCCTTTTGTCGACGATCGCCAGCCGCCCGCCCATCCGCTTGGCGTGGCCCAGGGCCCGCTTCGTGCTCCCCTCGTCGGGGCTGACCACCACGACGTCGTCCTCGGGGATTTTCATTTTCAGGAAGTGCTCATTCAAGACGGGCGACGCGTAGAGGTGGTCGACGGGCACGTCGAAAAAGCCTTGGATCTGGGCGGCGTGCAGGTCCATCGTGAGCACCCGGTCGGCCCCGGCGCGCGTGATGATGTTCGCCACCAGCTTGGCCGTGATCGGCACGCGCCCCTCGTCCTTGCGGTCCTGGCGCGCGTAGCCGTAGTAGGGCATGACGGCCGTCACCCGCTCGGCGCTGGCCCGCTTGCAACTCTCGATCATGATCAGCAGTTCCATCAAGTTCTCGTTCACGGGAGGGCAGGTGGGCTGCACCAGGAACACGTCGCGGCCGCGCACGTCCTCGTCGATCTTGCACGAGATCTCGCCGTCGGGGAAGTTGCCGATCGAAATCGCCCCCACCGGCAGGCCGAGGTAGGCGCAGATGCGGGTCGCCAGATCGTGGTTGGCCCGGCCACTGAAGATCTTCAAGTCGTTCATGGGGTTTCGCGGCGTCCTATCAGAGGGAATTTGCTCGCAGGGCCGCTTCGACGGCGGCCAATTCCTCGAACGTGTTGATGCTCAATGTTTCCATCGGTTGCAGCGCCGCCAGCGCCTCGACCGGCCGGCCCGCCGCCCTGAGCGCGCCGGGGCAATCGGTCAGGTAGTATTCCGCCTGCGCATTCGCCGGCTGGAGCCGATCGAGTGCCGCGCGCAGGTCTTCGGCGGCGAACACGTAGTAGCTCATATTCACTTCGGTGAGGCGCCGCTGGTCGGGGGTCGCGTCCTTTTCCTCGACGATCGCCAGGAAGTTCCCGGCGGCGTCGCGGACGATGCGTCCCAGGCCGCGCGGATCGTCCTTGCGGGCCGTGCCGATCAGGCAGGCGGGCCGCAGGCGATGAAACTCTGCGAGCAGCGTGACGAGTGTGGCCGACCGCAGCAGGGGCGAATCGCCCGTGACGATCAGTACAGGCGCCTCGTGGGCCGCCAGCGCCTCGCGGCAGGCCATCACCGCGTGGCCCGTGCCCAGTTGCCGGGTCTGCTCGACGAACCGCAAACCGGCCCGCGAAGCCAGCTCGCGCCGCACGTCGCCGGCCCGATAGCCGACGACCACGATCACGTCGCGGACACCGCTTTGCTCGAGGGAGTCGAGCACGTAATGGATCATCGGCCGGCCGCCCACGTCGATCAGCACCTTGGGCAACTCCGACTTCATCCGGGTGCCTTTGCCGGCCGCCAGCACGATCGCTAAGGGTTGGTTCATCCGCAATTCTTCGAGGAGGCGAGGCAAAGTGGCCTTATGGCCGACTACTATCTTGCCACGAGAGGCTGGAGTACGCCAGTGGGAGTAGTGGGAGTAGCCGCAACGGTGGCGGCCTTGGCGAGTGAAACGCTCGCGCAATGTGCCCATGGCGGGTTGAGCGCCATGGACTGCCGAGGAGATTGGCTCTTCTGAAGGCGAGGATGGCCTAACGCTTACTGCCTTCAAGAGCTTCAAGAGAGGCCGGTGGGAGTCGAACCCACTTTGACCGGGTTGCAGCCGGTTGCCGGGCCGTCTGGCTCCAGCCTCATGCCCCGGCACCGCCTGCTCGATACCGGACGCAAGAGTTACATCGGTCGAAAAGGCCGTAGGGCTTCAATCCGTCGCAAGACGTCGATGGTCCCACCATCCGGGGGGGGCAATGCCTCACACCGCGCTGGCCCCGATTATTCATGGTCCAGGGGGAACGAGCGCAAACTGCCGCCACACCAACCCGCGGCGCAATCTCGGGGGGGGCCGTGGCGGCCCACGAATCAGGAAGGGTCATTTTAACGCAAAAAGCACGCACGTTGCGCAGCAACGGACGTGCGAAAAAAGAACGGCAGCGAAGCGAAAAAAAACGAGCTCCGAATACCCCAGGACTCTGAGCAAGCCGCGAAAGCGGCCAACAATTGCCTCCCCACCCTTCGCCCGGCCCCACGCGCTTTTGGATCGCTTGGGAGGGGTTTCGGAGTCGTTTTTTTTCGCGCAGCGCCGATGCTCGGCGCGCGACGCCGACGCCCGGTCGGCCCGGGGCCTAGTCCTCGCCCTCCTTAGCGGCACGCTCGCGCGCCAAGTCTAGAGAAAAAAATCCGTCAAGGCCAGTTTGAAAAAAAATTTCTCGCGCCACGCCCGGCCCCAGGTCGAATCCCCCTAAAAACGGAGATCCAAAAAAAACGTGGGGCGAGGTGGCCTTGAAGCAAGTCGTTGAAATTACGACGGTAGCTCCAACAGTCGTTCCAGTTCCGCGACGATGACCAAAGCGGCTTGGGCCTTTACCGAGGGAACATCGACGGCGTCCTGGACACGTTGCCGCAGCCGCTCCAGCGCGGCGCGGGCCTCGTCATCGGTCGTGCTCTCCTGGAACGCCTTCAGGAATTGTCGCCAAAAGACCGGGGCAACCGCGCGCGGTTGCCTGCGCGCGGGGCCAATGTCATACTATCAGCCGTCGATCGGACGCCGCCGGAATTTTTACGAATTCCGCTACACCCGACGCCACCGGAATTCTTACGAATTCCGCCACGGCGCTTGATCCCCAGAGAATCCGCCGCATGCTCCGCCGTACCCTGCTTTCGATGGCCTTCTTCCTTGCTCTATGGGTTCGCGTGGCCGGCGCCGAAGATCAGCCGGGTCGCGACCGTCCGCGCCAATTGCCTGGCGTGCAGCCGGCGGGGGAAGTGCTGCTGCCCAACCAATGGTCGTTGCGGCCGGCAGGCAAGCAGATCAAGCTCGGCGACTTGCCGGTGCAGATCGTCCTACACCCCAAACAGCGCTTCGCCGCCGTGCTGCACGCCGGTTACGGCGAGCACGAGATCGTGGTCGTCGATCTTGAAAAGCAACGCATCGTATCGCGCGTCGCACTGGCGCAGACATTCTACGGCCTGGCGTTCGATCCCGACGGCCAGCGGCTCTTCGCCAGCGGCGCGGAATCCGAGGTGGTCCATCAGTTCCGCTTCGCCGACGGCTACCTGAGCGAACACCGCGAACTGGCCGTGGGCAAGCCGGAAGAAACGTACGTGCCCGCGGGCATCGTATGCGACCGGGCCGGCAAAACGCTTTACGTCGCTTGCGCCTGGGGCCATGCGCTTTGCAAGTTGCCGCTGGAGGCCGCCGCCGAACGACGGCGCCTGCCCCTGGGCAAGGACAGCTATCCTTACACCGTGCTTCCGGCCGCCGACGGCCAGCGGCTGTTCGTCAGTTTATGGGGCGGCGCGGCCGTGGCGGTCGTGAATCTGGAATCATTCCAGATGGAAACCCATTGGCCCACCGACGCGCATCCCACCGAGTTGGCCCTCTCACCCGACGGCGGACGGTTGTTCGTGGCTTGCGCCAACACGAACCATGTGTGCGTGCTCGACGCCGCGTCGGGCGAGCCGCTGGAGACGATCTCCAGCGCCCTGTATCCGCACTCCCCGCCGGGCAGCACCCCCAACAGCTTGGCCCTCACGCCGGACGGCCGCGTGCTGTTCATCGCCAACGCCGACAATCATAACGTGGCGGTGTTCGACGTCTCGAAGCCGAGGAACAGCCGGTCGCTCGGCTTCTTGCCGGCCGGATGGTATCCCACGTCGGTTCGCTATTCGCCGCTCGACAAACGGATCTACATCGCCAACGGCAAGGGGCTTTCGTCGCAGGCCAACCCGCAAGGTCCGAACCCGCTGAAGCAGGCGCCGGCCACGGTCGAACAGTATATCGGCGGGCTGTTCCATGGCACGCTGAGCGTGATCGACAGCCCCTCGCCCGTCGAGATGGTCCGCCACACCCAAACGGCCCTGCGCTGCTCGCCGCTGCGGGCCGACGGCGCCGTGGTGGTCGGGCCGCCCGAGGCGGACCATCCGGTTCCGGCAAAGCCCGGCGAGGCCGGCCCGATCAAACACTGTTTGTACATCATCAAGGAGAACCGCACCTACGATCAGGTGTTCGGCGACGTCCGCGAGGGAAACGGCGATCCAGACCTGTGCATCTTTCCCGATCGCGTGACGCCGAACCACCATGCCCTCGCGCGACAGTTCGTTTTGTTGGACAACTTCTACGTCGAGAGCGAGGTCAGCGCCGACGGCCACGAATGGACGATGGCCGCCTACGCCAGCGACTTCGTCGAGAAGAGTTGGCCCCTGGTCTACCGCGGCGGCGCCAAGAAGATGACTTATCCGAGCGAGGGGAAATTCGCGATCGCCACGCCGGAGGGCGGATACCTTTGGGACCGCTGTCTGGCGGCGGGCGTAAGCTACCGCAGCTACGGCGAGTTCGTCGACAACGGCCCGCGGCCGGGCGATCCGGCCAAGGCGATGCTCAAGTCGCTGGAAGGACACTTCGACCCGCGGTTCCGAGGCTGGGATCTTGATTACACCGACGTCAAACGGGCCGAGCGGTTCATCGAGGAGTTGAAGCGGTACGAGCGGGAAGGCGATTGGCCGGCCTTCATCACGCTGCGACTGCCCAACGACCACACGGCCGGTATGACCAAGGGGAAACCGACGCCCACCGCGATGGTGGCCGACAACGACCTGGCGTTGGGGATGGTGGTCGAAGCGGTCTCGAAGTCGAAGTTCTGGGGTGAAACGGCGATCTTCGTGGTCCAGGACGACGCCCAGAACGGCTCGGACCACGTCGATGCGCATCGCACGGTGGCGCTGGTGATCGGCCCTCATACCAAGCACGGCGAGGTCGACTCGAACCTCTACTCGACGGCCAGCATGTTGCGGACGATGGAGTTGATCCTCGGCCTGGAGCCGATGAGCCAGTTCGACGCGGCGGCGCGGCCGATGTACGCGTCGTTTCGAAGCGGGCCCGACCATGCCCCCTACGAGACCCGTCCGGCTCAGGTCGACCTGACCGCGCTGAACCCCGAGCGGGGCTGGGGCGCGGAGCAATCGGCGCGGCTCGATTTCAGCCGCGAGGACGCCGCCGACGACCTGTTGTTGAACCAGATCGTCTGGAAAAGCGTCCGCGGCGAGCACGCGCGCATGCCGCCGCCCGTGCGGGCGCCGTTCGTCTTCGCCTTGGACGACGAGGATCAAGAGGCGGACGAAGACGATCAAGACGCGGACGACGATTAAGGGCGCTCAAAGGCCAGGATGGCTGCGGTAACGGCATCTGGTCCAGGGGAAACGAGCGCAGACGGTCGTTACACTAACCCGCAGCGCAAGCTCACCGGGTCCGTGCCGGCCCACGAATCGGGAGGGATCATTTTACGCAAGAAAGCACGATCGTTGCGCAGCAACGGACGTGCAAAACGAAAACGGCAGCGAAGCGAAAAAAAACGATCTCCGAATACCCCATGACGTCTTGAGCCAGCCGCGAAAGCGGCATCCAATTGCCTCCCCCCCCTTCGCCCTGCCCCACGCTCTTTTGGATCTCTTGGGGAGGGGTTTCGGAGTCGTTTTTTTTCGCGCAGCGCCGATGCTCGGAGGGCGATTAGTCTTCGTACCGCTCTGTCGTCGCCGAGTAGTGCCTCCTCGTATGCCACCTCGACAATCTCGCGCCACGCCTCGAGCGTTATCGTGACAAACGACATCTCTCGGTACGCGGCGCCTCGTTTCGCGGCGTGAGCGCGGATTTCACTAGCGTTGTCTTAACGCGTCTAAAGACGGGCAATCCGCCGAGACGGATTTCCTGGTCCGTACAGGTACGGTTTTGCCAGTTTTTTCCTGCGCAGTTTCGGCTGCGCCGAAGCCGCGTTCCTTGCGCGGCGCGCCCCGAGCCGAGCCGGATGACCACCTGAACTCGCGCGTGCTGGTGCTCGGTTGGTATGGTATCTTAAGGACATGGAGCTTGACCCTAACTCGCCGGAATCGGCGCCGACCATGCCGATGACCACCGCGGCCCGGCCGCGTCCAAGCCCGTGGAGGTTGAGAGTACCGTTGATCCTGTTCGTCTCCACCGCGCTTTCGACCTTTTGGGTGGCGGCGACCAATGGAGATCTGTTGACGACGCTGTCGGACGGTTGGTTGGCGGTCACGGGAGGCGATCTCGCGGCGCCGTTCAGGACGATTGGAGCGAATGGGTGGCAGGGCGTCGTTTACATGACGGCCGTGATGGGAATTCTACTGGCCCACGAAATGGGCCATTATCTTCAAGCCCGGCGATACCATGTGCCCGCCAGTCTGCCCTATTTCATCCCCATGCCGATTTCACCGCTGGGAACGATGGGCGCCGTGATCGGCATGCGAGGCTCACAGGCCGATCGCAAGCAACTCTTCGACATCGGCCTGACCGGCCCCTGGGCGGGGCTGGCCGTGGCCTTGCCCTTGGCCTGGGTCGGCATTCGTTCGGCGACCGCGCTCGACTTCAGGCCCGAAATGGAGGGAATGTTCGGTGACCCTTTAATCTTTCGACTCCTGATCGCCTGGCTCCGCCCCGACGACCCGCCAGGGGCGGTGTTGATCGCGCATGCCAACCCACTGGTGATGGCCAGTTGGGTCGGGATGCTGGTCACGGGATTGAACATGCTGCCGATTGGCCAACTCGACGGTGGACATGTGACCTATGCCTTGTTCGGCCGCCGCGCCCATTGGATTGCGCTGGCGGCGGTGGCCGTGTCCTTGGCCTTCATCGTCGTGGCGGGGCGCTATGAGTGGACCTTGATGCTCGTGTTGATCGTGCTCTTGGGCACGCGCCACCCGCCGACGGCCAACGACCGCGTCGAACTCGGACGCTTCCGGACGCTCGCCGGCTGGGTCTCGCTGGCCATTCCGGTTTTCTGCCTCACGCCGTTTCCTTTCATGCCGCGGTAAAGTTACGTTCCGTCGTCCTCATCCGCAGGGGGCTTTGTCGCGTCATCGGCCGGCGCGTCATCGGCCGGCGCGTCATCGGCCGGCACGGACGAGGGGGGCGAACTGGGCGAGGTGGCGGCCAGGTAAACGATCATGGATAGGATTCCCAGCACGACGACCACGGCGGCGATGATCGCCCATTTCAGCGCCGTCTGGTTCAGTTGCTCCTCGCGGCGCCGTTGACTTTCGGCCTGTTCTTCCTTGTACTCGACGCTGTTTTCGTACTTCAGATGAAACTGGGCGCTGCAAAACGGACAAAGCACGTCCTGGCCGATCATGTCCATCGGCGTTTGCAGTTCGTGCCCTTGGGGGCAAGGAATCCGCACGATCCGCGGCTCTTGCTTTTCAGGCGCCGCCTCGACAGCCGGCTCGGCCACTTCGGTGGGCTCCGGCACGGCGGCTTGTCGCGGATCGGTCTGAATCCGCGGAACTTCGATCGTCGGCCCCGTCGTCACGCCCTGAAAACCGGGCTCGGCCGGCGGTGGGGTGAAACCTGGCGCCATGCCGGGATATGCCGCGCCCCCTTGAAAAGCCGCGCCGGGCGGATAGTTCGCTTGCCCGCCGGGCTGGCCGTAGCCGGGCATCCAGCCGGCCGGCGCGGCGGGAGCCTGCTGCGGCATCACCGGGATCACGAAGACCATGCCGCACATCGGGCATTGGCTCTGCTGGCCCATCTGGGATTCGTGTCCCTCCAGCAGGTGGCCTTGCGGGCAGTAGAATTGAAACGGCATTTCTCTAGCTTAGGCGAGCGGAACGAAAAAACCTACCCCCGGAATTGAAGTCGAATGCTGGCATTTTCAAGTCCTCACTACCATCCGCGGAAACCGGGTGTTAAACTATCATGCAAGGTTCATCATTCAAGGTTCGGATCGTCGCTGCGATGGTGTCCGTAGGGAACGCCCTCCGTGGCGTTCCGTGAAGCGGCGACGACACGCGAGACTTCGCCAATGACGGGCCGCGGAGCGGCCGAAGAAGTGTTCCCACGCGGAGCGTGGGAACGAGGATCGTAGGGTGGGAACGCCCACCAACCGAATTAGTTGCTTCCAACCCCCAGAGCCGCTTGCGATGAGCAACGACCCGATCGACGTATCCGCCGCCCCCGAAGCGTCCGCCACCTCGGCGCCGCCCATTGCCGCGCCGAGCGGCGCCGCCGAGCCTGCCGCGCCGGCGAAACCCGCCCCGTACCAGCCGCCACGCATCCGAATCGGCACGCAGCGTCCGCAAAGCCCGAAAATCCAGGCGAAACCGAAACCGTTGCCTGGCGAATCAAAGCCTGGCGAATCAAAGCCGGGCGAATCGAAGC
This sequence comes from Pirellulales bacterium, assembly GCA_035531595.1. Lineage (GTDB taxonomy): Bacteria > Planctomycetota > Planctomycetia > Pirellulales > JAICIG01 > DATKSN01. The sequence goes on along the minus strand of DATKSN010000329.1, from coordinate 8,253 downwards.
CAGACGAATCGAAGCCAGAGGACGCGGCGCCGGCGAAAAAGACGCCGGTCCCCAGCATCCGCAAGCAGCTTTCGCCGGAACTGGAGCTCGAAGTGGAACTCGCGCTGGGCGGCCTGTCGCTCGAGGAAGTGCTGGACCCCGCCACGGCGAGCGGAGCATCGGCCGCGGCCGGCGAGTTGGAGCCCGACACGCGCGTCGAGGGGCGCGTCGCCAGCGTCCACCGCGACAACGTGTTCGTCGACCTTGGCCGGCGTAATCAGGGGATCCTTTCGTTGCGCCAGTTTCCCGAATCGCCGCCGCCGGGCACGGTGCTGGACGTGATGGTCAATCGTTTCGACGCCGACGAGGGGCTCTACCAGCTCTCGCTTCCGGGCGCGGCCGTTGAGGTGGCCGACTGGTCGCAATTGACCGAGGGCCTGCTCGTCTCGGCCAGGATTACCGGGCACAACAAGGGCGGTTTGGAATGCGAGGTGAATCACATCCGCGGTTTCATCCCGGCAGGGCAGATCTCGCTTTTCCGCATTGAGGATTTTTCGCAGTTCGTCGGCGAAGCGCTACTTTGCATCGTCACCGAGGCCAGGCCGGAAAAGCGGAACCTCGTGCTCAGCCGCCGGGCCGTGCTGGAGCGCGAGAAGGCCGAAGCCAAGACCAAACTGCTGGCCGAGTTGCACGAAGGCGACATTCGCGATGGGACGGTTCGCAGCCTGCAAGACTACGGGGCATTCATCGACTTAGGCGGCATCGACGGTTTGCTGCATGTGAGCCAGCTCTCCTGGCAACGGGTCCGACACCCCAACGAGGTGCTCACGGTCGGCCAGCCGATCAAGGTGAAGATCAAGAAGATCGATTCCGAAACCGGCAAGATCAGCCTTGCCTTCCGCGACCTGACCGAAAACCCCTGGACGAGCGCCGCCTACAAGTACCCGGTGACGAGCAAGCACACGGGCACGGTCTCGAAGATCATGGACTTCGGCGCGTTCGTGCAGTTGGAGCCTGGCATCGAGGGGCTGGTCCACGTTTCGGAACTGGCCCACGGCCGCGTGTGGCGCACCAGCGACGTGGTGTCCGAGGGGCAGGAGGTCGAGGTCAAGGTTCTGTCGGTCGACGCCGAGCAGCAACGGATCAGCCTTTCGCTGAAGGCGCTCATGGCGAGGCCCGAAGCGGCCAAGAAGGCCGAACCCGATGTGCCCGAACCCGACGAGTCGCCCGTCGCGCCGGCCAAGAAGCGCACGACGCCGCTCAAAGGCGGCATGGGCCGTGGCACCGGCGGCGAGGAGTTCGGACTCAAATGGTAAGGCTGATGCGATATGGCGGATCAGGATGGCGGAGACGCTTCGGTGGTCTGAGCTTCGGTGGCTTCGACTCGCCTCAGCGTGCCGTCGGGCAACACCAGAAGCCGCCACGGCTCGCGGTCCTCGAATTCGACCACGACGAACATTTGGCGAGACTTCTTTTGCGAACCGGCGGCGTCGGCGGAGGAAATCCGCTCATCCAGCCGGTAGGTCGCCTGACCCGGCGCCATGCCCTGCTCCTCGACGTATCGCCTGGCCAGGGCGACGCCATGGACTTTTTCCGCGTCGCTGAACGATAGCGCCCCGTCGGTGCTCGGCGTCCCCGTGCCCGGGGCGACGCACCCGGCCGAGAAGACAACGACCGTCAAAACGACCCAAAGCCGCGGCATATCGGCACTCCTGCGTGAAAACGGCCGCGGACTTTACACGCGGCCTTGCCAGAAGTCAACGTCGATTTAACACGACGTTGAGCAGGCGGGTGCAAATCAGCTTTTGCGCGGTTCGGCGCAGCCGAAAATGCCCAAGAAAAAACTGGCAAAACCGTACCTGTACCGACAAGGAAATCCGTCTCGGCGGATTGCCCGGCTTTGGATGCGTTAAGACTTCTTCACCCGCAACGCCCATCTGTGCCACTCGCACCGAAGCTTTCGTCGGGTAAAGGTACGGTTTTGCCAGTTTTTTCGGAGCCCGGTACGGTGGGCATTGTGGCGGACGACAGACCCGAAGGGTCGGCAGAGCGTAGCCTGGGGCGTTAGCCCTCGTTGTTCCACACATCTTGTAAAGGGGCCAGGGGCTTGCCCCCTGGAGTTTCACGCTCGTATCTACACACGCAGGCTCCCCTGATTACCTGTCGTTCCCCGTGTCGCCCCGCCGGCTGCCAGAGGCAGCCGGCGGGGCGACACGGACGTTGGGGATGCGGCCGCATTCGATTTAGAAACCAACGTGAAACTCCAGGGGGCAAGCCCCTGGCCTCTGATTGCCCAACATTCCCATTTCACCACCCGCGATCAAAAGATGTGTAGAACAACGAGGGCGTTAGCCCCAGGCTCCGCGTGGGAACGCTTCTTCGGCCGCTCCGCGACCCGTCTCATGTTTTCGACTTTGCCCCACAGCAAGGAGAATTCCCGCCAGGCCCGAAGGAGCTTGTTAAATACGAGCGAACCTGCCATCATTAGCAGAACGAATGCGACGGAGAATAATCGAAATGACGCCGATGACGCCCGAACTTCGACAGGCCGTGCGGGACGCGGGCAACGATCCCGTCTGGCTCAAGGACATGGAAAGCAACGCCGATTATGTGCTGATTCGCGCGGAGCTTTTTCGGAAAGTGCAGTCGCTGGTCTTTGACGCCGATCCAGACGAGATGTATCCGCTCCGTGCGAATCTAGCCCCTGAGGATTGGGAAGACGGGTTGGCATGATCCGCATTCCAAGACAAGAGCCGCTCATTTCGGCTTCGCAACGCGGCCCCGTTTGCCGCGCGGCGCTCCTTTTCCGCGCGGCGCTCCATTGCCGCGGCGGCCGGTTTTCTTTTGGGTCTGTGTCGACGGCTCGGCGGAAGCCGACGTCGCCGGCTGCGGTACGACCGGCCGCCACTGTTTGCACTCCTCCAAAAGCGCGCGCATATCGGCGACCAGCGAGCGGGTCGTTTCGATCAGTTCCAGCGACTCCTCGCGGATCGCGGTGAAGCGCGCCATCTCGTCGGCGCGCGTGGCGGGTTCGGTGTCCATGACCGCATTATAGCCGGTCGCCGCGGGAATTTTCCATCGCTCATTCCGAGTCGGTTTTCGGCCAAAATCGCTCGAAATCGTTCGATTCGACGTCATTTGAGCAAGAAGGCATTGTCCAACACGCGGGGGCGGCCTCAAAAACTCCGGGAAATACGCATGTGGTGGCTGGTGGCAGAGCCTAAGCGATGCCCCGGCTCGATAGCGACCACGCTCCAAAACACCCCAAGCCAGTTCGCGGCTAGGATTCGGGAATCCACCTCCCACGGAGCAAAACATGAAAATCGTGATGAGGAAACTCTCGCAAATCACCCCCTACGATCGAAACCCGCGTCTCAACGACGCGGCCGTGGCCGACGTCGAAGTGAGCATCCGGCAATTCGGTTTCCGCCAGCCGATCGTCGTTGACGGCCAGGGCGAGATCATCGTCGGCGACACCCGTTACAAAGCCGCCCAACGCATCGGACTCGAGAAGGTGCCGGTGCTGGTGGCCGGCGACCTGACGCCCGAGCAAGTCCGCGCCTACCGGATCGCCGACAACAAGACCGGCGAATTGGCCGGCTGGGATTTTGATCGGCTCGCGGCGGAATTGACCGCGTTGAACGAAGCCGATTTCGACACCAGCCTGTTGGGCTTCGCCGACGAGGAACTGGCGAAACTCATCGAGCCGCCGAGCGTACCCGACGTCGCGGCGTCCATCGCGGCGCGCGGCAAGTCGCCGCGCGCCAACTCGCCCCCGCGCGACACCGACGCCCCGCCGCAACCGCCCAGCGAGCTTTCGACGCGGCCGGGCGACCTTTGGCTGCTGGGCGAGCACCGCCTGCTTTGCGGCGCCGCCCAGCGGCCTGAAGACCTTGAGGGAATATTCGACGGCCCGCCGGTACAACTCGTCGAGCCTGACCCGCGGAAGTGCGACATCATCGTCGGCCACTGGGAGCGGCGTGCCGGCCGAAAGGCCCAGCGCGCGACAGGGGCAGTGGGCGGTGGGCAGTAGGAAGAAGGCAGTAAGCAGTCGGCGGTAGGCAGTAGGCACTGTGGATTATTTCCGACCTCCGACTTCCGACCTCCGACCTCCTGGCTCCTGGCTCCTGACTCCTCACCCCACCCCTCACCCCTCACCAAACCGCCATGAGACGACAATCCGCAAGGCAACTCGCGCTCGTCGGCCGCCGAAAGCAAGTCGCGGAGCTGCGCTTGCGGGGCTGGACGCAGCAGGCGATTTCGGACCAACTCGGCGTGCCGCAAACGACCGTCTCCTTGGATCTCAAGATCGTGCGCCGGCAGTGGGAGAAGTCGGCGCTCGACGACTTCAACGCCATGCGCAGCGAGGAGTTGCAGAAGGTCGAACGGCTCGAGCGCGAGGCCTGGGCCGCGTGGGAACGTTCCCAGAAGCCGGCCCAATCGGCCGTCGTCGACGGCGATGCGAAAAAGGGCACCCGCAAGACGATCAAGAACCAGCACGGCAATCCGCGGTTCTTGCAAGTCGTCCTCAGTTGCATCGCCTCGCGCCGCGACATCCTCGGCCTCGACGCGCCGCGCAAACTGGCGCCCACCGACGTCGAAGGGCGGACGATCACCCTCTCCGACCTGCTCGGCAGGATTCGCAGCGCGGCGCCCACGCCGCCGGCCGCGGCGGCACTCATCGAACATTCGAACGTGTTCGATCTCGCCGCCGAGTTCGCGCGCCGCGCGGCGCCGGCGGAGGGAGAAAAAGATGAAAGGAGAGAAGAAACGACCGACCACTGACAACCAACCCTTTTTCCTTTCACCTTTCACCTTTCACCTTTTTCCTTTTTCCATGCCCAAACACGATTCCCAAGACGCCGATCTCGAACGGCTGCAACGCACCTGGCAAGAGTACGTCAATCGCCCGCTGGAATTCGTCACGCGGTTCTGGCCCTGGATCACGCTGGCGCCGTACCAGGCCGAGATCCTCGAATCGGTCGTCCAGTGCGACGAAACCTGGGTCCATTCGGCCAACGAAATGGGCAAATCATTCATCGCGGCCGTCACCGTCGTCTGGTGGTTCTGCACTCGCTGCGCCAAGGTCGTCACCTCGAGTACCACCGAAGAGCGAGTTTTACGAGGCGGCCACAAGCCAGGCGCACCGCATCCTGGCGGTCGGCAACCCGCTGCGTGGGACGGGCATTTTCCACGAAAAGTGCCGCGCCGGCGACCAGCGACACCCCGACGGTTCCGGCCGCCTCTACCGCAAGGTGATCCACGTTTCGGGAGAGCAATCGCCCAACGTCTTGTTCGCTCGTTCGCACATCGAGGCGGGGCGCCCCGGCCCGCCGCCGCTGGTCTCGCCCGGAATCCTTTCCTACGCCGACTTCCAGACGCGCCAGGCCAACTGGCCCGCCGACAAAGTGCGCACGCGGCTGTTGGGCCTGTTTCCCGACGACGCCGACGAACGCCTGTTTCCCGACGAGTGGCTCGACGTCGCCCAGCGACTCGGCGCCGAAGTGCGATCGCTCTTCGCCGCGGACGAACGCACGCGCGGAGTCGATGAGGAGCCCCCTGACGATCCGATGCGCATTCGGCTCGCCTCGCATCTCAAACGGTTCGATCGCCCCTACGCCTTGGGCGTCGACGTGGCCGCGGGGGGCGCCGACCAGACGGTGTGGGTGGTGTTGGGGCGGTTTGGCGTGCGGCAGATCGTCGCCAAGCACACGCCCGACACCTCGGAAATCACGCGCGTCACGCGCCGGCTCGCGCACCGCTGGCGCATCACCCGGCGCGCGGTGGCGTTCGACGCTGGCGGAGGCGGCAAGCAAATCGCCGACGCGCTGAGGGCCCGCTACGGCTGGGATCCGAGCATCGTCGATTTCGGCGCGCGGCCCAGGCGGCCCGACGAGTACCTCAACCGCCGCGCGGAACTCTACGGCGAGCTTCGCAAGGCGCTCGAACCCAACCGCCGCCTGCGAAGGTTGCTCGAACTCCCGCGCGACCGATGGACGCGGAAGCTGCGCTGTGTATCGTTGCCTCCCGACGACGGACGCTTGCGCGAGGAGTTGGCCGTGCTGCCGAAGCGGTACGACGGCGAGGGCAAGTTGCGGCTTCCGAGCAAATCGCGCTCGCGCGCGCGTGACGGCGACCGCGGCGAGCGGACGATCCGCGAGTTGCTTGGCGGCCGTTCGCCCGACCGCGCCGATGCGCTGGCACTGGCCTACCACGCCTGGGACGACGATCGCGAAAGACGCGCGCTCTCGACCATCCGCGGGCCACTGATTTATTAGGCGAGCGGGGGGCGTTAGCCCCCTGTTCGTCAGCTAGCAGGCGTTAGGCGATAGGCGATAGGCGGGGCGAGCGGGGGGCGTTAGCCCCCTGTTCGTCAGCTAGGAGGGGTTAGGCGATAGGCGATAGGCGGGGCGAGCGGGGGGCGTTAGCCCCCTGTTCGTCAGCTAGGAGGGGTTAGGCGATAGGCGTTAGGCGATAGCGGGGGCGAGCGGGGGGCGTTAGCCCTTAGGTTTGCCCACTTTTGGTGGACGTAGATTTTACAAAATCCGCCGCGGGCTGGCCGGGGTTCCCTGTTGAAGTTATTCGCTCTCATGGAGATACGCCGATTGTAACTTTGTACATTGGTTTTGTAAGCGACCCAATGGCACGCTCCCGTGCGTAGGGATGTGGTAGGAGGGGCACCAATCCCACGGTCTTTGCAGGACGGAGCGAGCATGGACACTTTCGACGATGGGCGGAGTTTTGGCGAGGTGAATTTCGGCGCAGCCGAGCTTGGAGATCGGCGACGAACCAAGCGGCTGGTTAAGTTGGCGGACCAGCTTTGTCGGCATCCCGGTGGGAGCTTGCCCGACAAGCTCAAGTCCCCCGCCGACCTGAAAGCTCTCTACCGGCTGTGTGACTGCGATGACGTTACCCATGAGGCGGTCTTGGCACCTCACCGAGCAGTCACGCTGGCGCGCGTCCAAGCGCACATCGGGCCCGTGGTGGTGATTCACGATGCCACGGAACTGGACTACTCGAGCCGCAGATCGCTGAAGAACTTGGGGCAAATCGGTAACGGGCACGGGCGGGGCTACATCTGCCACAACAGTTTGGTGATTGATCCACAAGACCGCACCGTGCTCGGGTTGGCGAACCAGATTCTGCACCGCCGCGTGACGATCTCCAAGAAAGAGACCAAAGACCAGCGCCGCCGCCGGAAGTCGCGTGAGAGCCGGCTGTGGCTTGAGGGGACGAAGGTTCTCCCCGCCGACTGGCGGCTGATCGACGTTTGCGATCGCGGGGCAGACACCTTTGAGTTTCTGGAGCACGCCTTGCACAGCGGTCGGCGATTCGTTGTTCGCTCGGCCCACAGCCGCGCGATGTTGCCCGGCCATGGAGAGGACGGCACCGCCTGCAACCTGCACACCTATGCGCGTAGCCTGCCGACACTGGGATGTCAGCAAGTCAAGATTCCGGCCCGAGACGGCCAGCCGGCACGGAAGGTCAAGTTGTCCGTGGCTGCCGGGCCGGTTCGGCTGAAAGCTCCGCATGCCAAGCACGGAGAACACGGGAACACCCCGCTGCCGCTCTGGGTCGTATGTGTCCGGGAAGAAAACCCTCTTCCGGGAACCACACGCTTGGAATGGATTCTGTTGACGAATCAACCGGCAACGACGTTCGACGAAGCATGCATGGTGGTTGATTGGTACGAGTGCCGCTGGATCATTGAGGAATTCCACAAGGGGAAAAAGACAGGCTGCGGGGTTGAGCAGTTGCAGTTCACGAGCGAGGATCGTTTGCAACCCATGATCGCCTTGCTTTCCGTCGTGACCTTGACGTTGCTGAACCTTCGCGATGCCAGTCGTCAGCCGGATGCAAAAACCCGATTGGCCACGGAAATCATTTCGGTGGACTACGTCCGTGTGCTCAGCGGTTGGCGCCACAAGCAAATTCATGAGGATTGGTCCATTCATGATTTTTTCTTCGCTCTGGCGCGCCTGGGTGGCCACCAAAACCGCAAGAGCGACAAGCCCCCGGGGTGGTTGGTCCTATGGCGCGGTTGGACTACTCTCCAGGCGATGGTCGACGGCGCGACCGCCATCCGCCGGAAAAAATGTGGGTAAACCTAAGGCGTTAGCCCCCTGTTCGTCAGCTAGCCTGGATTCCCATATTCGAGTTTCGCCTAAACCATACCCCTCATAATGGCTGGTGTAGATTGGGGGTGATTTAGCCGAACACTTTACACCATAGTACGGCTTCAGCCGAACTGGAATTGCAGACGTTTTCTCAGCC
>DATKSN010000328.1:0-29198 GCA_035531595.1 Pirellulales bacterium | reverse complement strand
GTCTCAAACTGCGGGAGTGGCGTAAAGGCGGTCAGCATTCGCGGAAGTCTAGAAAAAAAACCCGTCAAGCCCAGTTTTGAAAAAAATTCCGGTGAGTGTTCGCGGCGTGTCGGCGCGGAGTTCAAACTGGCGCCGCGATGGGTTGCGCCTTCGTCACGAAAAAACTGGCAAAACCGTACCTTGACCCGACGAAAGCTCCGGCGCGTGTGGGACAGATGCGCGATGCGGGGGAAGAAGTCTTAACGCGTCTAAAGCCGAGCAATCCGCCGAGACGGATTTCCTGGTCGGTACAGGTACGGTTTTGCAGTTTTTTCTTGCGCCGTTTCGGCTGCGCCGAAGCCGCGTTTGGCGCGTTCGCGTCCGCGACGCGGCCCAGGAACGCGCACTGAACCTCATTCTTCGACCACCCGGAGGGTACAGCGATGTGGATCATCGACCGGTACTTGCTGCGGCAGTTCGTGCAGGTGTTCGTGATCTGCTTTTGCAGCCTGGACGGCCTGTACGTCGTGTTCGACGCCTTCAGCAACCTCGACGAATTCCTGCACTTCACCGAAAAGCAGGGAAACATGTTGGGGACGATGTTCGAGTTCTACGCCTACCGCTCGATCTATTTCTTCGATCGGGTGAGCAGCATGCTGGTGATGATCGCCGGCATGTTCACCGTGACCTGGATTCAGCGGCACAACGAGTTGACGGCGTTGATGGCCGCGGGCGTGTCGCGCAGGCGGGTGATCACGCCGATCGTGGCGGCCTCGGTATTGATCAGCCTGGCGACGAGCGCCGGTCGCGAACTGCTGATCCCCCGCATGTCGCGTGAACTCGAAAAGGACCCCAAGAACCTGACGGGTGAGAACGGGGAAACCATCAAGCCGCGCTTCGACAATGCCACGAACATTCTGATGAACGGCGCCCAAAGCTTCGCCAATGAACAGCGGATCCACAAACCAAGCTTTCGCCTACCGGATGCCATGCTCCGCTTCGGCAGACAACTGGTGGCTGAAAACGCCTACTACGAGGATGCCCGCGATGGCCACGAAGGCGGTTACCTGCTCAAGGGCGTGAGCCGGTCGGCTGAAATTGCCCGGCAGCCGTCGTTCGTGCTCGCCGGCAAGCGTGTGCTCATCACGCCCCGCGACGAGCCGCGCTGGCTCGAGCCCGACCAGTGTTTCGTCGTCAGCGACGTCAACTTCGACCAGTTCACCGGCGGGCGAGGCTGGCGGCAGTTCTCTTCGACCTCGCAACTGATCGAAGGTCTTTCAAACCCCAGCCTGGGACTGGCGGGCGATTTTGGAGCCGACGTCCGTGTTTCGATCCACTCGCGGATCGTGCAGCCGCTGTTGGACCTGACGCTCCTGTTCCTGGGCCTGCCGTTGGTGCTCTCCGGGAACAACCGCAACGTATTCATGGCGATCCTCCTGTGCGGGCTGGTCTCGACCGCCTTCATGATGGTCGTGATGGGCTCGCAATACCTGGGCGCCGTCGCCTTATTGCGGCCGGCCTTGGCCGCCTGGGTGCCGCTGATGGTGTTCGTGCCGATCGCCGTGTCGATGTTCGATCGGATCGAACGCTAGCGGGCATGATTCATGGTTCCCCGTGCGTGTCGCGCAGTCTGCCGTCACACTAACCCGCAGCGCAAGCAAGGCAAGTCCAAGACCGGGCCTTGCTTGCGCTGCGGGTTGGTGTCGGACCATGAATCATGCAGTATAGCAGGGATGCGAGGACGGAACCGACTCTGTAGGGAACGCCCTCCGTGGCGTTCCGTGCGGCTGGTGCGACGTCTTCTGGCAGGAAACGGAACGCCACGGAGGGCGTTCCCTACAGTTGCTCAAAACAACGTATATAGAAACGGCGCCGCGTTGCCCACGATCAGAAGCCCCCCGATCATAAGCAACACGACGACGATCGGCAGCAACCACCACTTCTTGGTCTCGCCGAAAAACTCGAAGAGTTCGCGGACAAGGCCCGTCGATTCCACCTCGGCCGCCGCGTGCTCGAATTCTCCCGGCGGTTGATTTTCTGGAGGGACGGTGCTCATGGTTCAAAACTGCCTGAAGTAGCCGCGGACGTCGGTCACCGGCCGCTTGGGTTGCCAGTAGGTGTCGGTTTTTCTCGTCCGGCGGCCGAGCGCGTCGCGCCCCAGCAGCCGGAACACCAGGGCGATGGGTGTGAAGATCCCATAATACACGATCGCCAGCAAGATCGACGAGACAAGCCAGCCGATCGGAAACGCCAGTACCATCCAACCCACGTAGATCGGCCGAATGGCTCGCGGCCGAATCAACCCCAAGGGGCCGATCGCAAGGGCCAGAGCCAAGAGCGTCAGCCCCAGCTCCGTCCGCCCGCGCCACGCGCCGTGCCAGGCGGCCAGGACCGTGAAGAACACGATCCACGACACGGCGAACTGCCGCAGTGCGCGCGGTCGGGGCGAAAAGGAGATGTCGGACCACTGCATGACCTGGATGCTCCTCAGTGACCGTTTACCTTGTTCCCACGCTCCGCTGACCCACTGCGCGGATACCCCGAACCCATCTTCGGCCGTTCCGTGGCCCCGCGATGGCCCCGAGCCGCTCGGCATGCGCATCGGTAGGGAACGCCCTCCGTCGCGTTCCGTGAAGCGGGTGTGGACGTCTGCTCGCGGGACACGGAACGCCACGGAGGGCGTTCCCTACAGAATCGGGCACGGGTGCTGATCCTCGCTTTGAAGGCGGCCTTGGTTTAGTCCAGTTGGAATTGTGCCAGGTATTTCTCGCGTTGGGCCTCGGCCAGCGTCGGTGTCGCTCGGTCTTTGGCCAACACGAAATCTTCGAGTACCAAGGCGTCGATGTCGGTGGCCAAGAAACAGCGGTAGGCGTCTTGGGGCGTGCAAACGATCGGCTCGCCCCGGACGTTGAAACTGGTGTTGACCAGTAGCGGGCACCCCGTGGCGCCGTGAAACGCCTTCAGCAGGCGATAAAGCCGCGGGTTCCGCCCCGCGTCGACGGTTTGAATCCGAGCGCTGTAATCAACGTGCGTGATCGCCGGCACGGTCGAGCGGACGACCTCGACCCGGCGGCACAAGTCAGGGTCGGTTTGCATTCGTCGCCGCGTCGCTTCGTCGATCTCAGTGCGGTGGCACGGGCGAACCGGGGCGACGACGAGCATGTAGGGGCTTTCCTGGCCCGGCTCCAACTCGAACCACTCGGCGGCGCGCTCGGCGAGCACGCAAGGGGCAAAGGGGCGAAAGCTTTCCCGGAACTTGACCTTCCGATTCATCGTCGACTGCATGGCGGGCGAACGGGGATCGCCCAGAATGCTCCGCGCGCCCAAGGCCCGCGGGCCGAACTCCATTCGCCCTTGGAACCAAGCGACGATTTTGCCCGCCGCCAGCAGCGCGGCGACATGCTCCAACAAGGCCGCCTCGTCGGCGAATCGTTCGGCCTTCGCCCCTTGAGCGGCGAGGAACACGGCGATTTCACCGCTGGAGAAGCTTGGCCCCAGCAGGCTACCGTGTTGCCGGTCGGTCGCCGCCGCGGCGCGGGGCCGGTCGAGCAGTTGGTGCCAGACGAACCAGGCGGCGCCCAGGGCGCCCCCCGCGTCGCCGGCGGCCGGTTGAATCCAGATGCTGCGGAACGGGCCTTCGCGCAACAACCGCCCGTTGGCCACGCAGTTGAGCGCCACGCCCCCGGCCAACACCAGGTTTTCCCGGCCCGTTTGCCGGTGCAGGTGCCGGCCCATGCGGAGCATCGCCTCTTCGGTCACCGCCTGAATGCTGGCGGCAAGGTCGCAGTGCCGCTCGTCCAGGCGCGATTCGGGCCGGCGCGGCGGGCCGCCGAACAACTGGTCGAAACGCCGATTGGTCATCGTCAGGCCCTGGCAGAACCGGAAGTAGTCCATGTTCATCCAGAGACTGCCGTCGGGTTTGAGGTCGATCAGATGCCGTTCGATCGCATCGCGGTAGACGGGCCGGCCATACGGCGCGAGCCCCATCAGCTTGTACTCGCCGCTGTTGACCTTGAACCCGCAGTAATAGGTGAAGGCCGAGTAGAGCAGCCCCAGCGAATGTGGGAAGCGGAGCTCGTGCGTCAGCTTGAGCTTGTTGCCGTCGCCCTGGCCCAAGGTCGCGGTGCTCCATTCGCCGACGCCGTCGAGGGTGAGGATGGCCGCGGCGTCGAAGGGGCTGGGAAAGAAGGCGCTGGCGGCGTGGCTTTCGTGATGGTCGGTGAACACGAGCCGTGCTCGATCGGCGCCTGGCACGCCGCGTCTGAGCAGGCGGCGCAGGTGGAGCTTGTCCCTCAGCCACAGCGGCATCGCCAGGCGAAAACTGCGCAGGCCGGCGGGGGCGAAGGCCAGGTACGTTTCCAAGAGCCGCTCGAACTTCGCCAGCGGCTTTTCGTAGAAGGCGATGTAGTCGAGCTGATCGGGCCGCAGCCCGGCGGCGCCCAGGCAGTAGGCCACCGCGCCGGCGGGGAAGCCCTCGTCGTGCTTCTTGCGGCTGAAACGCTCTTCCTGGGCCGCGGCCACGACATCGCCGTCGACGACGAGCGCCGCCGCGCTGTCGTGATAGAACGCCGAGATGCCGAGAATTGCCGTCATGGGTCGATTGCGGCGAGACAAGTCGCCCCTCTGTAGGGAACGCCCTCCGTGGCGTTCCGTGCCCCACAAGCAGACGTCTATAGCCGCATCGATTGTAACATACCGGTGGCTCAGCCGACGTCCGTTTATCGCGGTTTTGACGCGAACCAGTCACGTCGACAACCGGGACGGGATCGGATCCTCGAACTCGGCGTTGGCCAAAGAGGTCTTGGCTTCCTTGGGGGTCAAGAGCAAGAGCATCGTAATGTCCGCTTTGGTTTCATCGGGCAAATCGTCCAGGAATTCCCACGCGTGGGTGTCGCGATCGACCCGATCCATCCGCTGATAATCGGGATCGATGATGCGAATCCGGACGGACACGCTGTTTTGGCGTTTCACCTCGACCGAGGCTTTCGCGTGCCTTGCCTTGTATTGCGCGAGCGCTTCGACAATCTGTTCCACGATCCGATCGTGAGACTTGCGTTTGTTGCCGCTTGCCATATTTGAACTCCTGATTAATTAAATACGTCCGTCCGCCCAGGCGATGACCGCGGCAGCCGCATCGAGGAATGCCTGGGCTTCGCGTTTCCTGATCGTTCCCGGCACATAGCGCATGTCCGTGGACCAGGAACTCACCCGTACAAGCTGGCGCGACACCTCGCTTGGTATTGAATGTCCGAGTTTTTGGAATTCCGCCTTGAGCCACACGAAGTCGTGCGCCTTTCTTCCGCGAAAGGAATCGAGCATGGCCCGCTGCCGTCTCCCCTTCAGCAATGCGAGCAGGAGTGCCTTCAACATGCACTCCACACCATAGCCGGCCAGGTACACTGCGCCCGTCGTGCGATCACTCCCAAAGAGGAATTCCGCATCGGCAAATCGTTGCTGAGCTGCGCGGTAGAAACGTCGCGACTCAACCGAACTTGGCATTCCCATATGTCGATGGCCGTACCCTCTTCAACTACCCGCCCAAGATTGATTCTAGCGCCATGATGCACGCATAACCCGTCTTGGCTCAATGCGCCGCCAGTTCCCCCACGAACTGCGGCAGGTTCCCCTCAGCATCGAAAGGCAGCTCGCGCAGCTCACTGATGATCTCCAGGTCGTGGCGGGCTTGGGCCTCGTCCCAATAGACCTGCGAACACTCGACCTCGGCCAGGTCGAGCGTGTTGTGAATCCAGAGGATTTTGGCGTCCGAGGGTTCGGTCAGGCCGATCGTGGGCAAGGCTTCATCGAGGATTTCGCGGTCGGTGTCGAAATTCACCGGCAACATGCAGGCCGCCACGTTGCCGCTGGTCAGGCAGTTGATGCGGGTGATCCGCTCGTCCATTTGCCTGAGCGTCCGCGTCGTGCAGAACTCGATCAGGCCGATGCCTGAGGCGTTGCCATGCGTCTCCTCGGTCAGGCCGCGGACGGCGATCCGCTTGACCTTGGGCCATTCGTCGGCGGCGGCGCGGTGGAACTCGTACTTGCGGCCCACCACGTTGGTGTCGAGGCCCGCCCCGCTGATGTTCTTGCCCATCTCGTCGATGAACAGGATGTCGCACTGCTTGAACGGCAGCCTCGGCATCCACTGCTTGGCTTCGATCAGGAGCCGCTTTTCGTGCTCTTCCATGGCCTCGGCGGGGACGGCGGCGATCTTGGCGGTTTCGTCGTAGCCGTTTTCGATCGTCGCCAGCCCGGCCACGATCCGGCAGCGATTGAGCACCTGGCCGGCGACGCTACGGACGATCCGCGGGAAGCTGTAATCGAGGATCGCCCGGTGGTAGACCCTGGCGCCGTTGTGCTTGCCCAGGCCGATGAGCATCATCTTCATCAGGCCGCTTTCGACGTCGCCCACGAAGTCGGTGTGCGGCTTGACCCTTCCGCAGACCAGCACATGGTCGGCTTGCGAGGCGTACTTGTCGAAGTGGACGGGAAAGCCCTCGGCTGTCTGGCAGACGATGATCGTCTCCATGCCAGCCTTGATCGGGCAACCGCAGAACTCCTCGGTGATGCCATAGCCCTCGACGATCGCCCGTTGTCCCTCGGCGGTGCCGCCGCCGTGGCTGCCCATGGCGGGCACGATGAACGGCTTGGCGCCGATCGACTGGAAGTATTGCACGGCCGCCTTGATGATCAGATGGATGTTGGCGATGCCGCGGCTGCCGGCGGTGATGGCCACCGTCTGGCCCGGCTTGACCTTGCGCTCCAGGCGCAGGCCGGCCAGTTCGGACCTGACGGCGGCGGGAACGTCATCAACTCGCGGCGCCTCGAACTTCTGGCGAACGCGGAACATCGGGGGATAGGTTGGCATGGCGGGGGATTCTCCTGCGGTGGGCTGACGACTCCTCGATTCTAAGCGACGGCCCGCTTCAAGGCTACGGCTGCGCGGCGGCAAGAAACTGCTGCGCCCAGGCGGCATCGACGCCGGAGAGAGGTGGCTCGGGCGGGCCGGTGTAAATGTGGTAAGCGTACCCGGCGGCGTCGTAAATGCGGTGCAGCACTTGCTGCAGGTCGATGCGCGCGTCGGCGTCGCCGGGCAGCAGTGGGATCGGAATCTCCGGCAGGCGTTCGCGAAGGCGAATCGGCCACAGCCCCGCTCTCGGCCGCTGCGCAACTCGGCTCACGACGACGCAATAGTCGCACGGGCGCATGTCGAGCCACGGCATGCGCGGGCCGCCGCGCAGCAGGTCAATTTTCACGAAATGCACCAGGCTGTTCTGCAATTGCCGGGCCTTTGCCAGGTATTGCTCTCGATCCGAACCGGCGTACTTGTTGGAGGGACTCAACAGTTCGACAACCGTGACGAGCTCGCGGTTATCGCGATCGCGGATCTCGAGAAACGAATGGCCTTCAGAATCGACCGCGGGTACTCCGACTTCCGCGGGAGCATCGATCCGAACAAAGTAACGCGGCAACACCTGCGACGTCAGGATCTCACGGACGAGAGGCATGAAACTCTCGTGAAAATCGTGCCAGACCGACGCGCGTTCGAGATACGGGTTCATTCCTGGAGACGGAGAGGGCATTGAGTCACTTCCATCGAGAAATCGCTTCGGACTTGAACACCTTGGCAACACCTTCGCAAGGCACCCACTCGGCATGATACCCGAATTCTAATCCGCCACGGGCTTTAACCGACCCTGGTCGAGTTCCACGCACCGGCTGAAGCGCGCGGCCAACTCCAGGCTGTGCGTGACGACGACGAGCATCGTGCGTTCGAGCCGCTGCAATTCCAACAATAAATCGCCCATGCCGGCCGCCGTGCTCCGGTCGAGGTTGCCGGTCGGCTCGTCGGCCAACAAGAGCACGGGTTGCCGAATCAATGCGCGGGCAATCGCCACTCGCTGGCGTTCGCCCCCCGAAAGCTCCGCCGGGCGGTGTTCCAGGCGCGCGGAAAGCCCCACCCGATCAAGGAGCATCCGCGCGCGGTCGAACGATGGAGTCGTCGCCCGGCCGGCGGCGATTGTCGGGATCAAGACGTTCTCCAGTACCGAGCACTGCGGCAGCAAGTGATGGTCCTGGAACACGAAGCCGATCCGTTCGTTGCGGAACCGCGCCAGCCGCGGCTCGTTGAATTGAAAGGGATCGTCGCCGCCGAGCGTCACTCGGCCGGCGGTCGGTCGGTCGAGCGTGCCCATGATCATCAGCAACGTGCTCTTGCCCGACCCGCTTGGACCGAGGATCGCCAGGTTCTCGCTCGCCGAAACCGAAAGCGAGCAGCCTCGCAGAACGACCAGCGGTTCGCCGCGAGTCGAGTACCGTTTGGTCACGTCTTGGACGACAAGGTCAGGCATGAGGGAGGGGGTCAGGGGGCAGTTGTCAGTGGTCAGTTGTCAGTTGCCAGTTGTCATCCATTGTTCGCTCAAACGCTAGGATCATCGCATTGGGTTCTGTCGGCCCCGTCTTCACATCCTAGCCGTTAAGCGGGTCATCCGTCAGCAAGGCCAGGGCGCCCAAGCCATAAAAAGTGTACTCGACGTCGGTCCCTTCGTCCCAGGCGCCGCCGCGGAAACCGCCGCCCGGTAGCTCCACTGACTCGACGAAACGCCGGGCGGCGACCCTGTCGATTTCACCGCTGGCGCCCAGGTCGCCCAACGTCATCACGCCGGTGAACGTGCTGAGCACGTCGGCCAGCGGAATGCGCGTGTTGGCGGTCAGGCCGCCCTCGTCGTTCTGCGCATCGGCCAGGAAGTCGACCGCCGTTTGCCGCGTGCCGTTGTCGAGCGCGTCGAGAATCTTCAGCAGTCCGACTGCGGCGGCCGTGGGGTTGGTGCCGCTTTTTCGCATCGGGCCGATCTCGACGAAGCCGCCATCGTCGCGCCGGCGCGAATGGACGAACGTAACCAGCTTTTCCGGCTCGCGCGGCGGCCGGCCGATCAGTTGATTCGCCAAAACGAACAGGAACGTGTGGTAGGTGCTGCTCGATTGGCCTTCGTCGGTCTTGGCGTATCCGCCGTCGGGCCGGCGGAAGCGTTCCAAAGTCTCGGCCACCGCCTCGCGCCAAGCATGGGGCACGCCGGCGAAGATGTCGATCGTTGCCGCGTTCCGCAAGAGCGCGGCGCCGTAAAGCAACGAAAGGAAATCGACGATCGGCGCCTCGCCCGACAATCGTCCTTTGAGAAACGCCGCCGCCCGCCGGGCCGGCTCGCCGTCGAGTTCGCCCACGAGCGCCAGCCCGCGCAGGGCGAAGCCCGTGTAGTACAAATCGCTCGCTCCTTCGCGGCCCGCAAAGCCGCCGTCCTCGCGCTGCGACGCCTTGAGAAACGCGGCGTGCCGCGCACGAACTGGCTCGCTCAAGCGGGCCACGCCCTGAGCTAGGCGAAGCGTGAGATCCTCGAGGTAGGTGGTCGTCATGGGTCATGGATCCTTGGTCATTCTCTCGTTCCCACGCTCCGCGCGGGAACGTGCCCATGGATGCTCCGCGTCCCTGATTCTCCGCGAGGGTCTGTGACGGGGCCGCAGGGAGCGGCCGAAGCGACGTTCCCACGCGGAACGTGGGAACGAGGAAAGTGCCTTAGCTCCGACTTTCTCCTTTCTCCTTTCTCCTTTCTCCTCTGTTCTCCAGCCTGGCCAGCACTTCCGCGGGAATCGGCATTGACCGCGGCGGCGCGTCCTGCAGCATCCGGCAGCAGACGGCGGTGATCTCG
The DNA here is from genome assembly GCA_035531595.1 of Pirellulales bacterium. Classification (GTDB taxonomy): domain Bacteria; phylum Planctomycetota; class Planctomycetia; order Pirellulales; family JAICIG01; genus DATKSN01. The sequence goes on along the minus strand of DATKSN010000328.1, from coordinate 19,518 downwards.
CCGTCGGCGACCTCGCGGCCTTGGTGCGTGAACCGGAAGGCGTAGGTGACGCTCTTCTCGCCGATGCGCGATAAACGCAGCTCGACGTCGAGCACGTCCTCGAACCTGACCGCCCCGCGAAACTGGCAGTTCGCCGCGACGCGCGGCCAACTCACGACCCCCTGCTCGTCGCGGGCCAACACGCTCAAGCCCAACGAGCGCAGAAACTCGTGCTCGACCTCCTCCATGTAATGGAAGAATGCGGAGAAATGGATGATACCCGCCGCGTCGGTATCGCGGAATGCGACGCGGCGAGTCGTGCGGAAGACATCGGTCATGGGTTGGGTTTCCTGTATGCCGTCAATGTCCGATGGTACAGCGCCCGCGTCCGCTCGGCCATCCGCCGGGCCGTGTAGCGCGCGTGGATGGCCTGTTGCCCGCGACGACCCAATTCGACGGCTTGCGCGGGATCGACGACCAACTGCCGCAACGTCCGGGCGAGCGCCGCGGTGTCGCCGGGCGGAAACAGAAGGCCGCCGCCGGTGTCGTCGATGACCTCGGGAAACGCGCCGTGTGCCGGCACGACGACCGGGACGGCGTTGGCCAGCGATTCGAGCACCGAGATCCCCTTGCTCTCGCGATAGACCGTGGGCAAGCACATGATGTCGAGCGATTGCAGAAAGGCGATCTTGCCCGGCCGGTCGACCTCGCCGACGTACTCGAAATCGCGCTCCAGGCCCCACTCGCGGACGCGCGTACGAACGCCTTGCAGGTACTTGCGGTCGGCGGCGCCCACGTAGCCCGCCACGTTCAACGTCAGCGGCGGCAGCGAGCGATCGTCCTTCAGAAGCTTGAATGCCTCGACCAATTGGTGTAGCCCCTTGTCGTGGCAGATGCGGGCCAGGTAGCCGATGGCGAACGGACGCGTGCCGGCGCCGGCGGTTCGTGTGCCGTGGCCGGCGAGGTTCAGGCCGTGTGGGATGACTTCAATGCGGCCGGCGTCAATCGCCATGTACTCGGCCATGTAGTCGGCGTAATAGCGATTGAGGGCCACGAAGCCGCTGATGTCGCGGGCCCGCCGGCGGAGCACGTCGCGGGCCTGTTCGCGGTAGGGCGGGCGTAGCTTTTCGAGAAAAATGTCTTCGCCCGTCAGCGAACAGAGCACGGGCACGTCGAGCCGCCGCGAGATCGGGCGGGCCATGCCGGAAAGCATGGCGTTGGAGAGGTGGACCAGGTCGGGCTTGACGTCGTGCGCGAGCCAATCGACGAGCTTGTCCAACTCCTTGCGTTGCCGTCCCTCCTCGCCGCGGAGCACCGAAACCGTCAGCGCTCCGAGCTTGGCGGCGTCGATACTGAAGTTCAGCCTCGATAGCCCGCCGAGCAGCTTGGGTGAGTCGAGCGCCCGGTTGAGAATGGGCGGCAGGAACCGGAACAGGGGCGAGAGTTGCTGCAAGAAGACGTTGATTCCGCCGAACAACACACGGCGCTGGCTGACATCGTCTTCGTCGGTGCGGATGGGCGTATAAGTGGGCGCGAGCAGCACGTCTTCGCCGGCGGCCGAGAGGGCGGCGGCGAGCGTGTTGTCGTGCAGGCAGGTGCCGCAATACATACCCGCCGCCCCGGCGGCAAGATAGACGATTCGCATGGTTCAAGGAAGGCGCCCCGTGTTGGCTGGTTCGTGTTGACACCTCGGAGGGATGACAGTGAATCTCGCACACGCCGGAGATCCGGGTAAGCCCCCGATTGTAGACGTCGCCCTGCACGACGACGACCGGACGCTTTTTTCCCCTACCACCTGCCGCATGCGGAAATCGAGCCAAGCCGACATGCCCTCGCCTCAGGTTCATGGTTTGTCATCCTGAAAGGCATCGATGCCGTCCCAACCGAGGGCATCCGCGTCCTCTGCCGCCAAGAGGTCCATTTCCTCATCCGTCCACGGGCTGTCGTCGTAATCCTGGTCTTTGAGCCTCTCGTATTCCTCTCGCGGTACTAGGACGTAGGCCGCAAGAGTCTCTGGGTCAATGACCGCAGCGGGGCTATCGCCAGCGACGGCGAGGGCATGCCGCTGTTGTTCGGTCAATTCGATCATGGGCACCTCCTTTACCGAGATTGTACCAGAACCTCCGCCAACGTAAATGGTGAAGGATCAGCGTAGATGACGGTGGTCGGGCGCGATCGGCACGGGCGTGGTCGGACTCGGGCAAGGTGGGATCGGCCCTCTTTCAAGTTCATTGGGACGTCCCTTCCGACAACTGCTTCTTGGCCCGCTCGGCGAAGTCGTCGCCGAACCCCGCGGCGACCAGCTTCGCCAATTCGCGGCGCGCGTCGTCGGCGCGGCCCAGTTCGCCCAGCGACTGGGCCAAGAGCCAGCGCGCTTCGCTCTCGAAGCCGGCGCCCACCGCCAGCCCCACCGCGCGGGCCAGGTGGCGCGTGGCGTACTGGTGCTGGCCCCGCAGGGCCAACAGCTTGCCGCGCCAGAAGAAGGTTTGTCCGGCGAGCTTCTCGGTGGGGAAGTTGTTCTCCCAGCGATCGACCACGTCGAGCGCCGCGCCAAAATCGCCGGTCTCGATGAACTGCCGGATCAGGTTGGGATACGCCCCGACCTGCGCCGAGCGGACCTGGGGGGCGATCGGCCGAGCGGCCAGCGCCTCGGCCTTGCGATAAAGCGTGCGGGCACGCTCGGGTTCGGCGTGCCAGAGCCGCACGTCGCCCGCCGCGATGATCGTCTTTCGGTAAGCGGCAAGCCCCGCCACGTCGAGCCTTGTCGCCTTCGCCGCCGCTTCCGCCTGGCCGAAAATCTGCAAAGCCTTGTCGGGCGAGTCGCGGTCGATTCCCAACAGCTTCACGAGCCGCGCCAAGACGTCGAACCGTTCGGCCGCCGGCGTCGCGTCGGTGAGCGAGGCCAAGTAGTTGGCGATCGCCTCGTCGAGCTTCTCACTGTCCAGTGGCCCGCGGGCCGCTTGCGCCCCTCCCAGTTGCAACGCGCAATCGGCCATCAGCCGCCGCACGCCGGGAAGCCAATCGGGTTTGTCGGCGGCGAAGCGGCCGATGAATTCGCCGCCGACGTCGATCGCCGCCTTCGGCTCGCCGCTTTCCGCAAGCAAGTGAGCCAGCTCTTTGAGCGCCGCCGCGTCGAGCCGCGAACGATCGTAGCCGGAAACCATCTTCACGTATGCGGCCGAGTCCCCCTCGTGAATCTGGTCCGTGACGTGCTGGACTTCATAGACGACAAGAGGCCACTCGACGCCGCCGTCGCCGGGCGCATTCTCGGCCGCGAGCTTGACCGTGTAGTTGCCGACGGCGAGGTAGACGTGCTCGACCTCGGCGCCCAGGGCCGATTGGCCGTCGCCGAAATCCCAACGGTAAGTCGCGCTCTCGCCCAACGGGCCGGCGGGATCGATCCGAAAGCGGCAGCGCGTATATTGCCCTTCGCGCCGCAATTCGGGCCAGATCGTGTCGACGATGGCTGGCTCGAACCGCGGCGCGCGACCGGTGGGTGTTTCGTAGCGCGCCACCAGCGCTTGATGGGGAGCGACGAACACGCTTTCGGGGATGCCGGAAAACTGTTCCATCACCGCGCCGGGCGGGCTCCAACCCAGGAACGCCATCTGCTGCAAGGCGACTTCCTCGTGGTAATACTCGACGTAATGCCGACCGGCGATCAACTCAACGGCCGCGTTCTTCTCGCCGTGGATGCCGCGCTCCTCGGTGTGCCGCCCGGGCCAGTGGACCAACTCCTTGCCGTCGAGAAAGGAGAACGACGCCTCGTTCGACGCCGTGCAAAAGCGATACCGCCCGGCCGCCGGGATCTCGATCCAGCCGCGATACACGCTCATGTAATTATCGGACGAGCCGAAGGGGTTGAAGCCGTCGGAGATTTGCCGCTGGTAGCGGGCGCCGTCGGCGGCCGTGCTGGCGGCCAGCATGGAGGCCAGGTCGGCTACGGTCTTGGGGTTGTCGCCTTCGGGCCGACGCAGCGTCGTATAGACCAGTCCGTAGCGAGGCACCCAATCGCCCGACGGCGGACCCGCGCCGGGCTTGGCATCCATCACCACTTGTTCCGCCGCCCGCGCGGCCGCCGGGTTGCCAAAGTAAACGTAGTAGGTTTCAGCGACGTTCGTGACGCGGAACGAGATCAGCGAGTAGCGGGCCGCGTCGTGAAACATGAGCTGAAACGGCACCGGCTGGCCTGCCGCATCGACTACGCGGTAATCGTTGCCCGAGGCCTGCGCTTGGCCCTGACAGAGCACGCGCACCGCGGCCGTATCGACCGAGCGATCGGCCAGCGGTTCGGGAATGGTCACGACGGCTCGGCAGGTCCAACCGTCAAGGTGCCAGGGGGCGGGGTCGGCGCTGAGAACAACGCTGACGAAGCAAGTGAGGAGAGCCAAGGGCATGGTAGTGAGTGGTGAGTGGCAAGGTGCCAGGCAAAGGCGAGCGGGGGGCGTAAGCCCCCTGTTTGTGCCCGCGCCGATGATCACGAAGCTGCCGTCTTGAAGATAACTTGCAAAGGTGCATAGGATTGCGAAATCTAGCTGCATCTTAATTCACGCCTTGGACGTGCAAGAACCCCGTCTAACCGAAGTCGATCATCCAGGCGTGGCTGCACCAAGGCCCCTTCGATAGCCGAGACCGAAAACAAACGCGGCGATGAATCGCCGCACTCCAAACTACTTCTCAGCCTCGGACAACGCCTTGAAATAATTCTTCAACAGCGCCTCGTACCCCTCGGGGTATCCCTCGTCGGCCGATTGCAACAGCTCCTCGCGTAGCTCGGCGGGCAACTCGCGGGCGCGGCTGAGCTGCGCGGCGGTGGCCCGGTCGGGTGCGCCCAGCGCATGCTTGAGCTGCGAAAGCGCGACGCGGCGTTTGTCAGTCGCGTCGTCATAGCGTAAGTCGCGGAGGTCGTCCTCGGAAGATTTCATGAGCTGGATGCTCTGGTTGAGCCGCGTGCTGTTCACGCCCGCCGTCTCCAAACGCTGGGCCACTTGTTCGGCCTTCTCGCGCACGCCGGCCTGTTTCTCGCTCAAGCGTTGCATGTCCTTGACGAAATCGGGGGGCGTGCCGCCTTGCAGCCCGCGGCGTCCGGAACCTGATTTCTTTCCGCCGCCGGTGGCGCCGTTGGGATCTTGCTGGTTCTCTTGTTTCAACTGGCCCGGCTCGTAGCGCTCGGCGCCGACGCGTGCCGGCGTCTTGCGGCCCTGCAAGCCGCGCGACGTATCGCCCACCATTTGGCCCGACGACTTGCCGCGCCGACCGTCGCCCGATCGGCCGCTGACTTCCATATTATTGGGCAGGTCGTTGCCGGTCTTTCCTTTGGCCGAGAAGCTGCTGATCGGCCCGTCGGAAACGCCCCAGCCGGCCTGGTTCAGGTTGTCGCCCCAGGCGCTGGTCACATCGTCGGCGTCCTCATCGAACTCTTCGGCTTCCTGCAAGAGGTCGCCTACCATGTCCTCCAGAGCGTCGGGCAGCGGCATCTCGGGCACCTGCAGCGGGCCCTTGCTCAAAGGCTCTTCCAGCACCCACTTCAGCGCGTCGGGGCTGTCCATCATCCAGACTTCGAGGTCTTCGAGCATCTTCGTCGCCATGGCGGCCCCCAGATCCTCAAGCGAGACCTCCAGCTTCTCCGATTTGGTCCGCTGGGCGGCCTTTTCGATTTCCTCGAAGATCCGATTCACGTCGTCGCGCAGGCCGAAGTCGTCGATGAAACCGGCTGGAAGCTTGGTCAGCTCGTCGACGCTTCCCTTGGCCCACTTGTTCCATTTCCGCTCGAATTCCTCGAGGTCTTTCATCGCCTCAAGGCCTTCGGCGTTGGCCGCGTCGACCGGCTTCTTGGGGAGCTTTTCAAATCGGCCGGCCAGTTCGGTCTCGTCGGCCAGCAGCTTGCCGAGATCGTCGATCAGGTTTCCCAGCAGGTCGACGACGGCGGTGTGCGCGGCCTGGTCGGTCTTGGCGAGCTTCTTCAGCGCCGCGCGAGCTTGCTCGTTGCGCTGCAAACGGGCCAAGAGCGCCTTGAGCTCGGCGATGATCTGATCCTGCACGGGCAGCGATTCGTCGCGCAAGCCCACGGCCCGCGCCTCGTCGGCCGCGTCGCGGCCGCTTTCGAGCAGGCGGATACAATCGGCCATGAGCCCGGCGTACAGATCGTCGAGCGACTCGATCAGCGTGGCGATCGGCGAAGCGTCGCGCCGCATCGCGGCGACCAGGGCGCGGGCTTTGACGCGAATCAACGTCTCTCGGACGACAAGCGTCTCGAACGACACGCCGGCCGACGTTTGCGCCCGGTTCTCGCTTTGCAAGCGGACCAGCTCCTCAAGTGCCTGGGCGTAGTCGTCCAATTGAAATTCCAGCTTGGCCAGCACCTGTTCGGGCGAGCGGATGAGGATGGAATAGGGCTGCGAGCGGGCCATGCCCGGCCCCGTGACGTCGTTGCGGTCGGCCACTTCGGCCCAGTATTGCACAAGATCCCCTGGCTTGATGTCGCCCGGCTTGAGCCCGCCGCTGCCGAGATCCCATTCGTACCGCTGGATCCGCTCGGTCTTGGACGGACCGTCTTGCGGAAACGCGATCAGTTCGCGGACGTCCTTCGAGTCGTGTACGCGGTAGACGACGCGCACCGGCCCGACCCCGAAGTCGTCCTTGGCCGTGACTTCGAGCGCCACGGTTTCAGCGGGTTGAACCTGCACGTCGCGGCCGGGCAGGTTGAAGGCCACCGTGGGCGGCTGGTCGGGCACGGATTCGATCGCATGCCAGAGCGGGTCGAGGTTGTCGGCCCCGTCCGTCGCGGCCAGCTTGATTTGGTATCGCCCCGGCGCCATAACGCGGCGGCCGGCGATGGCGTCGTTGGCGTGCGCTTCGGGGCCCCAGATGACGAAACTTGCCCGCCATGTGCGGTCGCCAGTGCCGTTTCCCGTGCCGCGCGAGAGTGCGATCGGCTCGTCGGCGTCGAGGAGCAGCACGGCCTCTTTCAAGGGCTTCGTGGCCGTCAACTCGAACTCGACCGTCGAGCCGCACAAAGCGGCGATTTCGCCGTCGAAGTCGTCGTTGGCCGTCGGCTCCCGCTGGGTATAGGTCGGCGGGGTGTACTTGACCGCGAGCCGCTCGACGCGAGGCCGCTCGACGACTTCAATATGGTACTGTCGCGAGTGACCGTCGCCCGCCGCCACATAGTAATCGAACGACTCGTTGGCCTGTTGGACCGTGAATCCGAAGCGACCCTTCTGTTGAGCACTGCCAGCCTGTTTACCACCCGACGTAGCCGGATTCGCAAAAATTCGCGGTTTACCGCCGCCCTGTTTAGCGTCGCCGGGCCGCATGGCCGATGCGCGCCACGCCTTTCCGGCCAAGCCGATGAAAACCCGCGCCGTATCCGGCAGCTTGCCCGTGAGCTCGGCCGTGATCAGGACACTCTGCCCTTCAATCACTTGCTTGTCGCCCGGCTTGACCGACGCCACCTGGGTGGCCGTATAGGGCGGAATGTCGGACCAGGGGGAAAGCACCCGCGCGAAACCGTTGGCGAACCGCGGCGACATGGCGTAGACGGCCAACGCGACCAGCGCGGTGGCCAGCACCCACGCGGTTCGCCGCAGGGGCCGCCGGTCGAGCGCGCCGGCCAGGTCGAGTTCGGCGGTGGCTTCGAGCGCGTCGCCCACGATCGCGTGAATCAGCCGCGGCGAACCGTAGTCGTTGCCCCGGCCGAGTTGCAAACCGTTGATCAACCGGTTGCGCAGATGGGGGTGCCGCTCTTCGACGACGGCCGCGAAGAAGTCGTCGCGCCGGTCTTCAAACCAGCGGACGACGACCCACGACGCGAGGCCCAGCGCCATGCTCGCGCCCAAAACGATCAAGAGCAGCCAGCGGGCGCCCGTTTCGAGCCAAAACAAGTTGTCGCAGGCCACCACGGCGATGACCAGCGCCGCCGTCGCCGCCAGCAAACGCAGCGCGCCTTCGCCCACTTGCAGCAACCGCCAGCGATCGCGTACGTCGTCGAGTTGTTCGATCAGTTGGGGATAGTCGTCGGCGGTAGCCATGGTAGGTTAGGCTTCTGAAGGATGAAGGATGAAGGATGAAGTCGGGGGGAAAGTCGGAGGTCGGGGGAAAGTCGGAGGTCGGAAACCAATGACCAATGACCAATGACAATTTCACATCAAATGGTTCCTCCGCCTGAGCACCCATTCGCCGGTCACGGCGGCCAGGAAGAACACGAACAGTCCGGTCTGCTGGCCGGGTGAGTTCCAGAACTCGATGCGATCGACGCGAGTCACATGCCGCTCGCGGCGCTCGATCTTGTCGGCCAACCGGTCGGCTTCGCGGATGTCAAAGTACAGCCCGCCCGTCAGCTTGGCAATCGACCGCAACCGTTCGGGGTCCGTCCCCACGTCGGCCAGTTCCAGGTCGGAACCATGCACCAGGAATTCCGTCGATTGGTTGGCCGCGGCCGCGCCGGCGGCCGAGAGCAGCGCCTCGAGTTGGTATCGTCCGCCGGCCGGCGGATGCCAGGTGCCGGTAAAGACGTCCGGCTCCGACGAGCCGGCCCGCACCGGCACCGCGACCGAATGGCCCGCTTCGTTGACGATCTGCACGCTCACCTCGGCCGTCGCCAGCGGCGAGTCGGCGCCGGCCTGCCGCACGGCGCGGATCTCGACGGGCTTGCCGACCTCGTAATCGGGCCGGTTGGTGCTCACGACCAACGGCGGGCGCTCGTCTTTGAGTTGCCTTCCGGCCATCCAGCGGACGGCCTGGCTCCAAAAGCGCGCGAAGAGCGTGTCGGCCTGGCCCGTGAGCCGTGTCAGGCGGCTCCAGTGCCAGGTGGTGTCGGCCGCGATCACAAGCGCGTGGCCGGAACCGTATCGTCCCAGGGCCACCACCGGAGCGGGTTGCCCATCGGCGACAAAGCCGGGATTCACGGCCAACACCAGGGCGCCGGCCTTGGCCCGCTCGACAAGGCACGAGCCGGCCAGGTGCGGGGCGCTGTTCCAGAGCGAGGCATCCCTCACCCGGTCGCCGGTGATCTCGAAGATCGGGTGCCGGCGGCCCGTCTCGGTCAGCTTGAGCACGAACGGGTCGTCGCTTTGTAGTGGCTCGGCCTCCTTGAAGACGACGGGCAAAACGTCCGCCAGCGGCGTGCCGCGCAAACCATCAGGGCCGAACGAGCGATAGCCGCCCAGCACGACCAGCCCGTGGCCCTCATGCACCCATTCGGCCAGCTCCTGGTACTCGCCGCTGGTAAGGAAGTCGCCTTCCATGTCGCCCAGGATCACGACCTCGAATTCCTTGAGCCTTTCGGGTGTGAGCAAGTTCCCCTCCGATCCGGCCCGGCTCACGTTGGGATTGGCCCCGCGGACGATCGACACCAGGCTCACGTCCGGGTCGTCCTCCAGCCGGTTCTTGAGGAACTTGTACTCGTATCGCAGGAAACCTTCGAGGTAGAAGACCTTGATCGCGTCGGCGTCCACTTGAAGGGGAAAGTGGCGAAGGTTGTTCGTCGTCAGCCGTTCGCCCGGCTCGGCGGCGACGACGGCGGTGTAAACGAAGGCGCCGGCTTCGGCCGGCTTGAGTTGGATGCTCACCAACTGCTCGACGTTACCCGCGGCCAACGGCACCTTTCGGCCGGCCAGTTCCTCGCGGCCGCGCTTGATCGAAACCGTCGCATCGACCTCGGGGCCCGAGGTTTTGACGACGAGCACGTCGACCTTGATCTCGTTATGGACGATCACGCGCTCGGGCGCCTGCACTCCGCGAACCGCGAGATCGAGCCGGCCGGCGTCGGCATCGGGCTGGAAACCGACGGTGTAGACAGGGACGGGGGTTTCCGTCCAGGCCTGGAAGTCCGTGACGCCGGTGTTGTCCATGCCGTCGCTTACCAGCACGACGCCCAGCAGCGGTTTGGAACGCAGTTGCGCGACGGCCTGGTGGACGGCGCCGGCCAAGTCGGTTCGTTCGCCGCGCGGATCGTCGGGAAGCCCGGCGGAGAGCGACTTGCCGATGATGTCGAAGCGGTCGACCGCCACCTCGGCCCCGGAGCGGTCGCCCTCGATTTCCTCGTTTATTCGTTCGACCGCGGCCCGTGCCAGCGACCAGCGCGATTGACCGCTGCCATCGGCCAGCGACATCGAGAGCGAGTCGTCGAGCACGATGGCCACTCGCCCCGGATCGACCAGATCGGCCGTGTGCGTCCAGACGGGCCGCGCCAGCGCGAGCACGAGTGCCGCGACGCCGACGGCCCGCAGCAGCAACAAGGCCCAGACCAGCCGTTGTTCGCTACGTCGGAAGATGCCGCTGTAGGTGAACCACAGCAAGCCCGCGCCGGCGGCCAGCAACACCAGCCAGAGCCACTCATGGCGGACGTTTTCAAGCTCGAATGTGGCAAAAAACATCGGCATTGGGTTCAGGCGTCGGCAATGAACGTGGGGCAGATCGCAGGTTAGGCTTGCCAGTCTGGCGGGAACTTCAATCTACGGTATATTGGCATTGAGGTGTACGAGGTTACTGTAACTCGCACGGAGTGGAGAACGCAATACTCCGAAGGCGGTGGATGGTTCGTGACCACAGCGGCGCAATCACGCAGTTCCTTGACACCGCCCCTCCGGGGCGGACAGCATCTGAACGCGGGACGTTCCTGGGGCTAGCGCCCCAGGCTCTACGCCCGCGCCCCTGGGGCGAGTAGCCGTCGCCCGCGTCCTCGACCGTTGCGTTTCCCGGCTTGCAGTTGACAGACCCAGCGCACATCGCGTCGTCACGTCTCAGGCATCCACCGCAGGACGCGTTTCGCCATCCAGTCCAAGTCGTCGGCGCTCCAACGGTCGGCGGGAGAAGCGGAATAGTCCAACTCGCGGGCGTAATGCCCGCGGTCGTAGGTCAACGAATATACTGCGGCGAGATCGAGCGACACCGGCCGGTCGGGGGCGAGCAATGGTATGGGGATGGTCGGCAACGTCTGGGCGAGCGTCCAGTGATACACGTCGCAATCGGGCCGCCGCGTCGCATCGGCGACCAAGGCGTAATAGTGCGCGGGCGGCAACGGCCGCCTCATTGGCAACCGGCGGCCGCCGATCAACAGGTCGATCTCAATCAAGTGGACTCGCCCGGCGAGGATCTCCATCCGCTTGTTGTCGTAGCGGTCGGCCCCGTCGCTCCGTTTGTTGTCCGGCGAAAGCACCTCAATGACCGCGACGAGTTGCTGCTCGGGGTGCCGGACGATCTCGATCCAAATCTCCCTGATTTCCATGGTCATGGCGAACGGGATGGTGACCGGTTCGAGCGTGGCCACGGCGCCGGCCGCATCGACGCCGAGCCGGGGGCTGATCATCGCGTCGGGCACGACGGCTCTGGCTTGTTCGCCGGGAACCTGCACGAGCCGAATGTGCTCTTGGGCACGCGCCCGATAGGGTCGCGGCAGGCAGTCACTCAATGTATCGCGGCAGTAGGTTATGAACCGCTGGTGGAAGTCGGGCCAATCGCCCGAGGCCTCGAGGTAAGGATCGACGCCCGGAAAAGGGTTCGACATGACGTCACCAGGCTGCAAACACGTTCTTGACCATCGCTCATTCTAACCTCTCCCGCCCAGGTTCACAAACGATATCAATTATACCGCACACGGGCGGGAATGACACATTCGCAAGTCTGCATACCATCCCGCAAGCAAGGCCAGTCGTTACGCTCCTTGCTTGCGCAGCGGGTTCGTGTTGGAGCAGGCCGCGTGCGGTATATCCGCCGATTCAGTTGGGTTGGTGATTATTTTTCACATTCCGGCGGTAAGACGCTTGACGGATGCTAGCAAACCGAATAGTCTATCATAGCACTTCTAGATACTATTCGTGCGCGGCATCCGTTTTATTTATCTCGCAGATGGCGATCCAACTCAAGAGTTTGAAGGTGTTTTGCGACGTCGTGCGCCAGCGAAGCTTTTCGCGGGCGGCCGACGCGAACCAGATTTCCCAGTCCGGCGCCAGCCAACTCGTGCAACAACTGGAAGAAGGGCTGGGCGTCAAGCTGATCGACCGCTCGAAGCGACCCTTCGTGCTCACGCCCGAGGGCGAGGTCTACTACGAGGGCTGCCGCGGTGTCGTCGAGCGCTATTTCGCCGTGGAAGACCGGGTGCGGACGTTGCACCAGGAGGTGGCCGGACATGTGCGGGTGGCGTCGATCTACTCGGTCGGACTGCACCACATGAACCGCCACCTGCAAGACTTCCTCAGCCAACACCCCAAAGCCAACGTGCGTCTGGAATACCTGCACCCCCATCGCGTCTACCAGAGTGTCGAAGACGACCTGGCCGATCTGGGCCTGGTGAGCTATCCGAAATCGTCGCGAACGGTGACGGCGATCGCCTGGCGCGAGGAGCCGATGGTGCTGGTCACGTCGCCCGGCCACCCGTTGGCGAATCGGACAAGGGTCGGCCTCGACGAACTGAACGGCCAGACGATGGTCGGCTTCGACGCCGACCTGACGATCCGCCGCGAGATCGACCGCGTGCTCGATTTGCATGGGGCCGAGGTCCGCGTGGTCATGGAGTTCGACAACATCGAAACGATCAAACGGGCGATCGAGATCGACGCCGGCGTGGCGCTCCTGCCCGAACCGACCGTGGTGCGCGAGGTGCAGTCGGGCACGCTGGCCGCGGTGCCGCTGGACACCGACGAGTTGGTGCGGCCCTTGGGCATCATTCATCGACGAGGCAAGGAGTTGAGCAGCACGGCCCAGCGATTCATCGAGCTACTGCAGCGCGAGGGACACGCCGCGCAGCCCGCCGACAGAAACACCGCGCAGCCCGCCGACAGAAACACTGCGCCGGCGGCCAATGGCCACGCGGCTCAGCCCGTACCGTCGCCTGAAACGGCGAACGGCGCGACGAACCGTAACGGCAATGCGAGCGTACCGCCGGCCCCTCGGCGGGACGGCGGTTCGGGGCGCCCGCCCGCGGATCGGCGGGGCGGCAAAATGGAAATACAGCCCGCGGAGCGGCGGGATCACGATACTGAGCCCCCGCCCGCGAAGCGGCGGCGGCGTGTTTTGGGAAATCCACGGTAAATCACGATGCAACACCATGCGCCACAAGCGGGACTGCCACCGCGAGACGGCCTGTACGATCCGGCCAACGAGCATGACGCCTGCGGCGTCGGCTTCGTCGTCAACCTGCGCGGTGAAAAGAGCCACCAGATCGTGCGCTCGGGTCTCGAAATCCTCGTCAACCTCAGGCACCGCGGCGCCTGCGGTTGCGATCCGCTCACCGGCGACGGGGCCGGCATCCTGACGCAAATTCCACACGACTTCTTCCAGGCCCTGGCGGCTGATCTCGGTTTTGAACTGCCCGCCGCGGGCAATTATGGCGTCGGCACGGTGTTCCTGCCACCCGACGCCGAGCAGCGCGACATCTGCGCGCGAACGCTCGAGGAGCTCATCGCCGCCGAGGGCCAGAAGCTGCTGGGCTGGCGCGACGTGCCGATCGACAACGAGCACATCGGACACACGGCCCGCGAGGTCGAGCCGCTCATCCGGCAGGTGTTCATCGCACGCGGCGAAACGACGCCGAGCGACATGTTCGAGTGGAAACTGTTCGTGATCCGCAAGCTGCTCGAAGGGGCGGCGGCCGCCAGCGGCTTGTCGCAGCGCAAATACTGCTACGTGCCGACGCTGTCGTCGCGGATCATCGTCTACAAGGGTCTGATGTTGGCCGACCAGGTCGAGCGGTTCTACGGCGACTTGGCCGACCCGCGTTACGTGTCGGCGTTGGCCCTGGTCCACCAGCGCTACAGCACGAACACGTTTCCCACCTGGGATCTGGCCCAACCGTTCCGCTACCTGGCTCACAACGGCGAAATCAACACGCTGCGCGGCAACGTGAACTGGATGCACGCCCGGCGGAGCATGCTGGCCAGCGAAAAGTATGGCCCCGATCTGAAGAAGATTCTGCCGATCTGCACGGTGGGCGCCAGCGACTCGGCGATCTTCGACAACGTGCTCGAGTTGCTGGTGCTCAGCGGCCGCTCGCTGCCGCGAGCGATGTCGATGCTGATTCCCGAGCCGTGGGCCGGGCACGAGAGCATGTCGGACGAAAAGAAGGCCTACTACGAGTACCAGGCTTGCCTGATGGAGCCCTGGGACGGTCCGGCGTCGATGGCCTTCACCGACGGCACGCTGATCGGCGCGGTCTTGGACCGCAACGGGCTGCGTCCCAGCCGCTACTGGGTGACCAAGAGCGGGCTGGTGATCATGGCCTCGGAGGCTGGCGTGCTCGACATTCCGCCGGCTGAGATCGAATCGAAGGGGCGCTTGCGGCCCGGCCGCATGTTCCTGGTCGATATCGAAGAGGGGCGGATCACCTCCGACGAGGAGATCAAGGAATCGCTCGCGTCGCGGCACCCGTACCGCCAGTGGCTCAACGAAAACCAAGTGACGCTGGCCTCGCTCATGGAGTCATCCGCCGATCCGTCGTCCAACGGCCACTCAACGGCCGCGCACATTCACCCCTCACCCCTCACCCCTCACCCCGCGCCGCTCACCCCTCACCACTCCAACGGCCGCGGCGACGACGTACTGTTGCGGTTACAGCGTGCTTTCGGCTACACGCTCGAAGACCTGCGGATCATCATGCTGCCGATGGCCATCGACGGCTACGAACCGGTCGGCTCGATGGGAAACGACACGCCGCTGGCCGTGCTCTCCGACCGGCCGCAACTGCTGTACAACTACTTCAAGCAATTGTTCGCCCAGGTGACCAACCCGCCGCTGGACGCGATTCGCGAGGAGATCGTCACTTCGCTCGTGACCACGATTGGCTCCGAGGGGAACCTGTTGGAAGAATCGCCCGGCCAGTGCCGCCTGTTGCGGCTTGAGCAGCCGATCCTGACCGATGCCGAACTGGCGCGGATCAAGGCCCTCGACCTGCCCGCTTGCGGAAACCGGCCCGGTTTGAAGAGCCGCACGCTCTCGACGCTGTTCCCGCGTTGCGAAGGTCCGTCGGGCATGGAACGCCGCTTGCAGGCCCTGCGGCAGGAGGCGTCGCGAGCGGTCGCCGAGGGGACCACGCTTTTGATCTTGTCGGATCGCGGCGTCTGCGCCGAGATGGCCCCTCTGCCGGCCCTGCTGGCGACCAGCGCGGTACACCACCACCTGATTCGAGAGGAAAGCCGCACCCGTTGCGGGCTGATCATCGAGACGGGCGACGCTCGCGAGGTGCATCACTTCTCGCTCTTGACCGGCTACGGCGCCGGCGCCGTAAACCCTTACCTGGCCTTCGAGACGCTGCGGCAGATGCGGCGCGAGGGCTACCTGCCGGCCGACAAGCCGATCGAAAAGCTCGAAATGAACTTCATCAAGGCCGTCGGGAAGGGACTCTTGAAGGTGATGTCGAAAATGGGCATTTCCACGCAGCAGAGCTATCGCGGGGCGCAGATTTTCGAGGCGATCGGATTGAACAAGACGTTCGTCGACGAGTATTTCACCTGGACGGCCAGCCGGATCGGCGGCGTGGGCGTCGAAACGATCGCCGAGGAATCGCTCCGCTGGCACGAGTTGGCCTATCCCACCCGGCACGACGTGCCGCGGAACCTGGGGCTCGACGTGGGCGGGCAGTACCAGTGGCGCCGCAAGGGCGAGGCCCACATGTTCAATCCGGAGGTCGTGGCCAAACTGCAGCACGCCACCCGGATCAACAACCGCGACGACTTCAAGAAATACTGCGATCTGATCGACAAGCAGGAGCGGCAATTGCTCACGCTGCGCGGCCTTTTGGAGTTCAAGCCCGCCACGCCGGTGCCGCTGGCGGAGGTCGAGTCGGCCGTGAGCATCGTCAAGCGGTTCGCCACCGGGGCCATGTCCTACGGCTCAATTTCGAGAGAGGCCCACGAGACGCTGGCCATCGCCATGAACCGCATCGGCGGCAAGAGCAACACGGGCGAAGGGGGCGAAGATCCCGTGCGGTTCGTGCCCGACGCCAACGGCGACCGCCGCAACAGCGCCATCAAGCAGGTGGCCAGCGGTCGGTTCGGCGTGACCAGCGAATACCTCGTCAGCGCGCAGGAGTTGCAGATCAAGATGGCCCAGGGGGCCAAGCCGGGCGAAGGGGGCCAGTTGCCGGGTCACAAGGTCGACAAGGAAATCGGCCGCATCCGGCACAGCACGCCAGGCGTGGGCCTGATTTCGCCGCCGCCGCACCACGACATTTATTCGATCGAAGATCTGGCCCAGTTGATTCACGACCTCAAGAATTCGAACCGCCACGCGCGGATCAGCGTCAAGCTGGTGGCCGAGGTGGGCGTGGGCACCGTCGCCGCCGGCGTGGCCAAGGGAAAGAGCGACGTCGTCTTGATCAGCGGCCACGACGGCGGCACGGGGGCCAGCCCCTACACTTCGATCAAGCACGCCGGCATTCCCTGGGAACTGGGCCTGGCCGAGACGCACCAGGTGCTGGTGAAGAACGGCCTCCGCGGCCGGATCATCGTGCAAACCGACGGCCAGTTGCGCACCCCGCGCGACATCGCCGTCGCCACGCTCATGGGGGCCGAGGAGTGGGGCATCGCCACCGCGGCGCTGGTCACGCTGGGCTGCATCATGATGCGCAAGTGCCACTTGAACACCTGCCCCGTGGGTGTGGCCACGCAAGACCCCGAACTGCGGGCGAAGTTCGCCGGCAAGCCCGAGTTCGTGGTCAATTTCTTCTTCCTGATCGCCGAGGGGCTGCGCGAGCTCATGGCCGAGCTTGGTTTTCGCACCATCAACGAAATGGTCGGCCAGGTCGATCGGCTCGACACCCGCAAGGCGATCGCCCACTGGAAAGCCCGCGGCCTCGATTTCTCGAACATGCTGCGCAAGCCCGACGCGAGGCCCGGTGTGAAAACCTACTGCGCCGAACCGCAGGACCACGGCATCGACCATTCGCTCGACATGACGACGCTTCTGGAGCTTTGCGGGCCGGCGCTGACGCGCAAGGAAAAGGTCGTCGTCAACCTGCCGATCCGCAACGTCAATCGCACCGTGGGGACGATCCTCTCCAGCGAAATCACCCAACGCTTCGGCCGCGACGCATTGCCCGACGATACGGTCCTACTCAACTTCCGTGGCACCGCCGGCCAGAGCCTGCTGGCCTTCGGCGCGCGCGGCGTGACGGTGCGCGTCGAAGGCGACGTGAACGACTATTGCGCCAAGGGCCTGTCGGGCGGCAAACTGATCGTCTACCCTCCACGCGAGGCGACGTTCGCCGCCGAGGAGAACGTTATCGCCGGAAACGTCGTGCTCTACGGCGCGACCTCCGGCGAGGTCTACCTGCGCGGCATCGCCGGCGAGCGGTTCTGCGTCCGCAACAGCGGCGCCCGTGCGGTCGTCGAGGGGGTCGGCGACCACGGCTGCGAATACATGACCGGCGGCGTGGCCGTGATTCTGGGCGAAACCGGCCGCAACTTCGCCGCCGGCATGAGCGGCGGCGTCGCTTACGTGTTCGACGAACAAGGGCGGTTTCCCAAGCGGGTCAACATGGAAATGGTCGAACTGGAGGACTTGAGCGACTTGGCCGACCAGCAAACGGTGCATGACCTGGTAAGCAAGCACGTCGAGTACACCGGCAGCGTGCGCGGCCGATACGTGCTCGACGCCTGGCCGCGGTTGATCTCGAAGTTCGTGAAGGTCATGCCGCTCGACTTCAAGCGGGCCCTGGCCCAGTTGAAGAAGGAAATGGTGGGTCATGGGTGATATCCGCGGGTTCATGCAGTATCCACGCAAGCACCACACGAACGAACCGATCGATGAGCGGCTCAGGCACTACCGCGAGTTCTTGCATGTGCTGACCGAGCCGGAAATCCGCGACCAGGGGGCGCGCTGCATGGACTGCGGAGTGCCGTTCTGCCATACGGGCTGTCCGCTGGGAAACATCATCCCCGATTGGAACGACCTGGTGTACCGCGGCCAATGGCGCGACGCGCTCGACCGGCTGCATGCCACGAACAACTTTCCCGAGTTCACGGGCCGCGTCTGCCCCGCCCCCTGCGAGGCCGCCTGCGTGCTGGGGATCAACGCGGACCCGGTGGCGATCAAGGAGATCGAGATGACGATCGCCGACCGCGGGTTCGACGAGGGGTGGATCGTGCCCGAACCGCCGGCGATTCGAACCGGCAAGAAGGTCGCCGTCGTCGGCTCGGGCCCGGCCGGGCTGGCGGCCGCTCAGCAGCTCAACCGCGCCGGACACCAGGTGACCGTTTTCGAGCGCTCCGACCGGCCCGGCGGCTTGTTGATGTACGGCATCCCCGACTTCAAGCTCGAAAAGTCGCGCGTCTGGCGGCGAATCAAGCTGATCGAGGCCGAGGGGGTCGAGTTCCGCACCCGCGCCAACGTCGGCGTCAACGTATCGGTCGCGTCGCTGCGCGGCGAGTACGACGCGATCCTGTTGACCGGTGGCGCGACCGAAGCCCGCGACTTACCGATTCCCGGCCGCGATCTCAGCGGGGTCCACTTCGCGATGGAGTTCCTGCCGCAGCAGAACCAGCGGAACCAAGGGGACGTGTTACCCGCCGACGCTTCGATCATGGCCACCGGCAAGCACGTGATCGTAATCGGCGGCGGCGACACGGGCAGCGACTGTACCGGCACGTCGAACCGGCAGGGCGCGGCCAGCGTGACGCAGTTCGAGCTTCTGCCGCAGCCCCCCGACCTGGGCCATTTCCCCCGCCGCGACCAGCGGCCCGCGCACACGCCCTGGCCCTATTGGACCATGATGCTACGCACCAGTTCCTCGCACGAGGAGGGTTGCGACCGTCACTGGAGCGTTCTGACGAAGGAGTTCCGCGGCGACGACGAGGGAAACGTGCAGAGTCTGGTGACGGTGGTGATTGAGTGGTACAAGGACGATCAGGGCCGGCAGGCGTTCCGCGAGGTCGAGGGGACCGAGAAGGAATGGCCCTGTCAGTTGGCCTTGTTGGCGATGGGTTTTCTAGGCCCGGAGAAGTGTGGCGCGATTGAGGAGTTGGCTTTGGCGCTCGACCCGCGCGGCAACGTCAAGTGCGACGCCGATTACATGTCGAGCGTCGAGGGCGTGTTTGCCGCCGGCGACCTGCGTCGCGGCCAGTCGCTGGTCGTGTGGGCCATTCACGAGGGTCGCGAGGCCGCCCGCGCGGTCGACAAGCACCTGATGGGCGTGACGCACCTGCCCAGCGTGAACGCCGGCGATTTCGCCTGGCGGTGAGGCGAGGTTACAGGGTTACAGGTAACAGGGTTACAGGTAACAGGGGACAGGTACAGGGGACAGAGGACAGGGAACAGTAGCAGGCGAGCGGGGGGCGTCAGCCCCCTGTTTGTCTGGGGTTGTGCGTTGCATCGCCTGCAAGGCGAGCGGAAAGCGGTGGCTGGTGGCAGAGCGTAAGCGATGCCCCGGCTAAATAGCGACCGGGGCATCGCTTAGGCTCTGGTACATCTGCTACGTCTCACGTTAATTGTCCGCCAAAGTCTCACTTTGGCTGAGCGGCGGTTTGGCGAATCTGGATGGAATGGGTGGCCCGCGCGGCGAGGTGGTTGAGGCGCAAGAAAAACGGGCGACTTGGGTCGCCCGTGCTT
>DATKSN010000327.1:0-7035 GCA_035531595.1 Pirellulales bacterium | reverse complement strand
CGGCGGCTGGCCCCGTCGGATCGCTCACGGTTTCAGCAGGATAGTCCGCCTGCCAATCCCAGCACCATTCCCATACATTACCGTGCATATCGAACAGACCGAAGGCGTTCGGCAATTTCGCGCCACCTGGCCACGTGCGCGATTTTCCGTTCACGCTGAACCACGCATACTGGGGCAGCAGGTCTTCATCCGCGCCGTAACAGAACCCCTCCGAACTTTTCGCCCTCGAGGCGTACTCCCACTCGGCTTCCGTCGGCAGCCGGTATCCGTCGGCCGCGAAGTCACAACGCCAAACGTCGTACTCGGCCTCGGTGCCGTCATAGTTCTTGAGCTTCTCCTTCTCGCCCGTCCGCTCGTAGCAGGGCTTCCGTCCTTCACGCGTGCTCAACCAGTTGCAATACAAGACCGTATCGAACCATGACACGCCGTTCATGGGACAGTCGGGCGTCGTACTTGATTGCTTCATCCAGTCTGCCCATTTCCAGTCGTTGGGTTTCTCGGCGGCCGGGTAACCGGGGTCGTCCAAGAACTTCTGGAATTGCTCGACCGTCACCTCGCGATCCGCGAGATAAAAAGCGCGCGTCAAGGCAACCTCGTAGGCCGGCTTCTGGTCGACTTGTCCGCTTATAGCGGCCGTGCCCATGGTGAACGTCCCTTCGGCGATTTCGACCATCGTCATGCCTTGGCGGTTGACGAACCAGCGGCGGTCGGAAGGGGGCCGACTGGCGGGCTTGATCGTCGGCGGCGTTTGCTCCCATTGCCGCAGCGTCCAGCCGGCGGCGGCGTGCGTGCCACCGTCGTGGTCGCCCGTGTAAAGCTGAAGCAATGTTCCGACGGCCGCGTCGCGCTCACTGGGCGGCGGCGCGATCGTGCCCAGCGCGGCGCAAAGCCCCGAGCGAAAGGCGGGGTCGTCGCTGGCCGCGACCAGCGCCGCCATGTGGGCGACGTCGCCGTGCCAGGCGGCGAAGCCGTGAATCAAGGCCGTGCGATGGCTCGGATCGCCGCGCAAGGCCAGGGCCTGCTGGGCCGGCTTCGGATTGCCCAGTTGCAACGCGACGATGGCGAAGCGCGCTTTCGCGCCTGGGTCAGCGGCCGATTCGGCGCGCCGCGCCAATTCCGCCAGCGCGGAACCCTTGATGTGCTCGAACGCTTCGACCAGGTTGCGGCACTCGCCCGCCGGCGCCGTCGCGGCCGCGTCGAGCAAGAACTCTTGTGGATCGCCGCCCAGGTCGGCCAAAGCGTAGGCCGCGTGCAACCGCTGTACGGCGCCGGCGTTTCGATCGTCGAATTTCGCCCGCAAACGCGGCAGCGCCAGCCGACGCATGGGCCGCAGGTTGTCGAGCGTGTAGCGTACCGCGTCGGCCGGGGCAGCGAAAACGCTTTCGGCCAGCGTCTCGGCGCGCCGCGCTTCATTTCGACGGTTCGCTGCGAGGCCCATGAATACCAGCATCGTCACAACCACCAGCAGACCCGTGAAACGCAGCCCGTGGTACTTGGCCGCCGCGCGCATCACGCGCCGTTCGGGCGTGGTCCACTTGCCACGCTTCGTGAAGAGCAGGATATTGGGCCATTCCCACCCACTGGGCAAAAAGCGCGCATCGGGTTTCGCGCCGTAGGCGGCGGCCCGTTCGGCCAGCCGCAGCTCGGCCCGGCCGCGGCGCGTTTCGCGCTGCTTGCGCGTGAGCCAATCGCGCAGCGAGGGAACGAGGTAGTCGTGGGTGAGTTGGAAATGATTTTGGATTTTGGATTGCGGATTTTGGATTGGAGACGACGCTGATGAAGGGTCCACGCCCGCAGTGTTGCCATCTGAACAGGGGGTTAACGCCCCCCGCTCGCCCCTGTCCCCTGTCGCCTGTAACCTGTCCCCCTCCTCATCGGCGGGCGTGATCAGCCGCAGCTCTGAATCGAGAATCCGCAATAGCTCGGCGAATTCGTCGGGCCGGCGCTCGTAGCCGCTGGCGGCGAGCAACTCAAGGGCGCCGCGCTGGTGCCCCTTGATGTCGGCGCCGGCCTCGGGTAGCAGGGCCTTGAGCACCGCGCGAGCGGCCTGCTGGTGCAGGCGGTGCCGCGGCGGCGCGGTCGAGGCGCTGAAGGTCTCTTCGAGGAACGTGGCGCCGACGCCGGCGATGCCGCCGATTTCCTTGAGCGTGACGGGTGTCCACGGCTTGCTCTTGACCATCTCGGCGAACAGCGCCAGGCGGACTGAAACCACCTTGCCGTCCTCGGCCAGGCCGGCCACGGCGGCATCGAGAAAACGCTCCTGGTCGGCCGTAAGCTCGTCAACCGCTCTGTAGGGAACGCCCTCCGTGGCGTTCCGCGGCGGGCTACGTCCGCCGTCGGAATCCGGAACGCCACGGAGGACGTTCCCTACAGAGGGCAGGCAGCCGAACGCGCGGCCAAATAGCGCCAGCACGCGCCGCGCGTGCCGCGTGTCGAAGAGGTCCGTCGCGGCGCTGTTCTCGCCCTCCACCAGCGGGATCTCCAACTCGCGCAAGAAGCGTGAAGCGGCCATCCAAAAATCGTCGCGGACCATCACCACGCACTGCACCCGGCCGCCGTCGCACTGGCGCAAAGCCCGCACCAACTCCGTCCCTTGCGCCTCGCGGTGCGAGTGCAGCCATTGCTCGAACTGGTCGAGCACGATCACCACCTTCTCGCCCGGCGCCAGGCCGCGGCCGCGGCGCAGCGCGGCCAGCATATCGACCAAGGGTTGCGCAGGTTGTGGTGCGGGCGTCGCGCCTGCCTCCTCAGATTCAGCGGGCGGGACGCCCGCACCACAAGCCTTGCGCAGCAGCTTCAATAGCCGGGCCTCGGTGTCGTCGGGCGTGGCCTCCAGATAGACGGCATGCACGCGGGGCGCCAGCCGCGGTAACACGCCCGCCTTCATCAGCGAGCTCTTGCCGCAACCACTCGGCCCGTAGCTCAGGCCGACGGCAAACGTCGTGTCGGAGTCGGTCCGCTCCATACGCGACTTCCAGAAGCGAATGCTTTCGGGCAGCCCCTCGCGGTCGGTGGGGCCGGGCAAGAGTTGCAAGAAGAAATCGGCATCATCGCCGTCGAACGAACGCAGCCCCTTGGGGATGATCGGAGCGCGGGGGGCGTAAGCCCCCTGTTGGCGTGCGCGCCGAGTCGGAATCGGAAGGAGGCGGCGGGGCGGCAGGCGGGGCGGCAGGCGCGGCGGCAGGCGTCAGGCGTGGAACTTCCGGAGCGGCGGCCGCGGCCGCCGGCGACACCACCGGGGGGCTAACGCCCCCCGCTCGCCTATTTTTCCGCTTCGCCTGCCAGTGCCGCAAGTCCTCGGCCAGATCGAAGGCCGTCGTGTAACGGTCGGCCGCGCGCTTGGCCAAGGCCTTGAGGCAAATCCGCTCCAGCTCCTTGGGGATCGCGTTGTCGAGCTGCCGCGGCGGGCGGATTTCACCGGTGATGATCTCGTCGAGCAGTTCGGGCATCTGAGGGCGGCGGTAGGGCCGGCGGCCGGCCAACAGCTCGTAGAACACCACGCCCAGACTGTAAATGTCGCTGCGCGCGTCGACGCGGTGCCCCTCGCCGCCGGCCTGCTCGGGGCTCATGTAGGCCGGCGTTCCGCAATACGTCGAGCCGCGGCCGAACGACTCGTCGGCCAAGGCCAGGCCGAAATCGGCCACCAAAGGATGGCCCGCCTCGTCGAGCAGGATGTTCTGTGGCTTGATGTCGCGGTGGACCAGGCCCCGCTGGTGCGCGTGGTTCATGGCGTCGGCGATGCGGGCGACCAGTTCGGCGGCCTCCTCGTGCGACGGACGGCGGCGCTCGATCAGGCCGGCCAGGTCGCCGCCGGGCATGAACTTTGAAACCACGTAGCACCAGCCCTCTTCGGTGCGCCCCAAGTCATAAACCGGCACGATGGCGGGGTGGTCGAGACCCGCCAAAACGCGGGCTTCGGTCAGGTAGGCCTCGGCGTCGGCCGGCGTTTCGATCCGTTCGCGGCGCGGCACCTTGATCGCCACCACGCGCCGCAACTCGGGGTCGTAGCCACGGTAGACCCTGCCGTAGCCGCCTTCGCCCAGCAAATCGGTCACTTCGTAGCGGCCGAATCGCGGCTGCGCCGGACCGCTTACGCCCGGCACGTCGTCGGAAACAGGCGTCGTCGCGTAGGGGTCGGAGGGAGGCATCGCCGCTTCGGCCTGTGGCTGGGGATTCATTCCGAGAAGGCCCGCCTCGGGCGTACTCGACCGATGTTCCGGCGGCTGACTTGAATCGGACAATTGGCTCGAATCGGACATCGTCTCGCCATGCCAAGCTCAACGCTGGAAGAACACACCCGCCGCGACGTGATTATGGTCCCCTCGAGGGGTTTCCGCAAGCATTCCGCGAAAAATCAACGACCCGCTTGACCGGGGCGGCCAAGTTCTGCCTCGCCCGCGCCGCCAAGCACGCGGCGACCCGCGCGCAGTTCGGCGAGACGATTGGGATCTTCGAGATGGTCAAGGAGAAACTCGCCTACCTACGCATAGCGTGGGAACGAGGAGCAATTACATGGACTTGCCGACTGGCATTTTAAGCTGCGCGGCGGTATTCTCTATTGATGGAGGATGACGAATCATGAGCCATTTCGGTGAATATCAAGTTGCAGTCGAAGCGGCCTGGGCGCAAGCCAAAGCGGCGCATCCCGAGGAGATTGGCGGGCTTTTGCAGTACGTGCAGTCAAGAACGGGACCACGAATCTATGCGAATTGCTGGTAGATGGAAACCGTGCGTATGAGCGTGGGCAATCGTGAGAAGCAGATCAAACAAGCCGAGGAATTGCTGGGCGACGGCGCGGCCAAGGTCGGCTTCGCCAAGGGACTCTTCTTCGGCCGGCACCTCAGCCAGCGGCTGCTCCCCTATCCCGACCTGACAACCGACCGTCGCGCCGACCAACTGGTCGATGACGTGCGCAGGTTCTGCGCCGAGCAGATCGACCCGGTCGCGATCGACCGCGAGGCGCGCATCCCCGATCACGTCGTCGCCGGGCTGGGAAAGCTCGGCGTGCTGGGGGCCTGCCTGCCGAAAAGCTGCGGAGGGCTGGCACTCAGCCAAACTTCGTATTGCCGGATTCTCGAACTGCTCGGCGGGCATTGCGCGTCGACGGCGCTGTTCGTCAACGCCCACCATTCGATCGGACCGCGAGCGCTGGTTTTGTTCGGCACGCAGGCCCAACAAGACCGCTGGCTGCCGAAAATGGCCACCGGCGAGTGGATCAGCGCCTTCGCCCTTACCGAGCCGGAGGCCGGCAGCGACGCCGCCAACGTCCAGACCCGGGCCACGCCGTCGCCCGACGGCAAGGGCTACTTGCTCGACGGCGAAAAACGCTGGATCACCAACGGCGCGCTGGCCAAGGTGCTGACCGTCATGGCTCGCACGCCCGTGCCGGGCGGCAAGGAAACGAAGATCACGGCCTTTCTGGTAACGCCCGACATGCCGGGCTTCGAGGTGGTCGAGGCGCGCATGCCCAAGTGCGGCGTGCGGGGAACAGCCACCTCGCGCTTGGCGTTTCACGCGATGTTCGTGCCCCACGAGAACGTGCTGGGGCAGCTTGGAAAGGGACTCAAGGTCGCGCTCACGGTGCTCGACTTCGGCCGCACGACATTCGGCGCCAGTTGCACCGGCGCGGCCAAGTTCTGCCTTGCCCGCGCCGCAAAGCACGCGGCGACCCGGGTGCAGTTCGGCGAGACGATCGGGACCTTCGAGATGGTCAAGGAGAAACTCGCCTACATCGAGTCCGGCGTCTTCGCCATGGAAGCCGCCACCTACCAGACCGCGGCCCTGATCGACTCGGGCGCCGACGACTACATGCTCGAAACGGCGGTGCTCAAGGTCTTCGCCACCGAGGTCCTCTGGCGGATCGTCCACGACACGTTTCAGATCCACGGCGGCATGGCCTATTTCACCGACGAGCCGTACGAGCGACTGCTTCGCGACCACCGCATCGACCTGATCGGCGAGGGAGCCAACGACGTGCTCCGCGCGTTCGTGGCCCTGGTCGGCATGCGCGACGTGGGCCTGGAGCTGAAGGGCGTGCTCGACGCGATCATGAGCCCGTGGGGCAACCTCGGCAAGCTCGGCGGCTTCGCCGGCCGGCGGCTCGGCGCGTTGGTCGGTTCGCCCGCCATCGCCGTCCGATCGAGCGAATTGGAGACCGACGCCGCGCAGCTCGGCAAGCTCGTCGGCGCATTCGGCTCGAACGTCGATCGGCTCTTGAGGCGCTATCGGGAAAGCATCGTCGATCGTCAGTACCAATTGGGCCGCGTGGCCGACGCGGTGATCGAGTTGTACGTTTCGAGTTGCGTGCTCAACCGGCTCGACCGTCTGTCGCGTGCCGCCCGCGCCGACGAAGCGCAAACCGGGCGCGATCTGGCCACCGGACGCTACTACCTGCTCAGCGCGTCCCGCCGCATCCGCCGCCACCTGGCCGACTTATGGGACAACGACGACGAGGCCACGACCCGTTTGGCCAACCAGGCGCTGGGGAAGTAGAGCCATTCTACGAGCGGGCTGCTTCGACACTAACCCGCAGCGCAAGCTCGGGGGGTCCGCCACGCGGCCCACGAAACGGTAGGGATCATTTTCAGAAAAAAGCACGCTCGTTGCGCAGCAACGAACGTGCGAAAAACGAGACGACGGCGAAGCGAAAAAAAACGATCTCCGATAACCCAGGACTCTGAGCCTGCCGCGAAAGCGGCCCACAGTTGGCTCCCCACACTTCGCCCCTCCACACGCGCTTTTGGATCGCTTGGGAGGGTTTCGGAGTCGTTTTTTTTCGCGCCGCGACGACGCTTATGGGGCGATCAGTCCTCATAGCTCGGCCGACCACCCGCGCCGGCGCGCGCACGCATTAACGCCGCGTTCATGGTCGAGATCGTGACGTAGCCCGCCGCCGCGTCGGCGCGCCCGAGCTCGTCGATTGCGCTATCCGCGCCAAGAACGCTCGCGATCCACTCACGCGCACGCGGATCGCCCGACCGCGCTTGGCACATCGCCGCTTCAACGAGGCGCTGCCACGCCCCCGGCGTCACCACG
>DATKSN010000326.1:0-27074 GCA_035531595.1 Pirellulales bacterium | reverse complement strand
CGATCACCCGCATGCGATCGGCCGGCAAGCTGCCCGACGGCGAGCGGGTGGGCCGCGAGTACCTGTACCGCGCCGACGTCATCGACGCCTGGCTGGCCGCGGGCACGCCGGACAATGCGACGTGGCGCGCGATGGGGGGGGAGGGCCGACGATGAGAATGCCGAAAGACACGCCCACCGGCGCCCCGCCGCTCGATGCCGTGCCCACGACGTGGCATGTGCCGCCCGATCTGCTCGCGATGCGAGGCATCCGCCGCGAGCCCCTGCTCGCCTACATCGTGCTCTGGCAGGTCGTCGGCTGCCGCCCGCGGAAACTGACGGTCGATTACCTTCGGTTCGAGGCGGCGCTTGCCGCGAGCGAACGCTCGGTACGCGGCTGGATCGCCACGCTCGAACGACGCGGCTTGATCGAGGTGGAAGAGCGACGGCCGCGGCAAGCCGTCATTCGCGTCCGCGACTGGCGCACCGCAACGCCAGGCCGCCCGCTCGCGAAGCCAGGCGATGCGCAGCTCGCACTACCCTTCGCCGGCGACGGGGCCGACGAGGGCACGACCAACCCCATCCCCATTTGGCAGTACCGCCAGACTGCACGGAGGCGCAACGGTGACTCTCCACAAGCAGGCTGAGCGACCGAGGGCCGTCGACGACACCGCCGCGTATCACGCGGCACTGTTTCGGCGGTCGACGGGCGGCGACGTTACGGAGTTCTGGCTTTTTACCCTGCATTTCGCCGCGTACTCCGATGGTGCATTCGACAAGGCGAAGTTCATTCAGCAGGCGGGGGCCTATCGCCGCGACGGTGGACTCGGCCTGAAGCTGGCCACGATCTACGACAGGATCCGCGGCCTGACGAACCTCGGCCATTGGCGAGAGGATGAAGCGGGCTGCTACGTCGCGTCGCCGCTCGACGCGGGCGAGGCGGAGGCGGATCGTTTCCAGAAAACTGGAAACGATCCGCCGGCCGACCCTGAAGTCGTGGCGTTTCGCGGGAATTTTGAGGGGCAGGACAATTCGACAGCTTTCCAGAAAACTGGAAACGATTCGCCTGGTACGTACCACCGTACCACCGTTCCACCCGTACCATCCGAAAGCGCATGCGCTGCCGTACCTACCGTACCGGTACGGACGCCGACTTTCCAGAAAACTGGAAACGAAGCCCCGGCCGCGGAGCAACCGCGGGAACGGGAACGGCCCTCAGAGGGAGGGAACGAGACCTCGGCGCCCGACGTGCTGGCATCCATCGTGGGAAGGGCATATCACTGGCACAAGAAAATTGGAGACCCGAAGGTATTTCTTTGGCAGGTGATAGTGCCTTCGCTGCTCGTCCTGGAAAATCGCGTTGCGGAGCTTGAGGTTGCCGAACTGATCGAGTTTTGCAAAGGGCGCCAAAAGCCCGGCGCCACGTTCAGCGGTGCCATCCGTTCAAAGCTGCCCCCCGACGTCCAAGGCCAGGAAATCGCCTACGGACGTCGCCGGTTCCGCGAGTTGGGCATCAAGTGGGAAGCGAGTTGGTCAAGCCCGCAAGGCCCGTAGGACCGCCGGGTGACACGCCGGGCCCGGCGCGCCATCGAGATCCGATCCCCGATCGGCGTCGCCGGCCCGGTTTTCATCGCTTTTCATCATACCCAACCCCCGACGTTCCTCATGTCCGCGAGCCTCAACGAAGCCTTTGACCGGTTCATTTCCCGCGTCACCAAGCCGGCGACGATCGGGGAGCTGACGGCCGCCTTCATGGGCAGCGTGCCGATCCCGCCCGAGTACCGCGACGCGGCGCTCGAGGCCGTGGTCAAGCAGGATCTGCGAAGGGCGATTCACCGCGCGGTATCGCCGGACGGTACACCGCTTTTGATTTCCTTGCCCGACGTCGACCGTGAGACGGGCGGTCTCTGCCGGCGGTACAAGCAACTCGCGATGTTCAACCTGGCCGATTACCTCAAGGCCTGGCGGCAGTACGACCAGGCGGAGGAGACCGCGCGCAACAAAAAAAGGGCGATTGAACGGCACCACGACGCCCGACGCATCAGCGACCGGCCGCTACGGCAGCTCGCGTTGCTGGGCGCCGACGAGGGCGCCGCGGGGGCGGCCTGAATTACGGCGGCTTGAGTTACGCCGCCGATCGTCTACGTTGAATTGAACGAATCCTTCGCCGTCGCGGTGGGGGCCGCGGGAGTAGAGCCCCGCGCCCCGCCGCGCGGCGTGCTCTATGGAGGAACCCGCATGGCCGTTTTCCGCGTTTCGACCGTCCGCCATCTCGACGCCGAGGGCAAGCAAATTC
Organism: Pirellulales bacterium; assembly: GCA_035531595.1. Classification (GTDB taxonomy): domain Bacteria; phylum Planctomycetota; class Planctomycetia; order Pirellulales; family JAICIG01; genus DATKSN01. The sequence goes on along the minus strand of DATKSN010000326.1, from coordinate 24,800 downwards.
GCCGCAAGGCCGACTGGGACCAGCTCGCCGGCCAGGTCGTGACCCGCTTCTACGATTCTCACGGCAAGCTCACGCGCAGCGAACCCAAGCGGCCGAGCAAGGGACCGCGCAAGATCAGGTGCGTGAGGCTTTCCAAAAAATGGTACGGCGAGTTCACCGGCGCCGACGGCTTCAAAAAACGCATCGCGCTGTTCACCGACCAGGCCGCCAGCGAACGCGAGTTGCAAGACCGGCAGACGCATGCCGACAAGGAACGCCTGGGGCTGGCCGCGCCGCGCGAACAGGAACAGCACGCGCGCCGCCCGCTGGCCGAACACCTGGCCGATTACTGCGCGCACCTGACCCGCGACGGCAGGAGCGCCCAGCATGTCAGGGAAGTGAGCAGCCATGCCGGCTGGATTCTCAAGGAAGGCAAGTTCACCACGGCCGCCGCCGTGACGCATGCGAAGGTTCTGGCCTGCCTCGACACACTGCGGAAGCGCGGCCGCGCCGCGGAGACCTGCAAGGGCTACTGGAGGCGGTTCGGCGCGTTCCTGAGCTGGCTCGTAAGGGAGGGGCGTGCTCAACATCACCCGCTCGCCCGGATTGGCTACACGGCGACGGACCGCGCAGAGCGGCACCCGCGGCGCCCGCTCGAAGATGACGAATTCAATCGCCTGGTCAACGCGGCTGAAACGAGCGGCCGGACGGTTGAGTCCGTGGCCGGCCATGATCGGGCCATGCTCTATGTCTTGGCGCGCTATACAGGTTTGCGCCGCGGCGAACTCGGATCACTCACACTGCGGTCGTTCGATCTTGATTCGGCGACACCCACCGTCAAGGTGAACGGTGCGTACACCAAGAACGGAGAGGAAGCGGAGATCCCCTTGCAGGCGTCCGTCGTGGCCTGGGTCCGCGCGTGGCTGCGGGACAAGGGCGAAGTGGCCCGGGACGCGCCCCTGTTGGCGGTGGGCCGAGCCGAGGGCGCCGCCAAGATCGGCCGAGGGCGTGGCAGGCTGAAGGCCGCGGCTCCGCGACGCGGAGGGCGCAAGACGTCGAAGATGATGCAGATCGACCTGGCCGCGGCGCGTAAGGCGTGGATCGACGAAGCGCCGACGGCCGGCGAGGCGGCGCGGCGTGCCGAGCACCACGGTTTCCTGCGGTACCTCGACGAAGATGGGCGTTACGCCGACTTTCATTCGAACCGCATGGGTTTCGTGACAGAGCTCCACCGGCAGGGAGTTGCGCCGATGGTGGTTCGTGATTTGGCGAGGCACAAGGACTCTCGCACGACGGAGAAGCATTACACGCGACTGGGCGTGAAGGATATGCGTTCCGGCATTGAAGCCCTCCCGCCGGCCCCTCGCCGCGCAGGCGAGCCGCTGGAGGCCGAAGAAGGCCGTATGACGGGGACCGACGGTCCATCGACGTCCGTTGCTCTACCAGGTGCGTTGGACGCGGCGAGGAAATGCGTTGCAGCTATAGTTGCAGTAGAAGTTGCAGGAACCAGCGACTTAGACCGAGCGGACATCCACGGGCAACCGGTCGCATCGCGAGGCCATGGCGCGCGAGTCGCTGCAAGTCCCGCGGCGCAAGTTGAACCAGAATGCGACCTTGTGTCCACTCCCGAAACGACGCCGGCGGACATTGGGTCCGCTGGCACAGTGGACAGGGCCGGGATTGAACCGGCGACACACGGATTTTCAGTCCGTTGCTCTACCAACTGAGCTACCTGTCCAAGAACTATATAATTGGCGCCCGCCGTTTAGCCGACGGACGCCAGTGACACCAACCTGTTCAGGAGGTAAGCGTCATGCTCAAGTCTACTCAAACGGCGATCCCTCGCAAGCCCGCCAAGCCCCGGTGGCCCCGGTGTTGGATCCCAATAGTTACGAGGCCTATGACTGTCGCGCCGACGCCTGGGGCAAGTAAAGAAGAGTTCGAAAAAGCGATCGCCGATTGCGGCCAGGCGATCCGGCTCAATCCAAGTTGCTCGTCGGCCTACCTTGCTTCCTGGATCACTTTCAAACCATCCCAAAACAGCTACCAACCGTACACGTACCGATCGTGACGCACACCTGGGCGCAGCGGTAGCGCTTGAAACCGTTGAGCAGGAACCGGCCCTGCGGGGGATCCACGCCTTCCAACGGCGTCTCGATGCCGCGCCGCGCGATCGAGGTCAGCAAGCGCGCTTCGATCAGACTCACCATCATCCGCAGATACGGCAGCACCGGCGTGTTCGTCAGACGCGAGTCGTCCAGGACCACCCCATCGAGTTGGAGTTGAGCCTGATCCGGCTGGGCGGTGGCCACTGACGGAATAGCTGTCCGATTCGTTGTAGCCGCCGCTGGCGCTGTCGGCGCCGCCTGCGCTGAACGTGAAGGAGTCGCTGCCGCTGGCGCTGGTGCTGCCGCTGGTCGAAACGCTGCCGGGCAAGCCGCCGCCGGAGCTGAAGCCGCCGCCGGTTTCGTCGTGCTTGAAGCTTTCGCTGCCGTTGGCGGTGACGGCGTTGGCGCCGCTGGAAACGGCCCCCGGCGTGGTGTCGCCGCTGGTCGCCGACCATGCCCCAGAGGGCCGTGTAGGTTCGGTCTGTTTGTCGCGCCGGTCAGCCACGCTTCCTTCCCAGTGGAAGGCGCAAAACGCCGTTCAGTCGTGACAAGCCCACAGGCCGCAGCATCATCTCTGCTTCAGCACCTGTTGCTGCAGTTCTTCCGCCAGTCGCGTCAATTCCCCATTCGGCAGCGCAGGCAGTTGGGCGGCGGCCGTTTCGGGCCGATTCAGCAGACGCTCACAGAAGTTGCTCGCTACGCACGACGCCATGACGCCCCCTGGACGCTAGCACGAAAATACGGTGGATGATGGCGTCAGATCCGCGCGACGAGGCCGGCCCCGACGAACACCAAGCGGGCGGAGATGCGATCAGGCGGCAGGCCGGTACACCGCGCCACGGCGCGGCGGTAGGCTTCGATCTGGGGCCGATAGTGGGCGACGATCGCTTTCAGGCCCTCGCGGCTGTCGTCGTCCACAAGGTCGGTCTTGAAGTCGACGAGATCAGCCGCCAGGGGCCGGCCGTCGCGCTCGGCGACCACCAGCCGGTCCAGCGCGCCGGTGAGGATCGCGTCGCCGTCGCGGATGGCGAACCGTTGCTCTCGCCGCACGTTGAGCGAGTAGTCGCCGCCGGACAACGCTTTGAGGATTTCGCCCTTGCCCTTCCACGCGGCGCCTCCCTGGTAGGCATGGCGTGAGAGCGCGGCGCGGATCGCGGGACGGGCAAGCATCTCGCGGAACTGCGGCAGCCACCCGGCGACGTCGGCCCGCGACGCGCCCGCGGCCAGCGACGCCTCGGCCAGCGCCTCGTCGCTCGGCGCGCCGTCGTCGAGCCACTCGATTTGCTCGAAGCAAGCGTGGATCATCGTGCCGCGCAGCAGCGCGGTACTCGTGTCGAGCCGCAAGCGCTGCTTCAGGTCGACGAGAGTTCCCCCTTCCAAGCCCGACGGGCTTTGCCGCTCGAGCATCCGCGCGCGGCGCTCGCCGGCCGCGGCGAGTTTCACTTCCAGAACCGCGGGCTGCTCCGCGCTTCCCGGAACTACAGAGCCTGGTCCCCCCTCCGGAACGCCACGAAGGGCGTTCCCGACAGAGATTCCCGGAACGCCACGGAGGGGGTTCCCCACAGAACGATGCCAGCGCGCGTCGCCCGCCTCGTAGAGCACCGTCGAGGCTTCGGCCTTTTGCCCGTCGGTCAAGGCCGCCCGGAGAATGCCCGAATACTTCGCCGGAAGCGTCTTTTCGTTGTCGGACGAAGGCGCCACGATCATGTGCAGCGCGTGAATGGCGCGGGTCAGGGCGACGTAAAGCACGCAAAGCGTTTCACGAACCACGCGCTCGTGGTACGCATCGAAGGCCGCTTGCACGTTGCCCGGCAAGAGCGCCTTCAACTCCTTGTTGGCGTAGCGCGTGACCAACTCCGCCGGACCGGTCGGCTCCGAGCGGCCGACGACCACCGGCGGCGGCTGGCCGATGAGCTTGCCGTCGAGCTGTGGCAACACCACGATGTCGAATTCCAGTCCTTTGGCCTGGTGGATCGTCATGACGCGCACTCCGGAGGAGGTCGGATCGGGCACCTTTTGGCTTTCGACGTAGACCACGAAGTCGCTGACCCGCAACGTGGCCTCGGCCTGGTAGCGATAGGCCAGCTCGACAAGCTGCCACAGCCGGTCGGCGTCGCGGCGGTCGCACGCCGGAGCCAGCTTGCGAGCCCAGCCGTCGATCGTCTTGCCGTATCCCTCGCAGACGAGCGCCCGCCGCACATGGTGGGCCAGCCGGTTTGCCGCCTGGCTGCCGGCATTTTCTTCATCGAGACCCAGCGCGGCGGCCAGCGGCGAGCCGGCCACATGGAAACGGGCCACGGTGTCGCCCGGATGGTCGGCCAACGTCAAGAGCGACAGCACCACGCCCACCGCGGGCGAATCGGAGAGCGGGTTGCCCCCCTCTTCGCTGGCGTGCAGATCGAGGCGGCGCAGTTCGAAAATCAGCCGTGCGACCGCCGCGTTGTCGCGCACCAGGGCCCCGATCGTGGCGCGCGGCGCCTCGCCGGCGAGACGCGCGATCTCGGCGGCGGCGAACTTGAGCGTCTCCACCTTCTGATCGGCGGCTTCGGCCGCCTTGGGCGCGACGACGAGCCGCGCGTGGCCCGGCAGCTTGTCGCGCGCCGTCGTGTGCTCGCCGAACGTGGCGGCCCAACCGGCGACGGCCGCGGCGTGCTTGTCCAAGGGCGCCAGACCTTCAAGGCGAGCGAAGACGCGGTTGACCGTGCCGATCACCACCGACGAGGAGCGAAAACTTTCGTTCAGCGTCCGCTCGGCCAGTTGCGACCAGTCGCGTCCCAGCGCGTCGAACAGTTCGGCCTCGCCGCCGCGCCAGCCGTAGATGGCCTGCTTCACGTCGCCGACACAGAAGAACGATGAGACGCCGTCGCGGCCCTGGAACAACGGATCGGCCATCGGCCGCAGCACCCGCCACTGCCAGAGCGAGGTATCCTGGAACTCGTCGAGCAGGAGGTGCGCCAATTCGGCGTCGAGGCGGTAGGCGAGCGGCTGGGCCCGCGCCGCCGGCGCCGCCCGCGCCAGCGAACGGGTCACGTCGTCGAACCGCAGCGCGCGGCGGCCCTGCTTGAGCCGCTGGTAATGGGCGTCGAACTTTTCCAGCAACTGATGGGTGGCCTTGGTCTGGTCGGCCAACTGGCCGACGAGCACCGCCTTGGCGTGGCCCACGAGCTTCTGGTACAGGGCCGTAAGATCGGGTTCGATCGGTTTGCGGTCGAACATGCCCTGGCCGTCGGCGACCTTGCCGGCCAGGCCGCCTTTGATGAAGCCGGCCCAGTCACCGGCCTGGGCCGACGCCAGATCGGCGGCGCGGGCCTTGGTCCATCGCTCTCGTTCAGGCAGCGGCGCGGCGGCCAGGGCGTCGATCGCGGCGGCCAGCGTTTCGCCGTTCAGCGGGCGCCCGGCGCGCAAGGCCGCCCAGGCCTCGGCCGGCGTTTCCAGGTACAGGCCGTAGAGCGAATTGACCAGTTCTCGAATCTGGCCGCTCACGCTCCGCTCGGCCTCTCCCTTGCTCAGCAGGTGCATCAAGGTCAGCGTCGTTTTGGCGCCGTCGCCGGCCAGCACGTCCAAAATCGCCTCGCTCCGCAGCCGCTGGTCGACCGGCTCCTCGACGATCCGCCAGCCGGGCGGCAGCCCCAGTTCGAGGCTGAAGCTGGCGGCGACCTGGGCGAAGAAACCGTCGAGAGTCGAGATCCGCAGCCGGTGCAGGTGCTTGACCAGGTGGGCCAAGAGGTCGAGCGCGCGCTCGGAGTTCAAGCTCGTATGGCCCATGGCTTCGGCCAGTTCGCGGCACTTGGCTTCGTCGAGGGCGGCTTCGGCCAGCCGCGTGAGCACGCGGTCGAGAATCTCTCCGGCCGCCTTGCGGGTGAACGTGCTGGCGAGGATCGCCTCGGGTGGGGCGCCGGCGGCGGCCAGGCCCAGGTAACGGTTCGAGAGCTGGTAGGTTTTGCCGGTTCCGGCCGAAGCGCGGATCATCACATGGGGGAACGTCATGGCGATTCCTCCTCGTCGTCCGATGAAAGCCCGCCGAACTGTCCGTCGCCGCAGATCCGCGCGAACTCCTCGGCGAAATCGGGTGGGGGCATGGCCGGTGGATAAAAATGCCCTCGACGGACGCCGCGCACGACGTCGGCCGCCGCGAGATCGGCCGCGGCCAGGTCGTCCGGATCCCATTCGGCCAGGTGCTCGCGCGTATCGCGCAGGACTTTCGGCAACACGATGTACCCCAGTTTGATCTCGGCGGGGATACCCAGCGCCGGCGTCAGGTGGCGATAGAGCGGCAGTTGCAAGTCGATCCACCGCGTCTGGGCCTTGCGGTGCGTTTGTTCGGGCGTCTTGGCCTTGTCGGAGGTTTTGTAATCGAAGATCACATACCCTTGCTCCTCGTGCAAGTCGACCCGGTCGATCCTGGCGCGCAGGCCCATCGGCTTTTCGTCAACGATCAACGGCGCCGCTGGACCGTCGACCTCGAACTCGGCATGCGCGATGCGCCAGCCTTGCGAGGCCCAGCGGGCTTGCCAGTCGGCGAAGGCCCCCAGCCGCAGTCGCAATTGTTCGATCTGCACATCGACCGCCGACAAGCGTTCGTCGCCGTAGCGCTCTTGGACGAGCGTGTCGAGCGCGGCGTCGAGCCGGCGGCGGATGGCGTCGGCGTCGGTCAAGCGCGCACAGTCGGGATCGGAGCCGAATTCGCGCAGCGCCTCGTGGGCCAGCGTGCCAAAGGCGCGTGGATCCAATTCCTCGGCCGCGTCGTCGAGCGCCGCCAGGCGCAGCACATGCCTGAGGTAATAGCGGTAGGGGCAGGCGAGGTAGTCGCGAAACTCGGTGATCCGCATGCTTTCGGCCGGCTGCGCCGGCGGGCACGGCGGCGGCACGGCAAAGAGCGAACGCGATTGGCCCGCCGCCAGTCCCGGCGGCACGACCGACTCGGCGATCGAGGGCTTGCGGTCGAAGAACCGCAACGTCCGCCGGGCGATCGTGCGCTGGTCGCAGGCGAACAAAAGCCGGCTGGGGGCCAGCGGATCGCCCTCGCTCGAACGCCGGCCGGCCACGAGCGAGAGGCCGCGGCCCGACGCCGCCAGCACGGCCAACGCATAAGCGTCGCGCGCATAGCGGCGCTCGTTGTCGTTCAGCCCCAACCTTCGGCGGACCTCGCCCGGCAGAAACTGGTCCGCGCCGACCGACGTGGGAACGACGCCGTCGTTGAAGCCGGTCACGATCAGGGCCGGGGCGTCGTCGAGCGGCAACTCGAGCCAGCCGAGCATTTCGATCGCGGCCTCGTATTGCAGGGGGGGAATCGTCTCGCCCTCGACCAGCCGCAGGAAGAGCCGCAGCGCGTCGCCGCCCCGCCACAGGTCATCGACCTTGCCCTTCAACGCCGCGGCCTCGACAAGCACCTGGTGTAGCCGTTCGCAGGCTTCGAGCACGATCCGCTCGCGCGGATGGTTGCGATCGAGCTGCTCGCGCCCGAGGATCTCGATCAGCAGAGCGACGGTTTTCTCGGCCCATTCGGCCAGCGGTCGCTCGCCCGCGAGAGGGTTGCGGATTTCGCCGTCGATGGTGGTGCGCAAGTGGCTGAGTTGCCGCCGCGTGCGCGGCGGGCCGAGCCAGCGACCGGTGAGCCGGGACTGTAAGAACTGCGCGTAGTAACGGTCCAACTCGGCGATCCAATCGCCCACCGCCCCTTCGGCGCCGGCCAGCTTCATCGAGAGCCAGGCTTCCACGTCGGGGTGGCGTACCAAAGCGGCCAGGTCGATGTATCGTCCGCCGTCGAGATAGTCGGCCACGGCGGCCAGCAATTTGTAGGGCCCGGTCTGGGCCAGCGTCAGTCCGTCGGCGTGCCTGCCGGGCAAGCCGAACTGCTCGAACCGTTGCTCGAGGTAGGGCACGAGCTTCGGGTCCGCGACACCCACGGCGATCTCCTCGGGCGAAAAGCGTCCGCCATACGCGGCGATCGCGCGCAGCGCGGCCACCGCCTGGTCGGCCGGTCCCCCAACGACGTGGATCTGCTCCTCGGCGAGTTCGATCGGCGCATCGCGCCAGGCGGCGGGCACGAGGCAACCGAACGGGTCGAACTTCTCGGCCAACGCCTCGGGGGCGTGGACCAGCGCCGTCACGCGGTCGGCAAGCGGTTCCAGCATCCGCCGCGCCACCGGCAGCACGTCGGCCGCGCCCAGCAGCACGATTTCCGCATCGACGCGGCAGGCGCGCCGTTGAATCGCGTCCAGCCGGGCCGCCTGCTCGTCGGCAAGTCCCCAGGCGGCCAGCGTGTGGAGATAGCGGTCTTGCACATCCGCGAGCGCTTCCCAGCGCAGGTCTTCGCCGAAGTCGCCGATGGTTCGCACGCAGGTCGCAACGTCGGCGAACCGCAAGGCGTGCCCGCCCAATTCGGCGTGCAAGCGCCCCAATAGCTCGGCCAGACTCAGCCAGCGCGGCGGCTCGGCCTGCGGCGGTGGTTCGGGAACCACGCGGCGCAGCAACGCCGGATCGACGGCCCGCAGCGCCGCGACCCAAGCCAACTCGGCGGCCAACGCGCCGGCCGGCGGCGCCGGCGGATCGTAAAGCAATTCGGGCAGGCTGCCGACGGTCACGATCCGCGGCGGCGCCAGCGCGAGTCCGCGCCGCTCGGCTTCCTGCACCAGGATCTCCAGCAATCGGCGGCCGGCGCGGCGGCCGGGCAGAACGACGATCAGCCCTCCCAGATCAGCCTCGCTCGCCGACGCGTGGCGCGCGAAGAGCCATTCGGACGCCGTCCACAAGGCCGGACGATCCCAGCCCAAGAAATGTCGTTGAGGCGCCATGCTTGTGGGTCCGTGGTTCTAACCTCTAACCTCTAACCTGCTTGCCTTCATCCGTGCTGTCCGCGTCATCCGTGGTTCGCAGGCTCGGCCAACGCCGGCGTGAGCGGCAGATCGACCACGATGCGCGTCCCCTGGCCCGCCGCGCTGGTGATTTGCGCCCGCCCGCCGAACAAGGCGGCCCGCTTGCGGATACCGGCGACGCCGAAGCGGTCGTCGGGCACCTGGTCGGGATCGAACCCCACGCCGTCGTCGTGGATTTCGACGCGTAGGCGGCCCGCGTCCTCGACGAGCTGAACCTCGGCTCGCGTGGCCCGGCTGTGCCGCCGCATGTTGTGCAGGGCCTCTTGCACGATGCGAAAAATCGTGCCTTCGAGCAGAGGGTCGAGGCGGTCGAACGTCACGCGGTGGCTGAAGTCGACGTGCAGCTTGCCGTGCTCCGACTGTTCGACGACCAGGTACTCGACCGCCATCACGATGCCTTCCTCGTCGAGGATCGGTGGACGCAGCCCGCTCATCACGCGGCGGCCCTCATCGATCGACCGGCGCAGCAAATGCGCCGCGAGCTCCAGCACATCGCGCCCCTTGCCGGCCGAGGGCGGGTATTTGCCGGCAAGCGTCTCCAGGTGCAACAGCGCGCCGGAGACGTATTGCAGCAGCCCGTCGTGGATTTCGTACGCCGTCAACTTGCGGTCGCGCTCGTGGGCGTGAATGAGTTGCTTGAGGAAGCGCTGTTCCGATCGCAACTGCTCCTCGGCCACCTTGCGCTCGGCGATCTCCACCGAGATGCCGCACTGCTCCAGCTCGGCCACCCGGCGGCGCAAGGCGGCGATTTCCGCTTCGAGTTGATCCCGGGTCTTGAGGGGCATGGAATTGATATTAACGTGGCGCTGGGGGGGCGGCAAGTTTGGCACGGATACTCCCCCATTGCGACTGGGCACATGCCGGCTGGACTGCTATACTTCACGCGGCCGACAACGAGACATTTTGCCAGAGAAAGTCACCCAGGGAGGTAAGAGCCGTCTGATGCCTTTGATCATCCTGCGAATGCTGTTCATCGTCGTGGCGGCGGGGCTCGCGATTTCCTTGGCTCAATCGCTCGAAATGCCCACGGAGCCGCACTGGCTTCCCTGGGCGTTGTTCGGCGGCATCCTTGCGATCGCGGTGCTCGTGATCGCCGTCGACGCGCTGGTCAAGCACAAGGCTCTCGACGTGATCTCATCGGTCTACGTCGGTCTGATCGTGGGCCTGTTCCTGGCCTACGTGGTGGGGCTGGCGTTGGTTCCGATGCCGATGAGCGACTTCGTCCGTTCGGGGGTGAGGCTCGTGCTCGCCGCGGTGATTTGTTATATCTGCATCAGCCTCTTGATGCAGACCCGCAACGACTTTCGCTTCATCATTCCGTACGTCGAGTTCTCGAAGGAAATCAAAGGACTGAAGCCGTTCGTGCTCGACACCAGCGTGGTCATCGACGGGCGGATCGCCGACGTGGTCGAAACCAAGGTTTTCGACAGCCAGTTGATCATGCCCCGTTTCGTGCTCAGCGAACTGCAAGCCATCGCCGACAGTTCCGACCGGCTACGGCGAAGCCGCGGCCGGCGCGGACTCGACATCCTGAACCGCCTGCGCTCCAACGACGCGGTCGATTTGCAGATTTTCGATCGCGACCTGCCCGAATTCGAGGGTCAGGCGGTCGATCTCAAGCTGGTGCTGCTGGCCAAGCACCTGGACGGCAAGGTCGTCACCAACGATTACAACCTGAACAAAGTGGCCCGCTTGCACGGCGTGGACGTGATCAACCTCAACGATCTGGCCAACTCGCTCAAGCCCGTGTTCCTGCCGGGCGAAAGTCTGGAAGTCATGATCGTCAAGCCGGGCGAGGAGCAAGGCCAGGGGGTCGGCTATCTCGACGACGGCACGATGATCGTCGTGGAAGGCGGGCGCGAACACCTCGGCAAGACCGTCAAAATTTCCGTCACCAGCGTGCTGCAAACCAGCGCCGGACGAATGATCTTCGGCCGCGCCGAGGGCGCCGTGCGAAAATGATCGCTCTGAAAATGAACTGGAGGTTGACAAGCAAGCCATGTGGTTCGAATCATTGATTGAAATCGTGGTGCTCACGCTGCTCATCGTCATCGGCCTGGCCATGGTTGGCAACCTGGTGCTGCGGGATTGAGGCCAAGCCACGATCGAGTGCAGGGTGTTTCCGTGTCTCATGGACGACGAACTGATTATCAGCGTGTCTGGGCTGCGTGGCGTCGTGGGCGAAAGCCTGACCTCGGACGTGGCCCGGCGCTACGCGCAAGCCTTCGCCGAGATCGCGCCGCCCGGTCCCATCGTCGTCACGCGTGACGGCCGAGCCAGTGGTCCGGCGCTGGCCGACGTGGTCTGCGATGCCGTGCGGGCCGCGGGCCGCGAACCGATCGACGCCGGTGTGGCCGCCACTCCCACCACCGGCGTGCTGGTGCGGCAGTTTTCGGCCGCCGGGGGTATTCAGATTTCGGCCAGCCACAACCCGGCCGAATACAACGGCCTCAAGCTCTTCTCCGACGAAGGGCGTGTACTCACGGCCGAGACAGGCCGGCGGGTGCTCGCGCGATACCGCGCCGCCGCCGGCATGCCGCGCCGGGGAGGCGGCCGCCGGCCATGCGCCGATTCGCTCACCCGTCATGCGGAACTCGTGCTGGCCACCGTCGACGTCGAGCGTATCCGCCGTCGCCGCTACAAGGTGCTGCTCGACTCGAACCACGGCGCCGGCAGCCTGCTGGGGAAGCGGCTGCTGGAGGAATTGGGTTGCGAATTGACGCTTCTTGGCGGCGCGCCGGACGGTCGGTTCGAGCACGCGCCCGAACCAACGGCCGAGAACCTGGCGGGCGTGCTGTCGCGGGTCACGGCCCTCGGGGCCGAGCTGGGGTTTTGTCAGGATCCCGACGCCGACCGACTGGCGCTGATCGATGAGCGCGGGCGTTATCTTGGCGAGGAATACACGCTGGCGATCTGCGTCGAACACGTACTGCGGAACGATCCGGGGCCGGTGGTCACAAATTGCTCGACAAGCCGCATGACCGAAGACCTGGCGACGAAATACAAAGTGCCGTTTTTCCGTTCGGCGGTCGGCGAGGCGAACGTGGTTGAAATGATGGAGACCTACGACGCCGTGCTGGGCGGCGAGGGAAACGGCGGAGTGATCGATCCGCGCGTCGGCTACGTCCGCGACAGCTTCGTCGGCATGGCGCTGGTGCTCGACGGCATGGCGTCGCGCGAGTTGCCCGTGAGCGCCTTGGCCGATGAATTGCCGCGCTATGAGATCGTGAAGACCAAGCTGCAACTGGCCGCCGACCGCGTGCCCGCCGCGCTGGCCGCCTTGGCGCGGCACTTCAGCGACGCCGAACCCGGCTGGCTTGACGGATTGCGTCTCGATTGGCCGGATCAGTGGCTCTTGGTGCGTGCCAGCAATACCGAGCCGATCGTGCGGGCCATCGCCGAGGCGCCGACCGCCGCCGCGGCGCGGCGGCGATGCGACGAGGCCGCGGAGGTGATGGGGCGATCGTAGCAACCCAACTATCTGCGCCATTCGTCGATGAGCGACGCGGCCAGTGCCGTCCAGCCGGTCTGGTGCGAGGCGCCCAGCCCGGCGCCGTGGTCGCCGTGGAAATACTCGTAAAACAGCAAGAGGTCGCGCCAGTGCGGATCGTCCTGGAACTTGCGGGCCTGGCCATGCACCGCCCGGCGTCCGGACGTGTCGCGAGTGAACGTGCGGATCAAGCGATCGGCGATTTCGCCCGCCATCTCGAGAAACGTCAAACTCCGTGGCGGATTTCCCGGACACGCCACGCGCATCTCGGGTCCGTAGGCCGTGCCGAGCTTTCGCAGCGATTCGATCAGCAAGAAGTTCGTCGGAAACCAGATGGGACCGCGCCAGTTCGAGTTGCCTCCCTTGAGCTTCGTGATCGCCTCGGCCGCTTCGTAGGCCACCGACCCTTCGAGCCAGTGGAACGGCTCGGCCTGGTGGGCCTTCGAGAGGCTGCGCACTCCGTAATCGGAAAGGAACTCGCCCGGGTCGAACACGCGCGCCAGCAGCCGCTGAAGCTGGTCGGGGTTGACGACCGTGAGCACGTAGGTCGACTTGCCGTCGCGCTCGTGGAGATGTACGACGTCCTTGACCAGATCGCGGCGGTGCTTCAGGAACCAGGCGACGTTGGCCTTGAATTCGTGGAAGGGCTCGATCCAGTCGAGTTCCAGCCGCTCGACGGCGAACAGCGGGATCAGCCCGACCAGTGAGCGGACGCGAAATTTGCTCGACCGCCCGTCGGGTTGGCGCAGCACGTCGTAGAAGAAACCGTCTTCCTGGTCCCAGAGCGGCTCGCCGCCGCCCATGCGCTTCATCGCCGCGGCGATGTAGGCGTAGTGCTCGAAGAACTTGACGGCCAGTCCTTCGTAGACGGGCGCCCCCCTGGCCAGTTCCAGCGCGATCCGCATCAGGTTGAGGCAGAACATGCCCATCCAGCCGGTCGCGTCGGACTGGTCGAGCACCGAGCCGTCCTCCCGCGGCTTGCTGCGGTCGACCACGGTGATGTTGTCCAGTCCGAGGAAGCCCCCCTCGAAGACATTATTCCCTTTGCGGTCGACCTTGTTGACCCACCAGGCGAAATTGATCAACAGCTTGTGGAAGCAGCGTTCGAGGAACGGCCGGTCGGCGCGGCCGGTTCTGAGCCGGGCCATGTTGTAGACCCGCCACACCGCCCAGGCGTGGACCGGTGGATTCAGATCGGAGAACTCCCACTCGTAGGCCGGGAGTTGGCCGTTGGCGTGCTGGAACTGCTCGAACAAGAGCACGCTGAGTTGATCCATCGCGTATTGCGGATCGACCGCCGCCAGGGCGACGCATTGAAAGGCCAGATCCCAAGCCGCGAACCAGGGGTATTCCCATTTGTCGGGCACGGTCATCACGCGCAGCGAGTTCAGGTGCCGCCAGTGCGCGTTGCGGATCGACTTCCGCGCGGGCGGCGGCGGAAAGAATGGGTTGTCGCCCTCAAGCCAGAGGTTGACGTCGAAGATGTAGCTCTGTTTGGTCCACAGCAACCCGGCCCAGGCCTGCCGTTGGATGCGCCGCTCGTCGTCGCCGGCGCCGGGGGGGTGCAGCGAGGCGTAAAACTCGTCGGCCTCGGCGCGGCGCTGTTGGATGACCGCGTCGACCTGGGCCAGTGGCGTGGGCCGCGGCCGGCCGTCGCAAAGGCGCAAACGCACGCAAACCGAGCCGCCCGGCGGCACGGCCTTGAAGCGGTAGCGGACGGCCGCTTTGGTGCCGGTGTGGGTCGGGTTGAGGCACGGCTCGCCGTTGACGATCCAGCGGTGAAAGGCGTCCTTGACGAAAGCCGAATGGCTTTCGTGTCCTGGCCCGTAAACCCGCGGCGCGTTGGTTTCATTGTCGGTAAACAGCGGCTCGCCGCCCGTGGCGGCGTACAGCGTGCGCGGGCCGAGGCGGTATTCGAGCGGGATCGTTCCCGGCGGTTCCAACTGCGAGTCGTCGGCCACCAGGCTGATCTCATCGGCGGTGCGTCGTCCTTCGCGGATCAGCGGTGACGGGCCGGGCACGGCGGCCCAACTCCAGAGGTTGCGAAACCAGAGTTGTGGCAGCAATTCCAGCGGCGCCGCCTCGCGGCCGCGATTGACGGCCTCAATGCGGATGCAGAGATCCTCCGGATCGGCCTTGGCATACTCGACGAACAGGTCGAAGTAGCGGTCGTCGTCGAACACGCCGGTGTCGAGCAGTTCGAACTCCGGACCCTGCCCGGCCCGACGCCGGTTTTCCGCGATCAGTGGCAAGTAGGGAAACTCCGCCTGCGGGTACTTGTAAAGGAACCGCATGTAGGAGTGCGTGGGCGTGTTGTCGAGATAGAAGTAGTATTCCTTGACGTCCTCGCCGTGGTTCCCCTCGTACGGCGTCAGGCCGAACAGGCGTTCCTTGAGAAACGGATCGCGCTGGTTCCAGAAAGCCGGCGCGAAGACGAGCAACTGGTAACGGTCGCAGACGCCGGCGATGGCGTCTTCGCCCCAGCGGTAGGCTTTGCTTCGCGCCAAGTCGTGGGGCAAGTGGTGCCAGGCGTCGCCGTCGGGACTGTAGTCCTCGCGCACGGTCGCCCAGGCGCGGTCGGCGACGTACGGTCCCCAGCGACGCCAACCGTGGGCGTCGTCGCGGATCTCACTCAGCCGCTCGTGTTCCGCAGTCATGGCGTCTCAAGCATCATTCGATTCACGCGGCCGACAAGAAGACATTTTGCCTCGATAAAGCGGTGGCTGGTGGCAGAGCCTAAGCGATGCCCCGGCTAAGCCCGGATTATTCATGGTCCCGTAGCTGGCTTCGCAAGAAGTCAGGCCGTGGACGCGAGTTACGCCAGAATTCTTGCGAATTCTGCTACAGCACAGTGCGCGAGTTCCTCCCCGGACCATGAATAATCCCGGCTAGCAAGCGACCGGGGCATCGCTGAGGCTCCGCCCCAGTCGCCCTGAATGTCTCATTCTCGACCGCGTGAAGTATACATCGTTCCTGGCGGTGTCCGATGGGAAAGCCCGACCCACGGCCACTCGAAAAGCCAGGTCGTCTTAGCCCCGTCGTCACATCCCATTGGCCAGCAATGCTTTACGGCAACCGGACACGTCCGTGCGATCCGTCTTTTGCAACTTGGCCCGTCCCGCTAGAATGCCCGCCCTTCGAAGCGATCCCAGCGGCAAACTTTGCCGCGGACTCGTGACGGCAACGGACACCCACCGTACAGCTTGGCAGGATGCCTATGTCCGCGGAACCATCGCCGGCGGAGCCTTCTCTGCTGTCGTGGCCCTTGAACCTGGCCACGCGCATGGCCTTGCGCTATCCCGCGGCCACGGTCTCGTTGGCGATTGCCCTGACGGTGCTGTCGCTCGTGGTCACTTGGGAAAAACTCGGCTACAAGACCAGCCGCCTCGACCTGTTGAATCCACGGAGCGACTACAACCGGCTCTGGATGGATTACGTCAAGGAATTCGGCGAGGAAGACGACGCGGTCGTCGTCGTCGAGGGGGCGAGCCGCGAACAGGTCGTGCCGGTGCTCGACGAAATCTCGAACATGTTGGCGCGCGAGGATACGCTCTTCCACGCGGTGCTGCACGGCGTCGATCTGGGCAAGATCCGCTCGAAAGGGCTGCACTACCTGTCGATGGAGGAACTGACAGGTATCGAACAGTTCCTCGACGAAGTCAGCCCGATCGTCGAGGGAAACTGGTCACGACTGAACCTGGGCCGCATCGCCAGTGGCATGAACCAGCGGCTGGAGACCGCCGCCGCGCGGCCGGCCCTCGGCGCCGCCGCGGCCGACGAGGTCGAACGCTTGAGCGGCAGCCTGCTGGGAAGCCTCACCGGCCGCCGGACCTACCAATCGCCCTGGCCCGAGATGCCCCAGTCGTTCGCCACGCTGAGCGAGCTGAACAGCGACTACCTGCTGGCCAAGGACGGAACGCTCGGCTTCGTGCTCCTGCGGCTGGCCCAAAAGACGGAAGACGGCTTCATTCCGAACAACGCGGCGGTCGACGCGCTGCGCGAACTGGTGGCCCGGACCAACGCGCGCCACCCGGAAACCAAAATCGGCGTGACCGGCTTGCCGATCATGGAAAACGACGAAATGCGCTCGAGCCAGACGTCGATGTACTGGGCCAGCGCGCTTTCGATGATCGGCGTGGGACTGTTGTTCGTGGCGGGCTTCGGCGGAGTGCGGCACGCGCTCTTGGCCAACCTGGTGCTGCTGGTGGGCATCGCCTGGTCGTTCGGCTACCTGACGCTGGTGATCGGCCACTTGAACATCCTCAGCATGTCGTTCACCGTCACGTTGATCGGCATCGGCATCGACTACGGCGTCTACTACACGGCCCGCTACTTGCAAAACCGCACCCGGATATCCGACTGCAAACAGGCCCTGCTTGAAACGACGAAGGGGGTCGGCGCCCCGATTCTGACCGGCGCGATCACGACGGCCATCGCGTTTTTCGCCGCCGGCTTCACGGAATTCACCGGCATCGCCGAATTGGGCCTGATCGCGGGCGGCGGTATCCTGCTCTGCGCGGCGGCCGAGTTGCTGGTATTGCCGGCGGTGATCCAACTCGTCGATCGCAGCGGGCTGGGAATGAAGGTTCCCGAGCCGCTGGCGGTGCATTCCTGGATCGCTCCCTTGATGAAGCGGCCGCGGCTGTTGCTCGCCGCGACGATGGCTTTCACCGTCGTCACGGCGTCGGGCGTCGACGGGCTGTGGTACGACCACAACCTGTTGAACCTGCAAGCCGACGGCCTGGAGAGCGTCGAGCTCGAGGAAAAACTATTGGCCCAGGCGAACCAGAGCGTCTGGTACGCGCTCTCGATCGCCGACAACCGCGAGGAACTGCTGGCGCGCAAGGAGGCGCTGGGTCGGCTCGAGTCGGTCGAGAAGCTGGAGGACATCGTCTCCTTCCTGCGCCCGGACGACGCTGAGAAGCGGCCGATCATCGAACGCATCGAAGGGCGGCTGCGTGGCTTGCCCGAACGCCCGCCCTTGATCCCGGTCGACAAGCCCGGCGATTTGGGCCGGATCCTGGCCCGCACGCAGCAGTTGGCGGCCCGAGCGCCCGACGGCGCCCGCTCGGCACGCGAACTGGAGCAGATCCGCGACAAGCTCCGCCGACTCGAGTCGGCCGACTGCTTCACGCTGATGACGCAGTTCCAGCAGGCGATGGCCGGCGATCTGTTGACCAGGCTCCACGTCCTGAAGAGCATCGCCAACCCGGAGCCGCCGCAGTTGACCGATCTGCCCGAGAGCTTGGTCAACCGTTTCTTCGGCAAGCACGGCGTCCACCTCTTGAAGATCTACGGCAAGGGGAACATCTGGGACATGGAGACGCTGGAGAAATTCGTCCGCGACGTGCGGAGCGTCGACCCCCGCGCGACCGGCAACCCGCTGCAAGCGTACGAAGCTTCGCGGCAAATGAAGTCGAGCTACGAGCAGGCCGCGGTGTACGCGCTGATGGTGATCATCGTCGTGCTGATCTTCGACCTCCGCAGCCTGCGCTACACGTTCTTGGCGGCCTTGCCGCTGGGACTGGGCCTGCTGCAAACATTCGGGCTGATGGGCATTCTCGGCATCCCGCTCAACCCGGCCAACATGATCGCCCTGCCCTTGATGCTGGGGATCGGGGTCGATTACGGCGTCCACCTGATCCACGAGTACCGCGAGCAGAGCGGTCCCTACAAGATGTCGCAGGCCACCGGCGTGGCCGTGCTGGTCGACGGCCTCACGACGGTGGTAGGTTTCGGTTCGCTGATGATCGCCAACCACCGCGGCTTGCAGAGCCTGGGACGCGTGTTGACGCTAGGTGTGAGCTGTTGCATGTTCACGTCGATGATCATGCTGCCCGCCCTCTTGACTTGGATGTCGCGCAACCGCCGCGGGGCGGACGACGAGGAAGGCCCGGCGGGCGCCGCGCGGCCTCGCAAAGGAATGGTTCGCCGGATCGACGAAGGCGAGCACCCCGGCAGCGGGCCGCACGCGGTGGGGAGGGTGGGGAAGGGGTTGGAGGTTAGAGGTTAGAGGTTAGAGGTTCTCCTTTCTCCTATTCCGGCAGTGGTTTCCCCTTGGTCTCCGGGGCGAAACAGATCAAGACCAGCCCGACCAGATAGATGGCGCTCATGGATGTGCATGCCAACGGATAGCCCCCCTTGAGCGTCCAGCCCAAGATGGAGACGTCTTGGCTGAACTGCCCCATCAAATTGCCCGTCTGGAGCGCGCCAACGGCCGCCACGATGCGGCCGAAGTTGAAGCCGAAACCCTGGCCGGTGGCGCGCACCTGCGTGCGGAACAATTCGGGCAGATACAGCGGCAGCCAGCCGTAAAACGACGCCGTGCATACCCCGACGGCAAAGCTCGCGACCAAGAACTTCGGGCCGAATTCGGGATTGAACTGGTAAAGCCAGATGAGCGAAGCAATTGAACTGAGACACAAGAAGCAATAGGTGACGCGTCGGCCAAGCCACCCGCCCACCAGCGCGGCGGTGATCGTGCCGATGATGGCGCCGACCGCCGACCACAACTGGGTCTGCTCCTTGGCCCCCGGCAACTGGTTGGTCATCTTGTCGGCCCAGGTCGGCGCCCATTGGGCGGAGGCCCAAGTGCCGAGCAAGGCCGTGCCGCTGAGCCCCGCGGCCAACAGCATTCGCCCGACGGTGCCGCGCCAAGCCGTGGTCGTCGCGCCGTCGGCCGCGCCTTGGCGTTGCAGATAACGAATGACGGGGTAAGTATATCCGCCGGTCGCCAACAGCAACCCCGCCACCGAACCGGCCACGCGCGCGACCAGCGAAAATTCCCTGGTCCAGAGGTAGATGATCAACGCGGGCCCCGCCGCGCCGAGCAAAATGCCCACCAGGTCGCGCGTCGCCCAGTGCGACGTGGCGCCTTGGCTCTGCTCGTGCTTCCAACGGGCCGATTCGGGTACGAACAACCGGATCAGAAACGTCAGCAGGGCGGGCGCGGCGCCCGAAATCATCATCAGCCGCCATCCGCCGTTCGACACCAGCGTGGCGGCCGAATCGTTGGAAAGCCCGATGCGCCTCAGCCAGGCTTGCACTTCGGCGGACGAGTCGACGTCGCTCAACGCCTGAATGACCGCCCAACCCAGCAGACCGACGAGCAAGTAGCCGACGTTGGCGGCCGCGCCGATCAAACCGGCCATCAGCGCCCGCGATCGGTTCGGCCAGACCTCCATCACCAAGGCGACGCCCAAGGACCATTCGCCGCCCATGCCCAGCGCGGAAATGAATCGCAGTACCGCGACTTGCCAAGCCGCGGTCGCCACGCCGCAGAGTCCCGTGAAGATCGCGTACGTCAACACGCTGAGCGTCATCGCGCGCACACGGCCGATGCGATCACCGAGCCAGCCGAAGAGCACGCCGCCGGTGGCCATGCCAACGAGAAAGATCGCCGTCACGACTCCAAACCAGCGGCCAATCGTAGCTTCTTCCTCGGACGAAGGAATACGGTCGGCGAAACCCAGCAGATCCTTCACCGCGGATCGGCCGACGAGGGAGAACATCCCTTGCTCGGCGCCGTCGAACATCCACCCCAACAGCGCGGCGGCCAGCACGAGCCATTGTCCGCGTGAAATGCGGTCGCTCATTCCGCGAAGCCCTCGCGCGCGGGCTCCGGCAGCCAGAAGCAGGCGATGGCATTGATCGCATAGGCGCCGAAACCGACGGCCGCCGCGGTGTAGGCCATGCGCGTGGCGTCATCGCCACCCGGCACAAACGGCATTCCCGAGAGCCAACTGGTCAGCGCCGCGAACGCGGTGCCAAGCATGCGGCCGCCAATGTTGGCCGCCACACTTTCGCCGGTCCCGCGCAGATGGAGCGGATAGGCCATGGGCAGGTAATTGCCCCAGAAACTGAACTGTGCCACGGTGCATAAGCCGGCCAGGAAGATGCCCCCGTGCAACAACGTGATGTTCCACCCCCCCACGGTAAACAACACTTGGTTGTGGATGGAGACGAAGGCGAAGACGATCGGTATCAGAACCAGGCCAGGCAAGACGAACACGCGCAACAGCGAACGTCGGCTCACGATCGGCACCACCAGCATCGCGAGCAAGAACCGCCCGATGAGGCCGCCAACTTCCTGGGAGAGCTGAAGCTGACCGGCGGCCCGGTCCTCAATCGGCTGGGCGATTTTCCGTTCGCGTTTTTTAATTTCCGCCGCCGAAAGTCCTTCGTGGTCATCCTGGCTGGCCGCACCGGCCGCGTGTACCTCGGCCTTCACTTCTGGAACGGCGGGTACGATGTACGGCACCTGCTGAATCGCTCCAAAGGCCGCGCCGTAGCTGCACGCCACCATCAATGTCGTCACGAGTGTGGTCTTGCGCAAAGCCGGCTTGAACAGCTCCAGAGGATTCGGCCTTTTGAGCGTGCCCGCGTCCTTCTTTTGTCTCCAGACCGGCGACTCGGGCAGGAACGGGCGAATCACCATCAGCGGAATCGCGGGGATCAGCCCGGCGATCAGCGTGTAACGCCACGTCGCATGAGTGCCCGAAATCGCGCCCAGGTGGACGCTAAGGAACTCGGGCATCACGATCTCCGGAAGTGAATCGTGCAGAGTCCCGGCGAGCAAGAACGTCCCGCCAACCATCAGCCCACCGATCGACGAGAACGCCTGTGTGTAGCCCAGTGCTCTTTCACGCTGATCGTGGTTGGGGAACAATTCGGCCAGCCATGCGACCGCTGCGACAAACTCCACGCAGACCCCGATGAACGTCAAGGATCGCAGAATCAGGAACATAAGCATCGACGTCGAATATCCCGACGCGAACGTGGAAAAGGCATACAACAGAATGCTCCACGTCAAGATGCGCCGCCGACCCAAGAGGTCCGTCAGATACCCGCCCAGCAACCCGAAAACGCCACCCACCATGGCGGGCACCCAGAACATCAAGCCGCGCCACATGTTGAAGTCGGGCGCGCCCGGTGCCACGCCGGGCAACAGTTCTCGGAGCGCCGGCCGCCCGATCAGTTGTAAAACCAGCAAGACATAGATGTCGAAGGCGAAACCGATGGCGGCCATGGCGCAGATCAGCCATTGAACCAAGGTCAGGCGTTGCGGCGCGGGGCTGGCAGAACTCATGGCGGGTTCCGGATGGGCGGGCGGGTGACGGTCGCTGTCTGTCGCCTTTCGCTCCGCGAAAGGACGTTCTTTCGCGGAGCGAGTTTTCGGATAGACTCTTACCGCCGCCGGGATCTCTTGCCTTTCTTCGGTTCGTCATCGCCGGGAACCCCCAGGTTAAGAATTCCCGACTTGCCATCACCACCCGAATCGCGACTCCTGCCATTCATCGGGCCGGCGCCGGTGTTGTTCTTGAGACGTTGCTGTTGCCGCTGTTCTCGGTCGAACGACACCACGTCGGTGAACTGATCCAGGACGGCCAATTCGCCGTTGGCGTCGACCATCAGCACGCGTCCGGGCGCTTTGCCGGCGCCGGCAGGCAGCTTCTCGCCCCCCACCATGTCGAGGCAGACCGCGTTGGTCTCGAAGTCGACCGTTTCGGTTTTCGCCCCACCGGCCGCTCCATAGTCCGCGACCTGCACCTCGACTCCCGCCGCGTTGGCCAACGATCCGCGCTTCAAGTCGAAGGTTTTGGCGGCCGCGATGCCTTTCTCGGGATCAAACGTCTGGACCATCACCTGGGCTTGCGTTTCCTTGGCGCCCGCGGCGGGCGTGACATCGCCGGCCAGCAAGCTGCCGGCGCGCGGAACGTAGATTTCACCTGACGGTTCACTCCATGCGGTCTGCCTGGTTTCCCCCTTGCTCAAATCGCGCCGGCTCGTGTCCAGGTACATCGAGAGAACGTCAAGATTCGGGTTGTTCAACTCCAACCGCACGCGGTAACGATAGGACTTGCCCGCTTCGACGGTGGTGTCGAAGAACCGGAATAGCTTGTTTTCAACCAGCTTCTGCCTGAAACCAGAACGGGCCATGCCGCCCATGCCCCGATTGCCCATGCCCATATTGCCCCCGACCATGTTGCCGCCGTCCATATTGCCGCCGTCCATATTGCCCCTGCCCGAACCGCCCAAGGCGCCAGCGCCGCGATTGCCGCGCGCCGCGGCCGCGCGGCGATTGACCTTCTTCTTGCCGAGGGGTTTGTCGGCTTCCGCCGGCCCGACCACCGTCGCCGCAGGCTGACCTTTGAGGGGAATCGCCGGGTGCCGCACCCGGTTGGGATCGTGATTGGCGCCGACCAACGGCGGCAAGAACCAGGTCAAGGCGTCATCGATGTACAGCGGGTCGACGACCTCCGGGTAGGGGAGCCAGGTTTCCATGTCGTCGTAGGCGGCTTCCATGTCGAGCTTTTCCCAATCGTCTTCGCCAATCGGCTGGCCCGGCGTCTTGACCAGCGCTCGTTGCACCTCGAAACGATCGTACCTGGGCTCGTCCAACTCGGCATTCTTGAAGGTGGCGTTCTGGAACACCTTGCGGTACTCCCCCGACTGCGCCGCGAAGGGGACTAACGCCGTGACGCAAATCCAATGACGTCCCTGGTAGGTGGCGTTGCCCTGAGGCTTCAGTGCGAATTGTTCCAGTTCTTCGTCATCGTTGGACGTCTCCGGAGCGGGGGCAGCGATCTTCTTCTCAGCCGGTTTCGCACGGCCTCTGTTGCCCTTCCGGCCGCCGCGGCCACCTTGCATGCCGCCGGGGCCACCTTGCATGCCGCCGGGACCACCTTGCATGCCACCGGGACCACCTTGCATGCCGCCGGGGCCGCCTTGCATGCCACCGGGGCCGCCTTGCATGCCACCGGGGCCGCCTTGCATGCCACCGGGACCACCTTGCATGCCACCGGGACCACCTTGCATGCCGCCGGGACCACCTTGCATGCCGCCGGGACCACCTTGCATGCCGCCGGGACCACCTTGCATGCCGCCGGGACCACCTTGCATGCCGCCCGGCATATCGCCGCCTGCCATGCCGCCGCCGTCTCGGCGGCCGCGGTCTTGTGTTCCCTCGCCAATGGCAAGAATGCCAACGCCGCTGTACGCCTTGAGATCGCGCGCCGCGAGAAACGCAGGCTCCTTACGGCGGACTTTCAGTTCGACGGCGGGCCGGTTCAACGGGGCGATCGGATAGGCCCGGTAGTCGATGTCGCCCATGCTGGCCCTGACTCTCATGCTGAAATCGTCGATCTTCGCGACTCCGGGAAGCGGGGTGGGCGGTTGGGATTTATCGACATCCAACTTGATCTTGGTCGCTTGCTGCTCCAAATCGCCCGGCTTCGTGGGGTAGGGCGCCACCTTCAACGAAGTCCAACAGAGCATTAGAAAGCAGACGATCACGGCGCCGAAGACGACCTTCTCGACGTGCGCCAGCAACAGCGCCTTGGCCTGCGCCGGATCCATTTTCAACTTGACTTTCATGGCCTTGAATCTCCTGTCAGGCAACTCCCTTGAAATAACGTACCGGCTTATCCGTTTCGCCGTTGAATTGGGGCACAGCATTTAACCGGCTGGTAGTTGGATCGCACGCGCATGCCGTGACGGACCTTATCTGTCGCCTTTCGCTCCGCGAAAGGGCGTTCTTTCGCGGAGCGAAAGGCGACATTAGGCAACTTCCTTGAAAATAACGTACCGGCTTATCCATATTTGATGGTATCCCCGACCCTCAGCGCGGCGGCTGCACCGTGCCGGTGGGAACGCCGAACGACCGCTTGTCAGGCGAACTCGCAGTGCCTTTTCCCAATTTGCTCGCCTCCGGCGGATTGTAAAGGTAGATGATGCCGCTGACATCAACCAGCATATCATAGGGCGCCAGGCTCCCGACGTCACCTCCGCCGCCCATCATTCCACCGCCTCCCGGCATTCCACCGCCGCCCGGCATTCCACCCCCTCCCATCATTCCACCCCCTCCCATCATTCCACCGCCTCCCGGCATTCCACCGCCTCCCGGCATTCCACCGCCTCCCATCATTCCGCCCCCTCCCATCATTCCGCCCCCTCCCATCATTCCGCCCATCCCACCGCGACCTCCGCCGCCGATCGGCCTGATCCTCACCTGACGGGTTTCAATCGGCAAGGTCGAATTGGCGCAGGCGGCCAATAGCTCCGGCACTTTGCGTTGATCCATGACGAACTTCATGTAGACGAACATCTGCTTGAATTCGGCGAACGGACCCGCGCCGGCTGCCAGCGGCTGGCCATTCTCATCGAGATAACGACCGTTGAGCAACAGTTCGTCACCCGACTTGGCTGCTTCCTGGCCGCCCGCCGCCCCTCCGCTCTGCATTCCGCCCGCCCCTCCGCTCTGCATTCCGCCCGCCCCTCCGCTCTGCATTCCGCCCGCCCCTCCGCTCTGCATTCCGCCCGCTCCTCCGCTCTGCATTCCGCCACCCG
>DATKSN010000325.1:0-6782 GCA_035531595.1 Pirellulales bacterium | reverse complement strand
GGCGGCGAACTTCGACGGGCATGGCCTGGATGTCATAGGGAATACCGACGATCGACTTGGGTGTCCCGACCTGCGGCGGCCGGCCCGGCACGATCTTCTTCTCGGCACTGAAGGTTTCGATGACCTTGAGCAGCTTCGGGTTCATCTCCACCTGGCCGTCGGCCCGCGGCGTACCCACCGAATCGAAACTTCCCACGGTGACCATACTGGCGTGCCGGTCGTGGAACTCGTAAGCCTCATACCCCTTGGCCCGCAGCGCCATGGTCATCTGGTGCGCCTGGATCGCGGCCCCTTCCAGGCGGCTCTCGAGCCGCTTGCCCGCTTCGACTTGCTGGATCTTGTCTTGCTCGATCAGCACCGCCCCCTCGAATGTGGCGATCTTGCAAGTAAACTTGGCCGGACATTTCAACAGGCTGTACTTCACCCCGTCGTTCATCCGCACCACGAACTCGTCGAGCCCCTGATGCACGAAATATTCCTTGGGCAACAGCGGATTGGTGGTGATGAAGGCGTGACCCATCGGCCCCATCGCCCGCTGTTGACCGCCGATCTGGCGGTTGAACTCTTGCTGCATGTGACGCAAAAGGCCGAGCGAACGGTGGTCGTGCTTGCCCTGTTTCGCGAGCTTCTCGATGTTCAAGCAGTCGGGCTGCGCGTACTTGAGTTTTTTCAACGCCCGCTGCGCCGCGGGATCGTCGACCGACGAAAAATTGCCGACGACGACGGCAAGTTCATGGATTTGATCTTGCCGGTACTTCAGCCGGCGCGGGTCGCCGTAGCGATCCACCCCCAGCCCCGTGGTCCCTCCGCTGAGATCTTCCGTCAATTCATAGGTGTAGGCGTCGAGCTTGTAGCGAGACCGCAACTCGTTGACCAGATCCTGGACCTGCTTGGCCGCGTCCGTGGCTTCGTCATCCTTGGGCGAGAAGGTGATCGCCATGATCACCCAGGGTCCCTGGTTTTCGGTGAGCGGATAGGCCTTATCTGGATCGGATTCGATCTTCTTGAAGATCGCCACCTTCTGCCAAGGGGGCGAAGCCACCGCGCCCTGGGCCGCCAAGGCCAGCGCAACACAGAACCCGGTGGTCCAAGGTTTCGAGTTCATCTGGCGCATTCCTCGATCCCGTGTATACTTCACGCGGCCGACAATGACCCGCGTCCACGGCCTGACTTCTTGCGAAGCCAGCTACGGGAGTTTAGCAAAGACCGACGGACGCTTCCAGGCCGGTTTCAACCGCCGCTGCGATAGCCTTCGTGGCACGCGCCACAGGCCTTGTTGATCTTGCCGGCGGCCGACTGGGCCCGTTGGAGGTCGCCGCCCTTGACCGCCTCGGCCAGTTCCAGCGCCTGTTGCTCGAGTTCCTTGGCCAGGTTGACATAGCCCTCGTCGTCGCCGAATTCATAGCTCTCGTGCTGGATCACATGTCCGATCACGGCCAAGAGTTGGGCCTCCTTCAACAAGTCGTCCTTGTTCTTGGTGAATTCGCCCTTGTCGGAGGTCCAATTCTTGGCCGCGACGTTGTAGCCTTCCTTCCCCATCCGGGTCATCAAGGGAGAGCGATTGACGACCTCGGCCCACTTGAATTCCGGCTCGGCCTTGGGCACGTCGATTTTGGCGCCCTTGACGAGTTCGGCCAGTTCATCGCTGCGCGTCTTGGCTTCCTTGAACGAGTTATCGGTGCCGACCTTGCAGTTGGCGCCCGCTCGGCCGAAGATGGACCGCAAGCCAACGGCGTCCTTCTTCCATCGCACGTCGCCGTCGAACTGTTGGATCACGGCGAACATCATGGCCACCAGACTGAAGTGGACGCGCGCGTGATGGTTGCCACCGCCTTTGAACACGCTGGGCGTCTTGGTCTGTTCCTCCAGGGGCGCGAGCTGGGCTTTGATCAGATCTTCGATCGTGGCGGGCGAAATCAGCTTCGACCAGGCGAAGCCGCCGCCGGTGGCCGCGGCTTCGGCCACGCCGCCGTCGTCGCCGGCCGCGGCCGGCCCCGCGGCCACGGCCTGCGCGCCCGGCTGGCCGGCGCCCAGTTTGTCGCGGGCGTCGGCGAAGAACGTACCGACGACCTTTTCGTTCCACTTGGGCGGCGGCGCCGTCGGATAGAGTTTGCGCTTGGCGGCCTTCGCCTTACCCGCCGCCAGTGCGTCAGGCAACGCGACCAAGAACTGGCAAGCCAACGACACGAACAATACGTCGCGAAGGAACTTATGCATGGTTGAACCTATCAAATGGGGTAGCCGGATTCGCAAGAATTCGGGCCGTAGACGATCAAGCCTCGAGTACACGCCGCCAGCGTCGCGGCACATCGGCGAACGCCGCGTTGTAGCTCGCTTCCAACGGAACCTCGACGGCTTTCCCCGGCTCCAGGAAAAGCGGCATGTCGGCCAGGGTTTCGCCAACGGCCGCGTGTACCACATAGGCGCGCACGCCGTTGGCGGTCTCGTAGGCCGCAATCGTCAACGGTTGACCCGCTGGCAGGACATATTCCTTGCCGGCGACTTCCTGCCAGATTTCATTGTGAATCCCCTGTGGGTCGCGCTTTCCCGGAGGGTGCAGGTCGATGACCAGCAGGTGGATGCCTTGCTCGAGCAGCTCGGCCACCTTGCTCACCAGCGCGCGCAACGGGTTCTGGGCGGCTTTGTTGCCCGCGGAAACAATCTCGACCATGGCCACAAGTCGGTCTCCGCTGACGTGCCGGAGCGCGATCGAGTTTTGCTTGCGCCGGTAAAAGGTCAGGTCGGTTTCGGCGACGGGCCGCAACCTCGGGGCCGCGAGTAGCACTCCGCCCGCTCCTCCCTTCTCCAGATCCACCGACTCGTCCGTTGGCCCGTCGCGGTCCTCCTGAAGCGTCAACACGTCCGGGCCGAAACCCGCCGCAACCTGCTCCGGCAAGGCGTAGTAGTCGGCGGGCAGCAGGCGGCGATTCAACGAGCGGGCTAATTCCGTGATCCAGTCGTGATGGAAGGCATGAAAAATGCCCGCATCCACCCGGATCCAGTCATGAATCGGCATGAGAGTGTCCTCGGCACGGTTGATCGAGAGCAAGTCAGCCTACTATTCTACTCTCCACCAAGTAAGAGGTCATCAGGGCGAATCGGTCGCCCACGATCGGAACCGCCGCTTTCGCTTTTTTCGATCGTTTCGGCGCGGCGGGCACTGAGTTTGTGCGGCGACGGTCGTCTTTTTGAGGCCAGGGGCTTATCCCCTGGAGATTCACGCCGGCGGCGGTGAGAAACAAGGCCAAAATGGCGGCCTGAATAAGGCCACCACCCGCGTTGCCGAGCGGAGGGAAATGCTCGGCCTCATCGCCGCCAGGGAACCTCGATCCCTAGACGATGACACAGATCGACAGCGGCTGAATGAAGGTCTCGCTTCTTTCCCCAGCGGCCCATCCGGGGTATGGTTAAGGGTTGTGCCACGCAACCGACCTTTGCCGCGCCGATGAGTTCAACCTCCGCCAACCCCGATCCGACGGCGTCATCCGGCCGACCTTTCAAGGTGGAGTTGGCCGACCGCATGCACCGCTTGCCCCCCTACCTGTTCGGCAAGATCAACGCCTTGCTGTACCAGAAGCGTCGGGCGGGTGACGACGTGATCGACCTGGGGATGGGCAACCCCTCGGAGCCGCCCCAGAACCTGGTCATCGAAAAGCTGATCGGGGCGGCGCGCGATCCTCGCAATCACGGCTACAGCCAGTCGCTGGGCATCATGAACCTCCGCCGCGAGGTGGCCGGCAAGTACCTGCGCAAGTACGGTGTTCGGCTCGATCCGGAGCGCGAGGTCGTGGTATGCCTGGGCTCGAAGGAAGGCTTCAGCCACATGTGCCTGGCCCTGATGGGGCCGGGCGACACGGCCATCGTGCCGGCCCCCTATTTCCCCGTGCATGTCTATGCGGTGGCGCTGGCCTCCGGCAACGCGATCGCGTTGGAGGTGGCCCCAAGCGAGCAGTTCCTTTTGAATATCGCCCACACCTGCGAACGGCTGTACCCGAAACCCAAGCTGCTGATTCTCAACTACCCTCACAATCCCTCGACGGTCACGGTCGAGCCTGAGTTTTACGTCGACGTGGTGCGGCTGGCCCGGCGTTACGGGCTGATGGTGATCAGCGATTTCGCCTATGCGGACGTGGCTTTCGACGGTTACCAGCCGCCGAGCTTCCTGGCGGCGCCCGGGGCGGGCGAAATAGGGGTCGAGTTCACGACGATGAGCAAGGGGTACAACATGGCCGGCTGGCGGGTGGGCTTCTGCGCCGGCAACGCCGAGATGCTCAAGGCCCTGGGGACGATCAAAGCCTATTACGACTACGGAATGTTCCAGGCGATCCAGATCGCGGCGATCGTGGCGCTGCGGCACACGGAGGCCGCGGTCGAGGATCAATCACGGATCTACCAATCGCGCCGCGACGTGCTGGTCGAGGGATTGCGCCGCATCGGCTGGGAGATCACCCCGCCGCGGGCCGGTATGTTCGTGTGGGCCAAGGTTCCCCAGCCCTGGGCCGGCCGGATGGACACGATCGAGCTGGCGATGAAGCTTCTGCAAGAGGCCGACGTCGCCGCCAGCCCCGGTTCCGGTTTCGGGCCCGCCGGCGAGGGTTATTTGCGGCTGGCGTTGGTCGAGAACGAGAACCGTCTTCGCCAGGCCGTTCGCCAAATCGGCCGCTGCCTGGGTTCTCCGTAGGGTGGGCGCCGCCCACAATGAACGCGCGATCAATCCGGTCCTAGCCCGGATTATTCATGGTCCGGGGAGGAACTCGAGCACTGTGCTGTAGCAGAATTCGCAAGAATTCTGGCGTAACTCGCGTCCACGGCCTGACTTCTTGCGAAGCCAGCTACGGGACCATGAATAATCCGGGCTAGCCTTTGAGCCGGCCCGCTTCCAACTCCAAGACCTGAGTCGCCAGTTCGATCAGGCGTGGATCGTGCGTCGAGAGCACGACGGCAACGCCGCGTGCCAGCAGTTGCTCGAACGATTTGGCCAGGCGTTCGGCGTTGTTCCGATCGAGCTGGCTGGTCGGTTCATCGGCCAGCACGACCTCGGGTTCCACGACCAAAGCCCGCGCCAAGGCCACGCGTTGCTGTTCGCCGCCGCTCAGGGTTCCGGCCCGGTCGTGCATGCGGTCGGCCAGCTCCAATGGTTCGAGCAACTCGCCGGCGATGCGAAGCCGCCGAGCGCGCCCGACGCCGCGGGGGACCAAGGGGTACGTGACGTTTTCCCAGACCGGCAAGCGGGCCAGCAGCGAAAAGCCCTGAAATACGAACCCAAACCGCCGGCGCACGCGCGCCAAGCCGACGTCGGAAAGACCGCTCAGGGACTGGCCGCGAAACAGCACGTCTCCCGACGTCGGCCGCTCCATGGCTCCCAACAGCGCCAGTAAGGTGCTCTTGCCGGAACCCGAAGGTCCGGTGAGAACGCAGCATGTGCCCTCCTTGATGGTCAGGGAGACGCCGGCCAGCGCGCTCAACTCGCGCGCGGAGCCGCGCCGGTAAACTCGGGCGACGTCGCGCGTCTCGAACAGCATCCCGTTTGCCACCGGCATCAGTGATCGTCTCTTCCTTTGGGTTCGCGCTGATCACGACAAGGTTGCGGCACACGGAGCGTGCCTACTACTTTGCCAACTCCTCCGCCTCCTTGGCATCGACGCGCAGCCGTCTGATTCCCAGCGCCCGCCCGGTGGTCGGGTCGGCGTCGACGATCGTGCCGCAGAGCCGCACGTCGCCGGTGGCGACCTCGAAATGCGTGGGGTTGAACGTGAGCGTCGTCTCCAGCACGCGGTCGACCCGGCGGCCCAGGATACTGTCGTAGGGACCGGTCATCCCCACGTCGCACTGGAACGCGGTGCCGCCGGCCAGCAGCCCCTCGTCGGCCGTGGGCACATGGGTGTGCGTGCCCAGCACGGCGGTCACGCGGCCGTCCAGGTGCCGCCCCATGAGCTGTTTGTCGCTGGTGGCCTCGGCGTGGAAATCGACCAGGATCACCTTCACCTCCGACGGCAACTGCGCGAGCACGCGGTCGGCGGCCGCCCAGGGACAATCGACCGGCCGCATGAAGACCCGGCCCAAGAGACTGATCACCGCCACGCGCACGCCGTTGCGCGCCGGGACGACCATGAACTCGCGGCCGGGAGCGTGCGGAGGAAAGTTGGCCGGCTTGACGATGTTCGCCTCCTGTTCGAGCACGGGGTTGATCTCGCGCCGCTTGTAGATGTGGTCGCCGAGCGTGATCGCGTCGACGCCGGCGGCCAGCAGTTCTCGGTAGATTTCGGGCGTGATTCCCGACCCGCCCGCGGCGTTTTCGGCGTTGACCACGACCAGGTCGAGCCGCTCGCGCGTCACCAGCCCGGCGAGCGCGCGGCCGATGATCTGCCGGCCCGGCTTACCCACCACGTCACCGATCAAAAGCAAACGCACGATTTTGCCCTTTGTCCTTTGTCATGGATCCTTGGTCTCCGCCTAACCCGTATTATACTGCACGCGGCCGAGAATGAGACGTTCACGGTGGCTGGGGCAGAGCCTAAGCGATGCCCCGGTCGCTATGTAGCCGGGGCATCGCTTAAGCCCTACCCCACGCTCTTTTGGATCTCTTTGGGAGGGGTTTCGGAATCGTTTTTTTTCGCGCAGCGCCGATGCTCGGAGGGCGATTTAGTCGTCCGTCTCGGCGCCGGCCCACCGGATGCCACATTCCGCGGCGCCCGAGGTATAACCATGGGAAGGTATAATCAGCAAATTAAGCGCGCTCGATTCCGGACACTGTGTTCGGCTTCGTTGCGCTTTGGCGCCGT
>DATKSN010000324.1:0-10497 GCA_035531595.1 Pirellulales bacterium | reverse complement strand
TTAGCCCGGATTATTCATGGTCCCGTAGCTGGCTTCGCAAGAAGTCAGGCCGTGGACACGAGTTACGCCAGAATTCTTGCGAATTCTGCTACAGCACAGTGCGCGAGTTCCTCCCCGGACCATGAATAATCCGGGTTAGGCCGGCCGGATCAGGCTGGTGCCCAAGCAGACGCTCGGTTACTGGCAATCTGTCGCCAATTCGTTCAATGAAGGAAAAGGAGCCGCCTCAAGGGGGCAACACGGTCACGCCCCAATGTACTTGGCATACACGATCCGGGCAGTGGAGATGTCGTCGGTGCCGCCGATGATGGCCCGGCCGTCGGGAAAAACCGTGATCAGGTAGTCGCCGACGGCCAGCCGCAACAAGAACGGGTTCCGCGTGACGCGGCCGACGGCGGCCAGTTTTTCGGCCAGGGCCTCCAGCGACACATGCGCTCGGTCGGGCTGAATCAATTGCACGGCGTTGCGTCCGCAAAGCACGGCGGAGTGGCTGCCGCGCCGGCCGGCGAGCCAGGGAAACTCGCCGCGCACGCACGTCGGGCAATCGGCCTGCTCGCGCAAGCCCGCCGTTTTCATCGGCAGTACGCGGTTCTCCCACAGGTCGAACACCCACAGGCAGCGCTGCGCCGCGTCGCGCCGGCCGGCAAGGATTTTGATGGCCTCCATCGCTTGGATCGAGGCGATCACGTTGATGATCGGCGCGACGATGCCCGCCGTATCGCAGGTCTCGGCCGCGCCGGCGGGCGGCGCCTCCTGTATCAGGCAGCGCAGGCAGGGCGTTTCGCCGGGCAAAATGGTCATGGTCTGCCCGCCCGCCCCGATGCAGCCGCCGTACACCCACGGAATGCCGAACTTGACCGCCGCGTCGTTGACGAGAAAACGGGTTTCGAAGTTGTCGGTGCCGTCCACGATCACGTCAACGCCGTCGAGCAACGCCACGATGTTCGTGTGATCGACGTCGGCCACGATCGGCTCGATCTCGACCTGCGAGTTGATCCTCCGCAGCTTGTTCGCCGCGGCGATCGCCTTGGGCAGGTTGTTGGCCACATCGTCCTCGTCGAACAGCACCTGCCGTTGCAAGTTGTTCGTTTCGACGAAATCGCGATCGACGATCCGCAATCGGCCCACGCCCGCGCGGGCCAGCGTATTGGCGATGACGGTACCCAGCGCCCCGCAGCCGCAGACCAGCGCCCGCCCGGCGAGCAGCTTGCGCTGGCCTTCTTCGCCAAGCTCCTTGAATCGCACTTGCCGCGAGTAACGGTCGAGATCCATCGTATGCGAACGATTGAGAACGAATGAAATCGGATACGGACGCTCAGTGCCTATCCCAGGACCGCCATGGTGGTGTGGGCGTCCCGCCTGCCGGGCGGTTCTGCCGCCAGATCCTAGTATGGTACAGTACCCCTCTTGCCGCGTTTGTCGAGTCCGGAGCCGAACCGGGTGTCGGAACGGCTTGCCAATCGGCGCGGCTTGAGTTAACGTCAATCGAATCGGACCTTGTGGATACATGATGCGACTCAACCCCTCTCTTGGTTTGGCCTTGGCGTGGCTGCTGGCCGCGGTTTGGCTGGCCCCCGCGCCCGCGGCCTGGGCCGACGGCCAACTCGACGCGGCGAGGCGGCTTCTTCTCGCCGGCAAGTACGCTGAAGCCGAAGAAGCTTATGCGAAGCTGGCGGCCGATGACCTGGTGGCCGCCGCCTTGGGCCTTGCCCGCTGCCAGGCCGCCGTGGGCAAGCTCGATGAGGCGGCAACGACACTCGCGGTGGCCGTCGAAAAGCACCCCGACGCCGCCGACTTGCACGCCCAACTCGCCCAGCTCGCCTTCGAGCGGGGCGACTATCCAACGGCCCGGACCGCGGTCGATGACGCGCTCAAGCGTGACGCCGATTCGCCGCCGGCCCGATGGATTGAAGCGGAACTGTTACGCACGGCGGGGCGGCTCGACGAGGCCGACGCCGCCTACCAGTGGTTCGTCGACTACTACAACGATCACGACGTGACTTCGCCTGAAACGCTGCGCTTCGTCGGATTGGCCGCGGCGCAATTTGCCCGCTGGCACCGCTTGACCAAGCAGTTCTCGTTCCTGGTCAACGACCTGTATCCCGAAGCCCTGAAACTCGACAAGACCTACTGGCCGGCCCATTACGAGACGGGACTGTTGTTCCTGGAGAAGTACAATCAGGCCGAGGCCGCCCGCGCCCTGAAGCAAGCCGACCGGCTCAACCCCAACTCAGCCGAAGTCCACGCCGCGCTGGCCGCGCTGGCATTGCAGAATTATCAACTCGACGACGCGAGCCGGTTGATCGAACGCGCCCTGGAACTGAACCCCAAGTTGGCCGCGGCGCAGCGGGCGCGGGCCGATCTGTCGTTGGCCAACTTCGAAGCGGCCAAGGCGGTCGAGGAACTGGAGGCGGCCGTGCCGCTCAATCCAGTCGCTGAAGAGACGCTGGGCCGGCTGGCGGCGGCTTACGCCGTGGTCGACGGACTCATCGAGCGCGACAACCCGGCCGGCACGCGCTTCGACCGGTTGTTGGCTGAAGTCGACGAGCGCAACCCGCACGCCGGAGAGTTCTACTTCGCTTTGGCCACCGCCTTGGACACGACCCGCCGATTTCCCGCCGCGGCCCGCTACTATCGCGAGGCGGTCGAACGGATGCCGCGGCTCACGGCCGCGCGCGGGGCGCTGGGGCTGATGTACATGCGGCTGGGGGACGAAGCCGAGGCCAAGAAGCTGCTTGACGAATCGTTCGCGGTCGATCCGTTCAATGTCCGCGTCGACAACAGCCTGAAGGTGCTCGACGTGCTCGACGGTTACGCGCTGTTGGAGACCGAGCACTTCGCGATCAAGTTCGACCGGGGGCGCGACGAGTTGTTGGCCCGCTACGCGGCGAAGTTCCTCGAAACCGAGGTCTACCCGTCGTTGGTCAAGCAGTTTGGCTTCGAGCCGGAGGGCAAGTCGTTGTTCGAGATCTTCTCGCGGGCGCGTCACACGAACGGCCACGGTTGGTTCAGCGCCCGGATGGTCGGGCTGCCCTACGTCGGCACGGTGGGGGCCTGCGCCGGGAAAATGGTGGCCTTGGCCAGCCCCAACGACATGCCCAAGAAGTACAATTGGGCCCGCGTCTTGAAGCACGAGTTCGTCCATGTGCTCAACTTGCAACAGACCCATTTCAACATCCCCCACTGGTTCACCGAGGCGCTGGCGGTCGAAAGCGAGGGGTTGCCGCGGCCCCAGGCCTGGAACGACCTGCTGGCCGAACGCGTGCCCAAGGGAGAACTTTTGAACCTCGACACGATCAACCTCGGGTTCATCCGACCCAAGTCGGGGCTCGACTGGCAGATGGCTTATTGCCAGGCCCAGTTGTACGCTCAGTACATGCGCGCCACGTACGGCGACGACGCGCCGGCGAGAATGCTGGCCGCGTACCGCGACAATCTGGAAACGCCGGCCGCGCTCCGGCGCGCGTTCGGCGTCGAGCAGGCCGTTTTCGAGCAGGGCTATTCGCGGTTCGTGCGTGACGTCGTGGCCGGCCTTTCGCGGCAAGCCCAACCGCCCAGCATGACGTTCGCCGAGTTGCGGCGCGCCCAGGCGGCCGATACGGAAGACGCCGACCTCCTGGCCCGGCTGGCGCGGGCCTATCTGGACCGCAAAGACTACGCGCAGGCGCGGAAGCTGGCCGAAAAGGCCGACGAGAAACAACCGAAGCACCCCTTGGCCGGCTACGTGCTGGCCCGCGTGCGCCTGGTGGTGGGCGAG
This sequence comes from Pirellulales bacterium, assembly GCA_035531595.1. Classification (GTDB taxonomy): domain Bacteria; phylum Planctomycetota; class Planctomycetia; order Pirellulales; family JAICIG01; genus DATKSN01. The sequence continues at coordinate 6,740 of DATKSN010000324.1, read as the reverse complement.
ACCGACGAAGCCCTGGCCTTGTTGGAAGGGTGCCTGGATCGGCGATCGCCGCAGCCCGATGTGCTTAACCTGCTGGCTGGACTGCGGTTCAAGGCCAAGCAGTACGACGAAGCGGAAGCACTGTACCGGCTGGGGGCTGAGAGCGAGCCGGCCAATACGAACTGGACCAAGGCACTTGCCCGGCTGTACCTGACCAGCGGCGACGAAACGAAACTCGCGCCGGAGTTGACCCGCCTGGCCGAGCAAGACGCCGACGATGCGGCCATCCGCAAGAAACTGGCGCGGATCGCCCTCAAGGCGGGCGACTTCGCCCTCGCGGCCCGCTGGGCGGACCAAGCCAACCAGGTCGACGTGATGGATGCCGAAGTCCATCGGCTTTGGGCCGAGGCGCTTGCCGGCAGCCACGATTTCGCCGCGGCCGTCGCCGAGTATGAAGTGGCCTTGGGCCTGAAGTCCGACGAACCGGGCTGGCGGTTCGCCCTGGCTCAGGCGTCGGTCGAGGCGCGGCAGCCGGACAAGGCCCGCGAAGCGCTGGCGGCCTTGTTGAAAACCGATCCCGATTACCCCGGCGCCCAAGCGCTTTTGGAGAAACTCGACCCTTGACGACCGAACCCGCCGACCCATCGCGCCGGCCAGGTTGGCACGCGAGTGCGCCTGACGCGACGATGACCATCGCTCAATTCCAACAGATCATCCGCGACATGTACCTGGAGAAGGATCTGGCGCGTGGCGTGGACGGCACGTTCATGTGGCTGATGGAGGAAGTCGGCGAATTGGCCAGTTGCCTGCGGCAGGGCACGCACGCCGAGCGGCTCGAGGAATTTGCCGACGTGCTGGCCTGGCTGACGACGATCGCCAACGTCGTCGGCGTCGACCTGACCGAGGCGGTCTCGCGCAAGTATGGCTTGGGCTGCCCAGGATGCGGGCAGGTGGTCTGCGCCTGCGCCGCGGCGGAGAAGCCATGATCCCATCGACTTGCGCGCCGATCGATCGTCGTTCCGCCTGGCGCTGGTTGGCGATCATGGCCTGCGCATTCGTCGCCCTTGGCCGGCCGGCGCGGGCCGCCGGGCCGGCGATCGTCGGGGTCGAGGTTGGTTTCGCCGGGCACTACCGCGTCGGCTATTGGACGCCGGTGGAAGTGGCGCTGCGCGGGGGCGACCGCGAATGGGAAGCTCGCGTCGAATTGACCGTGCCTGACGGCGACGGCGTCGGCAGCCGGATCAGGTCAGAGCCTTTCACGCTCGCCGCCGGCGAGGAAACAAGGACGTTGGTCTATGTCAAGTTCGGCCGCCTCAAAAGCGATTTGTCGGTCGAGTTGCGGCAGCTCGAACAGGTCGTCGCGCGCCGCGTCTTCGCCGCCGACGAGCGTTCAGCGGTATTCAAGCCGGCCCTCTCGTCGCGGCGCCAATTGGTGCTGACGCTCGGCGGGACGTTGGGCGTCGGCGAAGCCCTGGGCCGGCCGCGGCGCGACCAGGCCGATCCGGTCACGGTGGTCGGCTTGGACACCGCCGCGCGGCTACCCACGCGCTGGTACGGTTACGAAGGGGTCGATTGGCTTGTCGTCTCGGCGGCCGAAGCCGACGTTTACGCGGCGCTGGAACCCGACTCCCAACGAGCGGCCGCCTTGGCCCGATGGGTCGAGTTGGGAGGGCGATTGTTGGTGGCGGCGGGGCCCGATGCGCCGCGCTTGTTCGCGCCCGGCGAGCCGTTGGCCCGCTTCTTGCCGGGCGAGCTGTCGGGCCCGACCCGCCTGCCGCGAACCGGCGTCTTGGAAACCTACAGCGGGACGTCGCACCCGATCGTCTTCCCGCCCGGCCGCCGTGTACTCGACGCGATCAAGCTGCGCGATGTGGCCGGAGTGGTCGAAGCGCGGGACGGCGACTTGCCGCTGGTCGTGCGGGCGCCGCGCGCGTTCGGCACGATCGTCTTCGTGGCCGTCGACCTGGGCCGGGCGCCCCTGGCCGAGTGGCCGGGGCGAAACGGGTTCGTCGCCCGCTTGTTCGACGGAAAGCCCGACCGCGGCCAGGATGAGGGCGAGCTTGGCAAAGGCGCCGCGACCTACCTGGGCATCACCGACCTGGCCGGCCAACTGCGCGGCGCGCTCGACCAATTCGCGGGAGTCAAGCTGGCTCACTTCGGTCTCGTGGCCGGATTGGCGTTCGTCTACGTGCTCCTGATCGGTCCTCTCGACTTCCTGCTGCTCAGGTGGATTAAGCGGATGGAGTGGACCTGGCTGAGTTTCCCCTTGATTGCGGTATCGTTCTGCGGGCTGGCGTTGGCGCTGGCCGGCGCCTGGAAGGGCCACGCGCTGCGCGTCAATCAGGTCGATCTGGTCGACGTCGACGTCGCCGGCGGCCTGCTGCGCGGCACGACCTGGTTGAACGTGTTCAGTCCGGGCAATGAGTCGTACGATCTGACGCTGGCGCCCAAGTCGCAACCGCCGGGCCGGGCCGAAACGCCGGGCCGGGCCGAACCGCCGGGCCGGGCCGAAACGGTTGCCGAGGCCGAGGGCCCCGAAGTGCTGATGTCGTGGCAAGGGCTGCCGGGCGGAGCGCTGGGAGGCATGGAGCAGGCCGCGATCGGACTGGGGCCCCCGATGCATCCGTACTCCTTTTCGGCCTCCCTGGACGCTCTCGACGACGTGCCGATTCCGATCTGGTCGACCAAGGCACTGACCGCGCGCTGGCAACAGACGGTCGAGCCGCCGCTTGAGTCGCGCTTGACCGCGGGGCCCGACGGCGTGGCCGTCGGCTCGGTAACCAGCAAACTACCGCTGACGCTCACGAACTGCATGCTGGCCAGCGGGCGGTGGGTGTATGAGATCGACGAACTGAAGCCGGGCCGAACCGTAACGCTGCGCGCGGGCAGCCAGATCACGTTCCAGGCCGTGCTCAAGGGGGCGAAGCTGGTCCGCGAGCGAAGCGAGCGGAAAGAGACGTTGATTCACGTCAACACGCCCTACGATCCGGCGAGTTTCGATGTGCCTCGGATCCTGCGGCAGATGATGTTTTACGACGTGTCCGGCGGGCGTCGCTACACGGGGCTGTCGAACCGCTACCAGGAGTTCGCCGACCTCAGCGCCCACCTCGCGTTGGGCCGGGCCGTGCTCTGGGCGCTCGTCGAAGACGGCGCCGGCGCCGCCGAACTGCGACGCGACGGCCAGCGGCTGGCCGGTCCCGACGACCGGCACTGGACCCTGTACCGATTCGTCTTGCCGGTTGACCATGAATAATCCGGGCGAGCCCGGATTATTCATGGTCAGGTACGAGCGTTGCGAAGCAACGGGAGCAAGAAAAAAGAGCGAAGCGAAGAAAACCGATCTCCGATATCCCCCGCCGGAGAGCAAGCCGCGTTAGCGGCGAAAGCCACATACTCCACGCGGCCGGGATGATCCGCCCTAACGCCTAACGCCTAACGCCATGCCCATGACCATCACCGAATTCATGGACCACCACTTCCGGCACTTCAACGCGCGCGAGACGGTCGACGCGGCGCGGGCTTGGAAAAAGCACCTCGAGGGGGGCGGCAAGATGCTGCTCGCCCTGGCCGGCGCCATGAGCACGGCCGAACTGGGCATCTCGCTGGCCAAGATGATCCGCGCCGGCAAGGTGCATGCCATCTCGACGACCGCCGCCAACTTCGAGGAGGATATCTTCAACCTCGTCGCGCACCGTGAATACAAAATGGTCCCCCACTATCGCGATCTTTCGCCCGACGACGAGCTCGAATTGCGCGACGCCGGTTTCAACCGCGTCACCGACACCTGCATTCCCGAAACGGTGATCCGGCACATCGAAGGGAAGCTCTTGCAGTATTGGACCGAGGCGGCCGACCAGGGTGAATCGTATTTTTCCTGCGAGTACTTCTACCGGTTGATCGAGGAAGGCGTGCTCGACGACGTGCGGCAGATTCCCAAGGAGCATTCCTGGGTCTGGGCGGCCTACGACATGGGGATTCCGGTCTACGCTCCGGGCTACGAAGACTCAACCCTGGGCAACATCTTCGCCGCGCGCGTGATGGAGGGCGAGGTCGCAAGTCATGCGGCCATCAAGAGCGGAACGCAGCAGATGGAGCATCTGGTGCGCTGGTATCTCGAAAACGTCGAGCGGCACCGGCCCGGCTTCTTCCAGATCGGCGGCGGCATCGCCGGCGACTTCGCCATTTGCGCCGTGCCCTTGATCATCCAGGATCTGGAAAAGAAGGTTTCGCTTTGGAGTTACTTTTGCCAGATCTCCGACTCGACCACGTCGTTCGGCTCGTACTCAGGCGCCGTACCCAACGAGAAGATCACCTGGTACAAGCTCGACAAGGACGCACCCAAGTTCATGATCAACTCCGACGCCTCGATCGTCGCGCCCTTGATCTTCGCCTATGTCCTGGGCGAATAGTTACTAAGTTGCCTTCCCTTTCACAGTGAACACGAAGTTCTTCTCTGCCAGGGCTTCCAAGGCTGCCTCGGGTACGATGTGCTCGCCCGAAATCAGCGCTCTTCCCGTAACTTGGCAGGCGGGTCGCCTACACCACAAGCGGGTTTCGGAATAGGCTCTTACGCCCTCGTTGTTCTACACATCTTTTGATTGCGGGTGGTGAAACGGGAGTGCTGGGCAATCCGGGTCTCTTCGTAAGATGCCAGGGGCTTGCCCCCTGGAGTTTCACGTTGGTTTCTAAATCGAATGCGGCCGCATCCCCACCGTCCGTGTCGCCCCTCCGGCCGCCTCCGGCCGCCTCCGGCCGCCTCCGGCCGCCTCCGGCCGCCTCCGGCCGCCTCCGGCCGCCTGCGGGGCGACACGGGGAAAGGCAGCAATCGTGAGGCAATACAACTTACTGCCTGCCGGCGACGAGGGCAGCCGCCCAGCGCCGATCGTCGTCACTCAGGGCCGCGGGTGCGGGCGCCTGATAATTGATCCGGCGTTTGAACCGCCCGCGCTGGTATGCGACAGTAAAGACGGCGGCAAGATCGATGAGGATATCCGCGTCGGGGGCGCGCAGCGGCACCGGGAGTTTGGACAGTGGCTGCTTGACGGTCCAACGATAAACCTGACAGTCCGGGCGTCGCTCCGCGCGCGAAACGAGGTAAAAGCAGTCGGCGGGTGGCAATGGCTCTTGCATGGGCAATCGGCGGCCGCCTAGCAGCAAATCCAATTCCACCATGTGAACATTCTGCTTGAGCAGTGCCATTCGCTTGGCGAGATACTCTGTCCGTCCGGGGTACTCCTTGTTGGCCGGCGACAAGAACTCCAGGACGGCAACCAGCGTCCGGTCGGGATGGTGCAGGATTTCAATGTAGCTTTCACGCGGCCCCTCGAGAATCATCAACGGGACCGTGACCGGGTCGAGAGTGGCCAGTCCCCCAGCCGACAATGGCGGAACTGAACTTTGGGTTTTCTCCCCCGTCAACGCCATGTCCGGGTAACACAGCTTGCGCACGTCCGGATCGTGCTCGATCAGATAAACACGCTCGCCGATGCCGGCTTCGTAACTGGCGGGCAATACGTCCGCGATGGCCTCGCACCAACAGTTGACGAACCGCGAATGGAAGTCGAGCCAATAGGCGGGATTTTCCAAAAAGGGATCCATGCCAGGAAACGGACTAGCCACGGCGAACTCCTCGGCAGCCTTTCCGCAACGCGACCTTCGCCGCAATCAAAGAGGCGAAAGGCGTTAGGCGATGGGCTCCTGAATGATTGTACCTGATGAATGCGGCGCGCAGGTTACGGCGTGGGAATCTATACTTCACGCGGTCGACAATGAGACAATCACGGTGGCTGGGGCAGAGCGTCAGCGATGCCCCGGTCGCTATCTAACCGGGGCATCGCTGACGCTCTGCCACCAGCCACCGCTTTCTAGGCAAAATGTCTCATTCTCGGCCGCGCGAAGTATAATTGTCCCACGTCCTTTTACCTAATTCAAGGGTACGGGTAGAATACCTAAAATGTCCGCCTTCCGCCTGATCCTCGTCAGCCTCTTGCACCACCGGCGAATGAATTTCGCCGTGGCCTTTGGCGTCGTGGCCGGCACGGCGGTGCTCACCGGCGCGCTCTTGGTCGGCGACTCGGTCCGCGGCAGCCTGCGGCACTTGACGCTCGACCGGCCCGCCCGAGCCACCTCTCTCCGGCGACGATGCCGCCTGGGCGCAGCAGCTTCTTGCCGCCGCGCAACCGTGAATGAGGCGGTCGCTGCACCTTGCGTTTAGCAGCCGAGTCGTGAGATAATCGGGCTGGCGGACGTACTTCCCAGTCCACACAAGGAAACGGCCCATGATTCATTCGACACGCCGCACGCTGTTCGATGTGCTTTTCGCAATTGGGGGCCTGATGGCCCTCGTAGGCGCCTTGGCCTCCGCCGGGGGCGCCACCGCCGCCGAAAAGCCCAAGCCGGGCGAAACGATCACCAACAAGCTGGGCATGAAGTTGGTGCTCATCCCCGACGGCGAATTCACGATGGGCAGCCACGAGTCGAAGGCCAAACTGGAACAGGCGTTTGGCAGGCTGCCGCCGCAAGCGGTTGGGGACAGGATCGCGGCCGAGCACCCCGCCGAGTCGTGAGATAATTCAGTCTGTGAGTCGCGGAGGGCTGGGAAAGGGGAATGCCCGAATGGCGTCAAACTTGATGCTATCCGGGAATTCCCCTCTTGCTTGCCCCGAACCCAGGTGAGGAGATCGCCATGTCAATTCTTGCCGATGTGCAGGCGCGAAACCGGGAACTGGCGCGCCAGATCAACGAAGAGGCCCGGCGAAATC
>DATKSN010000323.1:0-22033 GCA_035531595.1 Pirellulales bacterium | reverse complement strand
GCGAGGTCCTGGGTGCCGCGCCGGTGGCCAAGTCCCAGAGCTGCACGCCCCGCTTATGACTTGCCGTCGCCAACATTGTTCCATCGCGGTTGAGGGCCAGGCCCTCGATGCGCCCGCCCTCGGTTTCCATCGTCTTTGCCGTTTGCCAATCGGCCGTTTCGGTGAAAACGACGCGCCCGCGGCCGTCGCCCGACACCAGATAGGCGCCGTCAGGCGAAAACGCCAGCGATACGATCCCGTGCTCGAATCGCTCCACAAGGGCGGCCTCTTCAGACTGACGCGCGTCAGGCTGGAAAGCCTGACCTACGCGCAGCACCGGCCCGATGGCGTGGGCGGTCAGCGGGTTCCAAAGGCGCACCGTGCCGTCGTCGGAGGCCGAGGCCACGAGTTTGCCATCCGGCGACCAGGCCACGGCGTTCACCTCGTCGGTGTGGCCCTTAAGCGTGGCCCGCAGCTTGCCCGTGGAAGCGTTCCAAAGACGCACGGTATGGTCTTGGCTGGCTGTGGCGAGCAGGCGGCCATCGGGCGAAAAAGCGACATAATAGACGTCGCCCGTGTGCCCGGTGAAGGTGATCGGTTCGACGCTCTTGACAAGCTCCGACAGCAAACGCCAGGCGAAGCCGCGGTCGGCCTCGGCCAACTCGTCGGGCGCGGCTGCGAGAATCGCCTGGGCCTCAGCGGCGTTGTCGTTGTCGTACGCCTGCCAGGCCGAGCGCACGATGGCGTTGTAGCGCAGCTCGTCGCGGCGCCGGGCCGCTTGCCGCGAGGTTTCCAGCGTCTCGGCCAGACGCTGCGAATGCCAACGGCCGCCGCCGGCAACGAGGGCCAACAACACGAGCGTGGCCGCGAGCAGCGCGCTATGCACCGGCCGGCGGCGGACCCACCGCATGCCTCGGCGCAGCCTGCCTAGCCGCCGGGCTTCGGTCGGTTCGCCGCGCACGAACCGCCGCAGGTCGGCCGCCAGTGCCGCCGCGGCCGCGTAGCGGTCGGCGGGCGACGGCGCCAACGCCTTTAAGCAGATGGCCTCCAGGTCGCGAGGCAGTTGGCGGCGCAAGGCGGAGGGCGTGACGAGCTCGGCCGCGCCCACCAGGCGCAAGGTTTCCAGGTCGTTGGCGCCGCGAAAGGGAGGCCGCCCGACGAGCAGCTCGTAGAGCACGGCGCCCAGACCGTAGACGTCGGTCGCCGGCCCGACATCGACCGCGCGTCCGGCGGCCTGCTCGGGCGCCATATACGAAGGCGTGCCCAGCAGGACGCCGGTGCGCGTTTGCCGGCTGTCATCGTCCGTCAGCCGGGCGAGGCCGAAATCAGTGAGGCAGGGAACCAACCATTGGCCGGCCAGGGCCGTTGCTCCGGTCGAGCCGGAATCGGCCGGCGCGAGCAGCACGTTGGCCGGCTTGATGTCGCGATGGACGATGCCCCGCGCGTGGGCGTGGGCCGCGGCGTCAGCCAGCAGGGCCAGCAGCGCCGCCGCCTCGTCGAACGGCAGGAGTGAGCCGAGCTGCTTGAGCCAAGTGGCCAGCGTGGGTCCTTCGCAATACGCGGCGGCGATGTAACAGACCGGGCCATCCTCGCCCACCTCATAGACGGTTACCAGATTCGGATGCGCCAGCGCGCTGGCCGCTTGTCCTTCGCGCAAAAAGCGGCGGTGCAGCTCGGGCGTTATCAGCACTTCGGGCCGCGGCACCTTGAGGGCCACCAGGCGGCGCAAGCGCGGGTCGACGGCGAGAAACACGATGCCGTGTCCGCCGCGGCCGAGCTCGCGCAGCAGCTCGAATCGTCCGATCTGGGCTTTCAGCGGCGTCTCTTGCGGTTCGCGCGCCACCGGGGCAGCGGCGGCCGGCAAGCCGGCCGGCGGACGCGTTCGAGCGAGCAACGACACACAGGCCAGCAAGGCCCGCAGGCGCGGTTGCAATTCGGGCGGAACGAGGCCCTCGTCGAGCGCCGGATCGTCACCGCGGGCCAGCGCCTCGTCATAGGCGATCAACAGCGATTCCCAGAGAGCTTCCTGGTCGGGCGAGGCGGAGGCCCCGTCTTGCTTGTTGTTCGGGTGACTCATAACCCGTGACTTTCGAGACTCCGGATGCCCGACTGCCGAGGCCTTGCTTCACCGTTGTTCTGATTGCGGTCCCGACGGCGCGTCGTCCAGCGCGGTCCGCAACTGCTCGATGGCCCGCACCCAAAGCTTACGCGCCGCTTCCGGCGAGCGGCCCATCAAAGGGCCGATCTCGTCGAACGATTTGCGGTCGGTGTTGCGTAGTTGAATCACGGTCTGGTAATTGCCCGGCAGACGGGCCAGGGCCATGGCCAAGCGGTCGGCCTCCTCGGCCTGTTGAAGTTGGCGGCTGGGAGACAGGAGGCCGCCGGCGACCATCATATCGCAGGCGCCGTCGCTGAAGCTCGACAGCGACCGTTCGCGGCGAACGTTGCGTTTGCGTGCAAGGAGGAAATGCCGCACTTCCTGTGCGGCGCAGTTTTGCAGGATGCGCTTGAGCCAGGCGAGCAGCTCCTCTTCGGTTTGTCCGCGAAACTGCTCGAAGCCTCGCTCGGCGTCGAGAAACGTCTGCTGCACCAGGTCCGACGCCCCTATCTTGCCGCGCAGGGCCGGATCGAGCTCGCGTTCGGCCACGAGCAACAGGTACTGGCGGCAACGCTCGAAGAGCATTCCTCGGGCGTCGGCCGAACCGCCGCGTCCCGCCGCGATCCGACGGCGCACATCCACTACCGACTCGACTGCCGCATCGTGGGCCTGCATAACCAAAGATGCCTTTCTTCGAGGAAACGGACGGTCCGCCGTCAAAACCGGCGAGCAGCGCCGCGCGGTGCTCGGCCGATCGAGATCTACAGGCTCTACAACCCAACGGCAAGTCTCCCCACCGTGAAGCTGAAAGTCAAGTTAATTCTCCAGGCCCGCGGAACTTGTGCTGCGTCTCTAGCCCGGATTATTCATGGTCCCGTAGCTGGCTTCGCCAAGCGCGTTGGGGAGGTGCCCACCCACTTACGAGGCAGGGTCTCTTTTGCGAAGCAAAAGAGACCGTAAGAAAAATTAGCGAAGCGAAGAAAACCGATCTCCGACATCCCCAGCACGCAGTAAGCGGCCCGCGCTAGCGGGCTGCGACGACGAAGCGCCACACTTCGCCCCTGCTTACGCCCCTCACTGCCCTAACGTTAAGGGGGATTCGGAGTCGGTTTTCTTCGCGTAGCGGTGGCCCCACAGGCGTTCCGGGTTACGGGGCCAAGTGTCGCCGAAGGCGACCGGTAGGTTTATCGCTTTGGTGCCGATCCCGAAGCCCGTCAATAAAACGGGGATTCGGATTCTGTTTTCTTCGCGCATCGGACGAACCCTCACCCTGCTCCCGTCGCGAGCGCGCGTATTGCGTCGTCCGCCCCCAAAACACGCGACAGGAACTCCCGCGCCCGCGGATCGCCGCTAAGGGCCTGGTCCCGTGCGATCTCAACGATCGCGCGCCATCGTGCCGCGGTCACGACCTCGAGCGCCACGGACCAGTAAGTCGCGTCGGGCGCGGGAGCGGGCGCGGTTGGATGCGCGCTGCCCGGGGCGATCGGATCGTGACCATGAAACGCCGCGTCACGCGCCGCTTGGACCTCGCGAAGTATCCTTAGGTGCGACATCTTTCCAAATAGGACGTTAAGCGCCGCGTCAGCGCGCGCCACTTCGGCGACGCCGAGAAGCCTCTGTATCCAGCCGCGAGCGCGGTCATCGCCGAATTCCGCCTCGCGGCATGCGGTTTCGACGACATCCCGCCACTCGCGTAGGTCAAGCGTCTCGCGCGCCTCGCGATAATAGGGCGCGCCAAGCGGTTCGATCGGCGCGTTCACGCGCTGGACCTCGTTGTGCATGGAAATTACCCATCCCGCCCGTATTCCCTAACTGTACCGTTTTTGTTTTTGCCCGTTTTTCATCGTCACAAGCGTCGGAGCGTCACGTTCCTCTCCAAATGTGCCCGAGCAGCGTCACGGCACCGTCACGCAGCGTCACGGGGGTGCCCCAAGAGGGTCGATTAATCCCATCTGATAGGGGGGAGTTGCTGCGCTCGCGCTTGGCGCAATCGTCGCCGCAAGTGCCGCGTCGGAGATGCTAATTACGACCAAACGACGCCCCGAAGCCGCCGCACACTCAAACGCCACTGAGATCCCGATGGCGCGCAAATTCGGTGCTAGCCGTCTCACGCATCCCGAGAATTGTCGGAATTCGTTTTCCTCACTCCGCTATTGTGTACAAATGTACGCGATTTTTGTGCCCCAACAGTGACGCCTGTCCATCTTAAAATGCTAGTACGTGCTGACTCGCATAAGTGACGGACGTATACTGTACGCGGCGGCCACAGTACCGACGTAAGTTCTTTATCGCGAAGCGATTACGTGATCCGTCCATGCTGTACATAAAATTGTGGCGCAAAAGAGACCCTAGGAGAAGTCAGGCCGTGGACACGAGTTACGACGGAATTCTTGCGAATTCCACTACAGCACAGTGCGCGAGTTTCTCCCCGGACCATGAATAATCCGGGCGCGGTTTCGTGACGAGGGGCGAACGAGGAGAAACGGAATGAATTCCGTTCTACCGGCCGCGATGAAAACATTGCGCGAAATTGGAACGTCGTGCGCCACCGACAAAGTGAGCGGCCACGGCTATGACGTGGCCTACGAACGGCACTTCGGCCATCTGCGCGGGTCGCCGTTGCGGATTCTCGAAATCGGCGTCGGCGGCGGAGTTTCGCTGGAAGAGGAAAAGAAGAGGAAAAGGGGACATTCTGCTAGCGGGGCGTTTTCTGGCCGGGCACCGGCGGCCGTGCGGGTTGAGGCGTGCCTACTTTTTGGGCAGTCAATCATCAAGCTCTTTTTGTCGGTGCGTGGCCCGTCCCTTCGCCCGCGGCGCCTTTTTGAAGGTTCTGGCGTCCTTGAGCGGTGGAGATTCGATCGACTTTCCGTCGAGCAACTCGCCAACCGTAAGGATTTGCAGGCGCGGATAGTTCTCTTGGTTCCAGGGTGACGTGTAGTGTCCGCCACTGGCCGCTTCCTGTCGCATGGGGCGTGTTGGATCATTCATGGTGATGAGCACACCAATGGCGGCCTTCTCGCGTTCCACAACTCCACGCAAGTCGCGGACGTGGCTCGGTCCCGTATTCCCGGCCTTGACCGACAGGATGATTTGCTTTGTGGCGCCCTTGCCCCATTGGTCGTGGAAGAAAATCTGCCCGTCAATTCCTTTGTCGGCCCCCTTCTTTTGCTCAGTTGGACGAGCCTTGACCAGCCCGAGCGCCCACCATTGAAACTGGTAGGGGTCCTGGTCGGCCAGGGCTTGGGCGTCGGTGACGGATGTTGGCTCCCCGATGACTTCAAACTCGGGCCGCCCCTCGAACGCCGTCGCAAGGCGGTTCTTGATGAGCGCTACGGCCAGATAGGTGATGTCGATGCCGATCCATTGCCGGCCGAGTCGCTGGGCGACGGCAACGGCCGTTCCGCAACCACAAAATGTCCGAATATGGGGCTCGTGGCGTGTTCCAAATCACGTCGTTTGTTTTCCCGTAGTAAAGGTAGGCCAGCATATCGTTGTCGCCGATCGCTTGGCGGAATGCTTGCATGACGAGCGATACTTGGCCGCCGCCCTCAACGATTTCAGTGTAGGCCGACGCCGCCGCTTGATCCCACCGCCACGTATCACCAAATGCTTGGATCTGCGATGCCGAACGGGTGCCGTCTTGTTCGGCGAAAAGCACGTTGTAGTTTTGATCGCTGTTGAAAGGCGGGTCAAGATAGACCAAATCGACCGATTCATCGGCGATGTAACGACCGAGAATGTCGAGGTTATCCCCGTAGTAGAGCGTGTTCATGGTGGCCATGATAATTCGCCCTTCCGGCTGGAGCAACGCCGGTCCTACGTCCCCATCAGTTCGTGGAACGACCAAACGTGGTTGGTCAGCCCGGCCGCCATCGCAGGCGTCTCGCCCTTCAGCGTTGACGGCCGCCAAGCGAAATTGTAGTAGGCCATGTGCAGGGCCACGGCGTCCTCAAGCCTGGCAAGCTTCTTTGAGAAGCCCAGGGCCAGCCTGGTGAACCGCTTCATAAACGTGCGGACGGTCAGGTTTGATCGCTCGACGTGGCTGGTGCGTATCCCGCCTTCTTCCTGTTCGGTTATCCCGAACACGCCCCGCCGCTTGGCCCCGACCATTTCGGACGGTTCGTACGTGGGTCCGGGAACGCTTGCGGCTCGTTGCTCGGAGGGAGCTTGAGCAAGGGGGATGGTCGGTGGATTTTCTAAAGCAAAAGCCCCAGGGATCATCCCTGGGGCTTCGCATTTACGGCAGGGTGGCCGAGCACCCGGCTTATAATCGGCAGTCACGGTCCCGTGGTAGGTGCAACCGTGCGTGGGTTCGATCCCCGCCCCTGCCGATTTCATCTCTTCGCTTTTGCAACATTCCGCTTGCCGGCGATGTCGATCTTGTACCTTGCAATTTTCGTGAGTTGCTGCCGACGCGCTTCGGCGACGGTTGCTCGGTACTCTTCAAGCGATTGCGGTCTTTTTAGAAAGTTGCTCATTACTCCCCTCCGGTCTCGGCTTCTGGCGGCGAATCTTTCGTCTCCTCGGCTTGCAGTGATTCTAGGAACGACCTTGTTTGTGGTCGCCAATCTATATTTCCAGATTGACGTATCTTAACCAGTTCATCCAAAACCCCGATCTTTTCTTCTGGTATCTGAATTATACCGGTTCGCACGACGATGGCAATGTCTGTTGCGCTCCCTACGCCAGGCGCAATTTCAGCTACACGCTTTGCTTGGTGGACCAACAGTAAAGCGTCCTCTAGTGGGAGATCCTGGCTGCACCGGCTTGTTATGAGCTTGCTCACGGCGTGCGGAGTGCCAGACCCGATGACGTGAAAATTGATCGAGTCAAAGCACGCTGATGTTCCAGGATCGCCAACCACGTAAATATGGGCACGGCGGCCGCTTAGCCCACAAACGAGAATTTGAAGTCCATAATCAAATCTATCAATCTCACTTTGAATAGTCAGAACTATACTTTCAGAAATCTGGCCATGATGTCGGTAGAAGTCAGGAAATCCACCGAAGCCGCGTGGCTTCAAAAATAGGTCTTCAATCCTGCCGCGTCGAAGTTCTTGGTAAATTTCCTTGATGGCCTCGACGACCTGCTCTACGCTCGGATCGGCCAGCTCGTGTAACCGCCCCTGCACCGCGGCAAAAAGCTCGGTATGCGCGAGTGCGTCTCCAGCGGTTAGCGCCACGCATCGCGTAGAAATGTCCGTGATCTTTTTCGACGACGGATGTTCAAATTCAATCATCAAGCCGCTTGTCACCATTCGATCCGCGGCGGCGATTACGACCTGACCTTTTTCGCATGTCGCGGCAACACAGACTGTCATTGCTTGTGGCTCCGTGGGTGCCACGCCATCGTGCCAGACGCCATGCCCCAGGTCAAGCAGCCGTGCCTGTTTTTGTAGCACGGAAACCGGCGGCCACATTTCGCAAAAACCCCACGGATTTACCGGACAACCGGCGAATTATTCGTCAAACGGTATCACTACCAACGGCCACAGGCCGCCCAGCGTCGTCACACGAACCCGCGGCGCGAGCCGCGGGGGTCCGTGGCGGCCCACGAATCAGGCAGGATCATTTTTACGCGCAAAGCATGCGCGTTGCGCGGCAACGGGCGTGCAAAAGACAACGGCAGCGAAGCGAAAAAAAAACGATCTCCGACAACCCCATGACGTCTGAGCGAGCCGCGAAAGCGGCATCCCATTGCCTCCGCCCCCTTCGCCTTACCCCACGCCCGTTTGGATCGCCTGGGAGGGGTTTCGGAGTCGTTTTTTTTCGCGTAGCCCCGTGGCTCGGCGGACATCGTTACGCCCCGCTCTCGGGCTGTGCCAATCCTCGCATTCCGCGCGCTCGTTCGCCGCGCGTTCGCGCAGTTTGAAAAAGTATTCTCGCGCCACGCGCGGCCCCGTGTCGCGCGTGCCGGCGCACCGCGGCGACAGCGCCTCGTTGTCGGCTTCGGCGCGGATAAACGCGACTTCGAATCCCCCTAAAAACGAAGATCCAAAAAAGCGTGGGGTGGTGCGAAGTGTGGCGCGGGGAGACGCCGCCGCTTACGCGGCTTGCTCAGACGTCGTGGGGATGTCGAAGATCGCGTTTCTCCGCGCCCTCGCCCACCGCGCGTACACGCGGCGGGCTAGGTCGTCAAGGGCGGCGGTTGCCTTGCGAAATCGGCGAATACCAAGGCAGCTAACGCCAAATCGCCGCGGCGCGGTAAAAACACACCACGTACCCTTGCCCGCAGGATGACTCCCTTTTCCAGTTCGCCGCCGAAGAGCCGCGCCACCAGAAACTGCACCCCATCGGAAAGCGATTTCAACTCGGCGCCACGGAAGTCGGCCGGGTGAATCAGCTCCGCGTAACTGAAGTCGAACCCGGCGGGCCGAAAGAGACGGCCCCGTGGCGGGTTGTCCCGCCCTAACGTATCGACGATATCAAGCGTTTCGCACTTTGGCAATCGGCCCGCTGTGGTCAGCGCGGGCCGGCCGTCGAGCTGGTCCGTCTGTACCGAAAGCTGCAAGTCGACGATGGGCAACTCGTTGGAGTCGAGGTGCGACAGCGTGGCGCGCCAATAGATTTGCACGCGGAAGGGACGAGTTGGCGTTGAGGCGTACGTGGCCACCAGGTCGCCGCCTCGCTGATAGCCATCGACGAGCGCCGTGGTGGTTTGACTGTCGAGCGATTCAAACTCGACGCCGAGGATTTGCCAGTCGGCGAGCGACTGCTCGCGCCAGTACAATTCATTCAGCCCCTTGCGCGGTGTGAGCAGATCCATGCCGGCGGCCAGCGGACCACACCGTAATCGAGCGTTCTGGGCATCAAGTCGCCAAGCAACGTCGGGCATTCAAGTAGATCGGGCTTTCCAGCCTGACTGGTTTTGTGTGGCAACGGTTTGACAAAAAAAACCCCGCCGCTCACTGCAAGGCGAGACGGCGGGGCCGGAACAGAGAAGAGGCCAATCAGGTAAGAAACGGGTTCCTTGCTGGGCAGTGCCCACCCTACAAAATAAAGAATGATGAGTCGACTCAAAACTTCGTGATCGGCTCCCAAAGCTCAAACTGGAGTTGATGATACCAGTTTCGGCGTCGTTGTCCAGCATTTTGTTCGAAATATTTCAATCTCGTTAGGTTGCTTATCCGGTTGGCATGAGCCGCGGGCGAAGTGTATGATCGCCTTGTGTACCCAACAACCCTTGGCAATGGAAAACGACGATTGGCCACAATAGCAGACTACCAAAGGATTTGCGAGCAGGCGGCAAGGGCCGGCGGGATGGTGCTGCGCGATTGGAAAGGGCGCTTCGCCGTGCGTGAAAAAGGCCCCGCCGACCTGGTGACCGAGGCCGATCTGGCCAGCCAGGAAGCGATCCGGCAGATTCTTTTGGGGGCATTTCCACGTCACGGGTTTCTGGCCGAGGAAGAATCGTCGGCCGATAAGGGCAGCTCGATCGCCAGCCAGGAGGATGGCCTGCGATGGATCGTCGATCCCTTGGACGGGACGACGAATTACGTCCACGGCGTCGCGAACTACGCCGTTTCCATCGCCCTGGAGCGTAGCGGCGAACCGCTGGTCGGCACCGTTTACGACCCTTCGACCGACGAGTGCTTTTCGGCGGCCGCCGGACACGGGGTGACGTGCAACGGCGAAGCGTTGCGCGTGAGCGACGCGGGGCGCTTGTCGCAAGCCATGGTCGCCGTGAGTTTCGCGGCCAAAGTCGAGCGCGACGACCCGGAGATCGGCGATTTCATCGAAGTGATGCTCGAGGCGCAGGCCATGCGGCGAATGGGTTCCTCGGCCTTGAATCTTTGCTACCTGGCGGCGGGTCGGTTCGACGCCTACTGGGCCACGGCGACGAAGACCTGGGACATCGCCGCCGGGGCCTTGTTGGTCCGCGAGGCGGGCGGCGTGATCACGGCCATTGATGGCGGCCCGTTGGACCTCGAGCGGCCCCAGTTCATCGCCGCCGCCACGCCTGCGTTGCACCGGGAATTGTTCGAGCTATTGGCTCGCCGCCGAGCGACGCACCCGCGCCCGATTCTGTAGGGAACGCCCTCCGTGGCGTTCCGTGTCCCGTGACAATGACGTCCGTCATCCGCTTCGCGGAACGCCACGGAGGGCGTTCCCTACAGAGGCCGTTGGGGCGGCAATCCTATACTTCACGCGGTCGAGAATGAGACATTCACGGTGGCTGGGGCAGAGCCTAGGCGATGCCCCGGTCGCCTATCTATGCGGAATTGGAGCAGTCGCCGTGAACCCGCATCGCCTAGGCTCTGCCACCAGCCACCGCTTTCTCGTGGCAAAATGTCTCATTGTCGGCCATGTGAATGATATTGCCGCTTGACGCGGCGGTCGCTGGTAGTGTTAGCTGGTGGTTGTTCCCTCCCACGCTCCTCCTGAAGCCCCGCCTCATGATCCGACCATGCCCGCTCGTTCAACGTCGTCAAATCTCATCCTTGATCCTTCTGCCTTGCGCAATGGCCTGTTTGGTGGTCTTCAGCGCGTCGCGCGGCATGGCCGAAAACTGGCCTGGCTGGCGCGGGCCACGCGGCGACGGCAGCAGTGTGGAAACCGGCATCCCAACCCACTGGGACGGCGCGAAGGGCGAAAACGTCGCCTGGAGGGTCGAGATCCCAGGTAAAGGGCACGCCTCGCCGGTGGTCTGGGACGACCGCATCTTCCTGGTCACCTGCCTGGAAAAAGAACAAGACCGAGTGCTGATCTGCCTCGACCGCGACACCGGCGCGCCGCGCTGGCAAACGTCGGTCCTCAAGTCGCCCTTGGAAAAGAAACACACGCTCAATAGTTACGCCTCCAGCACGCCTGCCAGCGACGGGAAGCTGGTTTACGTGACGTTTCTCGAAGGGAGCGCACCCGGCGAGGCGGCCGGCGCGCAAATGGCGGTGGCCGCCTACGATTTCGAAGGGCGCCGGCAATGGCTGGTGCGGCCGGGACCGTTCTCCAGTGTCCATGGCTATTGCAGTTGCCCGGTGCTGTTCGAGGACAAGCTGATCGTCAACGGCGACCACGACGGCGACGCCTACCTGGTGGCGCTGGATCGCGCCAGCGGCAAGACCGTTTGGATCACCCCCCGCGAGAACAAAACCCGCAGCTACTCGACGCCGATCATCCGCAAAATCGACGGCCGCTGGCAGATGATCCTCTCCGGCTCGATGTCGGTGGCCAGCTACGACCCGTGCGACGGCTCGCGGCACTGGATCATCGACGGACCGACCGAGCAGTTCGTGGCCTCGATGGTGTTCAACGGCGAGTTGCTGTTCATGACGGCCGGTTTTCCCGAGCACCACATGCTCGCCATTCGCCCCGACGGCCACGGCAATGTGACCGAAACGCACGTCGTCTGGCGGACCAGGGACGGTTGTTCCTATGTTCCCTCGCCCATCGCGGTGGGCGAGCATTTCCTGGTGGTGTCCGACGACGGGATCGCCAGTTGCTTCGAGGCTTCGACCGGCCGTCGCACCTGGCGCCGTCGGATCGGGCCTCACTACAGCGCCAGCCTCGTTTCAGCCGGTGGGCTGGCCTACTTCCTTTCCGACGCGGGCGTCGCCACGCTGGTCAAGCCGGGCGAAGCCTACGACGAAGTGGCCACCAGCGAGTTGGGCGAGGCCTGCTATGCCTCGCCGGCCATCAGTCAGGGGCGGATTTACCTGCGGGCGGAGAAGCACCTGTACGCGATGGGAACGAAGGATTCGGAAGCCAGTCAGGAGTGATAGGACGGCGGCCGTCGGTTCGGTCGCCGCCCCGCGGGACCGAATGCCCATTGCGATCGTGGGGTGAGCCTTGGTCGGCCGAGGCCCTGATTCGGTGCTTCGTGCGGGGCGCGTGGAATGCCTGAGGGCCCCTCCTTCCCTCCATCCGTTCTCTCCTGTAAAGTAGACATGACCTTGCTTGCGCCGCGGGTTAGTGTGGGGACCATGAGTCATCCGGGCTAGCCTCGCACCCCCTAACCTCCCTAACCCACCCTAACCCCTCACCCCAATGATCCGCCGCTTCAAAGAGATTCTCGCCAAGAACGAACTTTGCCGTCTTTTCGCGCTGGGCCGGTTGATCAATCCGGTATTGATCGACCTTTTCGGCCTGGCCGGAGGCTTCGACGGGATCTGGATCGACCAGGAGCACGTCGGGCTGACCTACCAGGAAATCCAACTGGCCACCTTGGCCGCTCGGGCCAACGGCCTGGATTCATTCGTGCGGATGGCGCCGACCAATTACGCGCAGGTGACGCAGAATCTCGAGGCGGGCGCCGGCGGCGTGATGGCGGCGCAGGTCCGCTCGGCGGCCCACGCCGAGGAGTTCGTCACCTGGGCGAAGTTCTCTCCGCGCGGCATGCGCGGCATGAACACCTCGGGCCGCGACGCCGACTACACCCACCGCACGCAGGCCGAATTCGCCGAGCGGGCCAATCGCGAGCACCTGGTGGCGATTCAGATCGAGATGGCCAGCGCCGTGCAAGAGGCCGACCTGATCGCGGCGATCGACGGGGTGGACGTGCTCTTCGTGGGTCCGGCCGACCTTTCGCAGTCGTTGGGCGTGCTGGGCCAGACGGGGCACCCCAAAGTCTGGGAGGCGATCGACCAGGTGGCCGCCGCTTGCCGCCGGCACGGCAAGCACTGGGGCACTGTGCCGGCCGACCCCGCTTTCGCCGACCGGGCTTATGAAAAAGGTTGCCGAATGCTCTCGCTCTCGACCGATATCATGGCCGTGCGGCGGGGAATCGAGGCCTCGAAGACGGCCTACCAGAAGTTCTTTTGTACTTCACGCGGTCGAGAATGAGACATTCACGGTGGCTGGGGCAGAGCCTAAGCGATGCCCCGGTCGCTATCAAGCCGGGGCATCGCTTAGGCTCTGCCACCAGCCACCACTTTGGCAGTGGGTTCTGTAGGGAACGTCCTCCGTGGCGTTCCGTGAAGCGGGCGCGACGTTTTTTGCCGGAATCATGGCGCCGATCGGTCTTGTTCGCCGATGCATGGTTCGCTAACATCCCTCGCTCGCGGTCAGTACCGCCCACCAACCCAACGGATGCAGGAGTACCGTACGGATGAGTTCCAAGTCGGAAATGGCCGCCAGTTGGGCGTTTCGGTCCCGAGGCCTGGTTGGCGCCGTCCTGGGCATCGCGTTCGGGGCGCTGGTGCTCACCTCGGCGCCCATGGTCCCGGCCGTGGCCTGGGGACACTTGCCGTTCGAGGTTCTTGGTTGGCTGGCGTTCATCGCCGGCGCCGTGATGCGGTTCTGGTCGACCTTGTACATCGGGGGACGCAAAACGCGTGTCGTGGTCTGCGACGGGCCTTACTCAATTTGCCGCAACCCGCTTTACGTCGGCACGTTCTTGGTTGCGCTCTCGACGGCGCTGTTGCTCAAAAGCCTGACGTTCGGGATCGGAATTCTGATTGGGGCCGCCTTCTACGCCCTGGCCACCGTGCCCGCCGAGGAACGCTATCTGAGTGCGACGCTCGGCGAAGCGTACGACCGGTACTGCCGGCGCGTGCCGCGTTTCTGGCCGCGTTGGTCGAGTTTTCAAACGCCCGCCGAGATCACCGTCGACGTCCACGCCCTGCGGCGCGAAAGCGTCCGGGCCGCCCGTTGGGTCTGGCTGCCGGTCCTGCTCGACACCGCCGGCCGCATGCGCTTCGAGGCCTGGTGGCCGCACTGGCTGACCTTGCCCTAAGCAGGATTATTCATGGTCAAGGGGGAACGAGCGCAGCGAAGAAAACCGATCTCCGACATCCCCCCGACGTTGAGCCATCGTCTGGCGATGTACCACGTCCATCCCTCCTATCCCTCCAAAAACTCCCAGACGGCGCCAGGTACAAGTTAAAAACAAAGTTGCCGAAAACATCGTCACAATCGTCACAATCGTCACGCGGCATCCGGCTGACAGCCGCAACCGGTTGCAGGCAAAAGGCTTGCGCCGGAAAAGATCGCTTCCCAATCGTGTCGGTGGAATCGTCAGCCCATCGTCAGCAAATCGTCACCGGCACGCCGCCGCGTCGGCGGCCGTCGGTTGTGGCGCAGCCGAAAATGCCTAAGAAAAAACTGGCAAAACCGTACCTGTACCGACAAGGGAATCCGTCTCGGCGGATTGCCCGGCTTTGGATGCGTTAAGACTTCTTCATCCGCAACGCCCATCTGTGCCACTCGCGCCGTAGCTTTCGTCGGGTAAAGGTACGGTTTTGCCAGTTTTTTCGGAGCTCGGGAGGGCGCCCCCGACCGTCGTCCACATGAGCGTCTCGTCGGGACAAGCGAGTGCGGATGCAACGATGGATTTATCGCTTTCGTGCCAGTCCCGAAGGTGGGGGGTGTGGCTGTGTTGCGATCGCCGGTCCGTAGTCTTTCTTGTTGGCGCTCGTGATCGGCCGTGGCGCGTAGGTCCGCCAGGAGATTCAGGTTAGCATAGACGATCGGCTCGGCGGGGAGGGGTTGCCCAAGCTCCTGACGTATCAGGTGCAGCCTGTGAATCTGCGCGTCGATCTTCTCGAGGTGATTGGATACCTCATCCGGTGGAGGAAGCCTGTTGTTCAGGATATCGATCTGGTAGACGGGGTTCGTCGCGTCCGTCTTCTGGATGTACTCGACGGCAATCACGTAGGTGCCGACAGGCTGGCACCGCTGAGGGTTCGCGGCAAGAGCGGTGAGAAACCGGTTGACCGCCCTCAACTCCACGAGCGGCACCGTCGTTACGACCTGGAAAAGGTTCAAAACGTCGCAGGTGTCGAAAAAGAGCACCGGGCGCGGGTTGGTCAAGAGGTCCGTTTCAGCGTCGGCGAGGTGCCGTGCGATCATTCGGACTCCCCGAATGCGTCGTACTGACTCAGCAGGTCGTCTGCACGGTCATAGGCCTCCAGCAGTTGCCGCATAACTTCGGCGATGGCATGTCGGTTGCATGGGCGCGCCGCTTCAGGCTATAATTCAAGCATGGAACAGGAGCGGTTCCTGAAGAACACTGGCCCGGATGATTCATGGTTCCGTAGCTGGCTTCGCGAGAAGTCAGGCCGTGGACGCGAGTTACGCCAGAATTCTTGCGAATTCTGCCACAGTGCAGTGCGCGATTTCCTCCGCGGACCATGAATAATCCGGGCTGGCAATCGAGCCGGTGAGGAAGTTCACGAGGTCACCGCGGTGTCTGAGGTTTCGGCCCCTATCCATTGGCGATTTGCAATCGCGCGCCACGCCCGTTGGGCGCGCGGCTGGCTGATCGTGCTTGCGGTGGTTCCCGCATGCGCCCCTGGCGGCGATTCCTCGCCACCGGCAAGCCCGCCGGCGACCGCGGCGCGGGAGGACGCGCCGGCCCAAGTCCAGACGCCCGCGCCGCGCCGCCCGAAGGCGCCATCGCGCGATTCAATACCCGCCCGTGCGGATCCGCCCGCCGAAGAGCCCAACGAAGCGCCCAAGCCCACCGTCAGGGACGGATCACGGCCCGCGGCACCGGCCAACCCCGCGGCACCGGCCAACCCTGCGGTACCGGCAGCCGCGCCGCCGCGTGAAATCGACGAAGCACGGGCCAAGGCCCACGGCATTCGAAAGCTGACAGGCCGGCATCTGACGCTATTCACCGACCTCCCGATCGACTCCGAGGTGGAGCGGCTGCCTGGGCTGTTCGATCAGGCCGTGCCGCAATGGTGCCGTTATTTCGGTGTGGCCGAAAAGAACGCCGACGCCTGGCGCGTGCGAGGGCACCTGATGAAGGAGAAAGAGCGCTTCGTCGCTTCCGGTTTGCTGCCGGATGAACTGCCCGACTTCGTCAACGGCTATTCCATTGCGAATGAAATCTGGTGGTACGATCAGGCATCGGCCTACTACCGGCGGCACTTGATGTTGCACGAGGGGACGCATGCCTTCGTGTTCACCATGTTCGGCGCCTGCGGCCCTCCCTGGTATATGGAAGGGATGGCCGAGTTGCTGGCGACGCACGCCCTGGACGACGGCGTGCTACGACTGGGCGAATTCCCTTCTCGCTCTGAGGACGTGCCGTCTTGGGGCCGGGTGCGGCTGGTCCGCAACGCGGTTGCCGAGGCGCGTCGATTGCCGCTGGCCGAGGTCATGGCGTATGGTCCGCGCGCTTTCCTGGAGAAGGAGCCATACGGCTGGTGCTGGGCCGCCACGGCCTTTCTCGACGGCCACCCGCGCTATCGCGAGCGGTTCCGCAAGCTGCCGGCCGAATTGCGGCGGCAGGATTTCAATGGCCGCGTCCTCTCGACGTTCGCCGACGACGGGCGCGAGCTCAATGAGGAATGGCAGGTCTTTTCCGATGGAATCGACTATGGCTACGACCTCCGGCGCAACGCCATCGAGTTCACTCCGGGCAAGCCATTGCCGGCCGGCGGCACGACCGTAACGATCCGGGCCGACCGCGGCTGGCAGTCGAGCGGCGTGTGGCTGGATGCCGGCGTACACTATCATCTGGAAGCCGCGGGGCGCTACCCATTGGCGGCGGGACCACCGGTTTGGTGGTGCGAGCCCAACGGGGTCACGATTCGCTACTGGCACGGCCGCCCCTTGGGCCAGTTGCTCGCCGCAGTGCGGTGCGACGACCCGGATGCCCCCAACGGGCTTTTGCTACCCTCCGTCCTGGGGTTGGAAACCGAGTTGACGCCGGAAAAAAGCGGCACGCTCTACCTTAAAATCAACGACTCGCCGGCGGAACTGGCCGACAACGCCGGGACATGCGACATCCACGTCGAACGGAAATAGCCTCCTAGGGGTTGATCAGCAGTTCCGGCGTCATCAAGACGACACCTTCCTTGTCGAGCGTCTCAATCTGCATGAGCGCCGTCATAACGGCGCGCAGCCGCTGGGGATCGAGCGGTTCGATGTAGGGCCTGACCGCCTCGACGAGCGACGCATACCCTGGCGATGTCCGCGCGCCCAGCGACACGGTTTGTCCGTCGTCCGTTTCGCCGGTCACCTGTTCCAAGAGGGTCTCTAGGAAATTCTTGGGTTCGGGCACGACGCGCAGATCGTACTTTTCGAGATTGGCCTCGGCCGCCGCGAACTTGACGGCGTCGTCGAGCGCGCCGATCTTGTCGACCAGCCCCAATTCCAGCGCCTGGCGGCCGGTATAGACACGTCCGCCCGCCAGATCGTCGATCGGCTTGGTGAGCCGATCGCCGCGGATGGCGACGACGTGGCCTTTGAAAACGTCGTAGATCTCGTCCATCCAGGCCTGCATGTGCCGGCGCTGGCCGGGCGTAAACGGCTCGGCGGAGCTCAACATCGAGGCATGGGCGCCGCGCTGATGGCTTTTCCATGTGATGCCGAGCTTCTGCCAAGCCCCGGCGGTGGCCAGCTTGCCGCCGACCACGCCGATCGAGCCGGTGATGGTCGCCTCGTCGGCGAAGATCGTGTCGGCGCCGCAAGCGACGTAATAGCCGCCGCTGGCCGCCACGTCGCCCATCGAGACCACCAGCGGCTTCTTGGCCTTCACCCTCCGAGTGGCGTCCAAGATGATTTCGCTGGCCGTGGCCGAACCGCCTGGCGAACTGACCCGTAGCACGACGGCCTTGATCGTGTCGTCCGCGGCGGCCTTGTCGAGCGCCTTGCGAATGGGAGTGCTGGCGGCCATGCCGCCGGCCGTCATGCCGAGCGGGCTGACGTCCGGCTCACCCAGCACGATCGCCCCGTCGACGTAGACGACGGCGATCGAGTCCTTGTAGACCTTCTTCTTGGGTCCGCTGAGCAACTCGCCCCAAAGGCTAAAGGCCGCCAGCGGACTGGAAAAGTCGAGCTTGGGTTGCGACTTTTCGCCGTACTTGGCGTTGAACTTGGCGTCGGCGCCGCACAGTTGGCGAACCGCGGCCTCGAAGTCCTGGCGGTGCTCGACGGCGTCGATCAGGCCCAACTCCTTCGCCTTCGCGGCCGTGTAGGGTCCGCCGTCGATCCACTGGCGGACCTTTTTCTCGTCGACGCCCCTCCCGGAGGCGATCAGCTTGATTTGCGTTTCAAAGATCCCGTCCATCAACCAGTTTTGCATCGCTTCGGCTTCAGGGCTGGGGCCTTCGCGCATGAACATTTCGGCGGCGCTTTTGTACTTGCCGCAGGTCAGGAAGTCGGGCGTGACGTCCAGTTTCTTGAACAGGCCGAGCAAGTACGGCGATTCGCCATACATGCCGGTCAGCCAGAGATCGCCCGTCGGCACGACGGAAATCCGCGTGGCGCCCGAAAGCAGCGCGTAGTCTCGCGTCGAGATGCCGTCGGCGTAGGCGAAGATCTCCTTGCCGCCCGCCCGCACTTCGGCCATGACCTGCCGCAACTCCTCGACCTGGGGCACGGCCAACGCCGCGCCATCCACGGTGATGACCACGGCCTTCACCGACTGGTCGTCGCGGGCTTTTTGCAGCCGGGCCACCAGATCCTTCAGCGCCAGGGCATGCCGCGTACTGAACAGTCCCGGGTCCGCGGGCGTTTCGTGCAGGGCGCCTTTGAGTTTGAAGACCGCCACGACGGGCTTGGCCTGTTCGGCCGCCGTCGCGCCGGAGAGAAACGTGCAAGTCAGGGATACCAGGGCCAGCCCCAGTCGGTTGAGAGTCATCGTCATCTCCGTTGGATGGGTTTTCAGTCGACTTCAATCGTAGCCTTGAAGCGGGTCGTTGTCCATTGCCAGGCAACGTCCACCCGCGTTGTGGGCGGTTGGCAGTCGCCTGATCCAAAAAAGAAGGCCTCGCCGCAAACGCGGGGCGCCACGGCGGTTTTGGCGCAGCCGAAAATGCCCAAGAAAAAAACTGGCAAAACCGTACCTGGACCGACAAGGAAATCCGTCTCGGCGGATTGCTCTGCCACCAGCCACCACTTTCTCGTGGCAAAATGTCTCATTGTCGGCCGCGTGAAGTATAACGCGTTCCATGCGACCCTTGCGGAATCGGCACCAGAGGGGCCTGCTCGGGCGCGTCGTCGGCGGGCGGGGCCGGAGGTCCGATGGGGATTTCGATTTCGACCCCGATGGGCAAGACGTCGGCGTTGGGCAAGCGCCGGCGATTGGCGGCGAAGATCTCCTGAAAGCGGCCACCGTCGCCCAGGTAGCGGCGAGCCAGCGATATCAAGGTATCGCCGTCGCGGATCGTGTGCTTCACCGCCGGCGACGGAGGATCGGCCGCCGCGAAGCCGCCAGGTGTGGCCTGCGGCATGGTGGGCGGTTGGACGCGCGCGTCTTCCGTCGATTCGATCGCGTCAATTTGGCCGAGCAAGCGGGGAACGCTGTCGGGCGAAGGGGCGCGCGGCAGGGCAGGCCGACGGACACGAAGCGGAACGTCGGACGCCAAGGGCGGTGGCGACGTTTCGCCCGCCGGCTTGCGAAACAGAACCGCGCCGGCGATGCCGGTCAGAATGACGCCGCCGGCCAACGCGATTCTTGTGATTCGCGGCATCGCCATAAGTGTTCCGTTCGCCCGTCGCCCAAGACAGAGGTTGCCGTCATCTCTCAATCGGCTTTCGCTCGCCGCGAATCAAGCCGCGGAGCGCTGGGGCGTTATATTTGACGCGGCCGACAATGAGACATTTTGCCACGAGAATGCGGTGGCTGGTGGCAGAGCGTCAGCGATGCCCCGGCTACTCGATAGATACCGACCGGGGCATCGCTTAGGCTCTGCCCCAGCCACCGTGAACGTCTGAGGATCGTCCAATAACGTGCCGCACTGGGGAAAATAGCCGGCACAAGGGGGGTATACCTGGAATGATGCCGTCGCGGCGTGGTAAGATGTTCGGGAAACATGCGAACTTTATTTGGGCGATTGGACACTTTATTGCGTAGGACAATTGACCGGGCGGCGAGTAGACTGAAGGGCCGCCAGGACCGCAAGCGAAGGGGATTTCCATGCATACCGACTACCTGAACCCCGTCATTCGGCAACTCCGCGACCAGCAAGTTCGTTTCGCTCCGCGGGAAAAGAAGCTCGACCAGGCCAATCGCGCCGAGCGTCTCATGGCTGAACTCGATCCTGGCCGGACTTATACCTACGAGTACCTCTGTTTCCGCATCACGGAATACCGCCCTGAGTCGTATCCGGGTATGAAATTGTCGGGCGAGGAAGCCCGCCACGACCTGCGGCTGTTCGTCGAGGATGTCTCGGACGCCGCCAATGTCGCCGCCGAAGCGGCCGGCGAACGCGTGCTGACCGTCGATGAACTGAGCAAGCAGTTCAAGGTGTCCACCAAGACCATCTCACGCTGGCGACAGCAGGGGTTGGTCAGCCGGCGGTTCACGTTCGACGGAAAGAAGCGAGTCGGGTTCCTGCAAAGCTCGGTCGACCGCTTCGTGCAGGGCAATGAAGACCGCGTTCACCGCGGCGCTCGGTTCAGCCAACTGAGCGTCGATGAACGAGCGACGATCATCGAGCGGGCGCGCCGTCTGGCCCACGCTGGCGGTTGCCCGGCCGAGGTCGCGCGGCGGGTGGCCGATCACATGGGGCGAAGTTTCGAGGCGATCCGTTATACCCTCAAGGCCTTCGATCAGGAGCATCCTGATCTGGCGATTTTCCCTGACAGTGGGGGGCCCTTGTCGGACGACGCGAAGCGGAAGATCGACCAGCAATTCCGCCGAGGCGTGTCGGCCGGCGTGCTGGCTAAGCGTTTCTGCCGCACCAAGACGAGCATCTACCGCGTCGTGAATGAGATGCGGGCGGTGCGAATCTTGGAACTCCCCCTGGACTACATGGACAACCCCTTGTTTTCCAAGCCCCATGTCGAAAAGCTGATTTTGGGGCCGCTTCCGGCGACGCCGACGCCGCTCAAGAAGACGCGGCTGCCGAGCGGTTTGCCGCCCTACCTGGCGAGCCTTTACGAAGTCGCGCTGTTGACGCGGGAGCAAGAGGTGCATTTGTTTCGCAAGTTCAACTACCTGAAGCACCGCGCCCGGCAATTGCGGGGCGGACTCGATGCGGCGCGTGCCAAGACCGGCGTGATGGATCAGGTCGAGCGGCTCTACGACGAGGCCGTGGCCACGAAGAACCTGATCATCCGGGCCAACCTGCGCTTGGTGGTCTCGATCGCCAAACGCCATGTCGGTTCGTCGGACAACTTCTTCGAGCTGGTCAGCGACGGCAACATGTCGTTGATCCGGGCGGTCGAAAAGTTCGACTTTGCCCGCGGCAATAAGTTCAGCACCTACGCCAGTTGGGCGATCATGAAGAATTATGCTCGCACGATCCCCGACGAATTGCGGCGCCGGGACCGGTTCCGCACCAGCACCGACGAGATGTTTTCCGCCACCGAAGACGCGCGAACCGACCAGTACGAGTTGGAGCATGCCCAGGCGCAGCGAGAACAACAAATCTCGAAAATCCTGGAGCGGCTTGACGAACGGGAACAGAAGATTATCATGAGGCGGTTCGGTTTGGTGCGCGGCCAGGAACCCTTGACCCTCAAGCAGGTGGGGGCCGAAATGGGGGTTACCAAGGAGCGCGTTCGGCAGATCGAGGCTCGGGCCTTGAGCAAACTGCGCAAAGCGGCCGAGGAAGAGAAGCTCGACGTTCCTGGATTATAGCCCGGTTCATGCTGACATTTCATTGGTGCCCCAAGCGAGGGGATCCAACACGACGGAGGTTTGCCGACCGCCATTGCCGGCGGATTGTACTTCACGCGGCTGATGGCAAGGGCCTTGCTTGCGCTGCGGGTTAGTGTAAGTCCAACGCTGGGCCTGGCTTGCGATGCGGGTTCGTGTGGGAACCGGCTAGAAAACGACCGGGGCATCGCTTAGGCTCTGCCCCAGCCACCATGAAGTATGGCCTGGGCGGGTAGATTGGGAATTTTCTCGTCGAACCGTCTTGCAGTCGGCGGACAAGTCGTTATATTTAATGGTTTTCATGGCGGGTCTCGCAGGCTAGCTAGCGTAGCTCAACCGGCAGAGCAGCTGATTTGTAATCAGCAGGTTGTGGGTTCAAGTCCCTCCGCTAGCTCGTAGCGGGGGGTTTCCCGAGCGGTCAAAGGGGTCAGACTGTAAATCTGATGGCTATGCCTTCACAGG
>DATKSN010000322.1:0-48940 GCA_035531595.1 Pirellulales bacterium | reverse complement strand
AGTCATGGGGGCGGTCCTGGCTGTCTGTGTGTTACTATTTATATATACCTACAGATTTCGGGAAAGTTTCGGTCGCGGTGGAAAAAAATCAAAAAACCGAGTCCCGCGTGAACGCACCGCGTCCCGGGAGGCGCCCGCGGCGCCCGCGGCCCCAGGAGGCCCCCAGACGTGCCGAGCCGGGAAATGAAGGGAAACCCGCGGCAGCCCCCCGCCCCGCGTCCAGCGGCCGCTCACGCGGCCGCGCGGCACCGGCCGCTTACGTCTGAATTACAGTACAATGGAATGTCGTCCGTTGCTCCGTCACCCGCGGAACGCTCGTAGCGTGGGCTCAAGGAAATGCCGGAACCACCCTTCGTCGAACTCAGCGTGATCTTGCCGGCCTTCAACGAGGAATCGGCGGTCGCCGGCGCCGTGGAGACGTATCTTCGATCGCTCGGAGAGTGCTGCGCGAGCTTCGAGCTGGTCGTCATCGACGACGGTTCGGCCGACGATACCTTCGCCGCGGCCGAGCGCGCCGCCGCGGGCCATCCGGCCGTCCGCGTTCTGCGGAATGAAAGGAACCTGGGTCAGGTGGCGACGATCTTGCGCGGATGGGCTGAGTCGCGTGGCGAATTCGTCATGCATAACGGCATCGACCTCCCCTTCGATCCCGGCGACACCGGCACGGTGCTGGCGCGGCTCCGCGACGGCGCGGATGTGGTCGTCGTCGAGCGCGTCGGCAGGCAGGCGTACGGCGCGGCGCGAAAGCTGCTTTCGTGGGCCAACGTGTCGCTCGTGCGGATGTTGTTCGGTTCGCCGTTTGTCGACCACAACTTCGTCCAGGCATTCCGCCGCCGCGCGCTCCAGGGCATCGCCGTCGAGTCGCGGGGGGTGAGCACCGTGACGACCGAGCTGATCTTGAAGTCACTGGCGGCCGGATTTCGCGTCGAAAGCGTGGCCGCGCCTTACCATGCCCGCGCGTCCGGCCGTTCGTCGCTGACGTTCAAGAAGATCGTCCACACTGTCAGCGAGTTGTTCCGGCTGCGCCGGATCATGCGGCGATCGACCCGGAACTGAGCTCGCCAAGAGGCTGCACACCAACCCGCGGCGCAAGCGCGGGGGGGTCCGCCGGGCGGCCCACGAATCGGTAAGGATCATTTTCACGAAAAAAAGCACGCTCGTTGCGCGGCAACGAACGTGCGAAAAAAGAAAACGGAAGCGAAGCGAAAAAAAACGACTTCCGAATACCCCATGACGTCTGAGCGAGCCGCGTAAGCGGCATCCAGTTGCCTCCCCCCTTGGCCTTACCCCACGCCCGTTTGGATCGCTTGGGGAGGGGTTTCGGAATCGTTTTTTTTCGCGCAGCACCGACGCTCAGTGCGCGATTAGTCCTCGCGTGCCGCGCGATCGGCCTCGGCGCGTTGCCGCTCAAGAGCGCGGCTCAATGACGAAATCGTCGAGTATCCAGCGACGGGTTGCGCCGGCGTGACGAAGCCGCGTTTTGCGAGTTCGCGTTTCCGTCCCCGGCGAAGCCGCGTGAACCTGCGCCGACGTTACGGGTTTACACGTCTGCGCGGTTGGTCCCCTACTTGCGCCCCCTATGGCGGCGGCGTAGTGGATGTGGAGGGGACCAACCGCAGTGAGCCGTTGAGTAGGGCCGGCGAAAAATAATCAATCAAGGGGCTGGATTTTCGCACGGGAGTTCTCTAGACTTCCGTACAGTCAATCTGTGGTTTTCGCACCAACCCACTTCGCTCGTACCGCGATGATGCTACAGGCCATCGAATCCGAATCGCTCGCGACATTTGCCGCTCGCCAGCAACGCGCCTTTGAAGACGTCACTTCCGCCATCAGGCGCAAAACGTCCGGCCACTTCGGCACGCCCGCGGCGATCGCCAAGTTCATGGCCGACTTGCCTTCACGGTTTCCGGCAAGCACGATCCGAATTCTCGACGCCGGGGCCGGGGTGGGTATGTTGGCGGCGGCGGTTTGCCAGCGTGTAGCATCGCTGCCCGGCCGGCGAAAGCTGGAAATCGACGCCTGGGAAAACGACGAGGGCCTGGCGCCTTTTCTGCGCCGGACCCTGCGGCAGTGCCGCACGGTTCTCGATGCCAAGGGCCACTCGGTCGAGTTCACGATCCATCGGGGGGACTTCATTCTCGAGAACGCTCCTCGCGGCAGGGGCCTTTTCGACGACGGCCCCGCCAAGGCGGGCTACGATCTGGCAGTCATGAATCCGCCCTACTTCAAGCTGCGCAAGGATTCCCAGCACGCGCGCGCGATGTCGAGGGTCGTTCACGGCCAACCGAATATGTACGCCCTGTTCATGGCGGTTGCCTGCACCATGTTGGCCGATGGCGGCGACCTGGTCGCGATTACGCCGCGGAGTTACTTCAACGGACCCTACTTTCGCCGCTTTCGCCGCTGGTTCTTCGAGCGCATGACCGCCCGACATATCCACGTTTTTCAGTCTCGCACGAAGGCATTCCAGGAGGCGAACGTGCTTCAGGAGAACGTGATCCTCTGGGCGCGCCACGGCGACGATCCGCGCGACGTCGTGGTTTCGACCAGCGAAGGGCGCGACCTTTCGCACGGCGTCGAACGACGCGCCGTACCCTACGCGGCGGTCATCGATCGGTCGAACGACGACTACACCATTCGCGTGTCGCACAATCCAACCGACGAAACGATTGTCTCCGTCGTCGATGCGCTGCCGTCGCGGTTTCGAGATCTGGGGCTTCAAGTCTCGACGGGCCCTGTGGTGACGTTTCGTGCGACCGAGCACTTGCTCCACGAGCGGGCGGAGGGCGAGGAGACCGCGCCCCTTTTGATGATGCGCAACGTCCGCCCCTTAGCGACCGTGTTCCCTGAAAAATCGAACGGCAAACCGAGCCACTTCCGAATCTGTGACGGATCTCAGCCGCTGCTGCTCCCCGCCAAGCGTTACGTCTTGCTGAAACGGTTCACCGCGAAGGAAGAGCGGCGCAGGCTCGTGGCCGGGGTGTTTGAGTCTGCCGACAGCTATGCCCCGTGGGTCGCTATCGAAAACCACCTCAATTACGTGTACAAGCCGCACAGCGAACTGTCCCGCGATGAGGCCCTTGGCTTGGCGACCCTGCTCAACTCAGCCCTGTTCGATCGGTACTTTCGCACCATCAGCGGCAGCACCCAGGTCAACGCGGCCGAGATTCGTTCGCTCCCATTGCCTGCGTGGCCTGTGATTTGCGAAATCGGTCGACGCGTCGCGGCTGCGCCAGGCGGTGAGCTGGGACACATCCAGCGAGTCGTCGCCGAAGTGCTCCTCCTGGACAACGACTTGAACGCCTACTTGGCGGCATACTGATGGCCAAGCGCGACGAAGCCAAAGTGATACTGGTGTCGCTGGGTCTCCCGGCGAAACAGCAGGGCGAACGATCGTGCCTCACCCTCTTGGCTCTTGCCGCGTTGCGCGAGGAAACTCCCTGGGCGGAAACCCAATCGCCACTTTTGCGAATCGTCGACATCATGTCCTGGATGCGCGAGAACTATCGTCGGGATTACGCGCCCAACACGCGCGAAACAGTCCGCCGGCAAACGATCCACCAGTTCGAAGACGCGCGGCTGGTCGACCGTAATCCCGACCAGCCGGGCCGACCGACGAACAGTGGCAAGAACGTCTATCGCCTCACGCCCGACGCGGCGCGAGTCCTACGCTCGTTTGGCGGAAAGCGGTTTGGCTCGACCTGCGCCGAGTTCCTGCGGAAGCACGGGAGCCTGGCTGCCGCCTACACGGGCAATCGACAACTCCAGAAGGTCGCCGTGAAACTGGCCGACGGGACAACCGTTGATCTGTCGCCAGGCCGACACAATGAACTGCAGCGCGCGATCATCCAGGACTTCGCTCCGCGCTTCGCCCCGGGGAGCCGGCTGGTATACTTGGGCGACACAGCCAAGAAGCACGTCGTGGTCGACGAGGCGTCGTTGGAAACACTCGACATTCCCATAAACCTCCACGACAAGCTGCCGGACATCGTGCTGTTGGATGCGACGAAGAACTGGCTTTTTTTGATCGAGGCGGTTACTTCTCATGGTCCCGTCTCGCCCAAGCGGCATCGCGAGTTGGAAAAGTTGCTGGCTGATTGCAATTGCGGACGGATCTACGTCACGGCATTTCTCGATTTCTCTAGATTTCGCAAATACGCCGGTGACATCGTTTGGGAGTCCGAAGTTTGGATCGCCGAATCGCCGGACCACATGATCCACTACGACGGCCAGCAGTTCCTCGGTCCGTATGGGAAGACCGATTAGCCGAGGTGCTCCAGGGCGATCTCAACGCCGCCGGGCAAGTGGAAAAATGCCGGTTCGTCCCCGCGGCGTCGGCACGAACGTATTACCCGAACGAACCGTGGTTCATTTTGCGTGCCGCATGAATGACCTCGAAGAACTTGAAACGCATGGCCACGGTGATGTCCAGCCCTTGCGCGCGGCGGTCTTGGGGTGCGGCTATTGGGGCCCGAACCTGATTCGTAACTTTGCCACCTGCGAGGCGACGCGGTTGGTCGCCGTCTGCGACCTCGACCGCGCCCGGCTCGATCGCGCGACGGCGCAATATCCGGCGGTCAAGACGTACCAAAGCGCCGACGATTTGTTGCGCGATCCGGACGTCGACGCGGTCGCGGTCGCCACGCCCGCGGCCACGCACGCGACCTTGGCGCTGGCGGCGCTCGACGCCGGAAAACACGTCCTGGTCGAAAAGCCGCTGGCCGACTCGGTTCGTGGGGCGGAAGAAGTCGTGCGAAAGGCCCGCCAGCGCGGACTGACGCTGATGGTCGACCACACCTTCGTGTACAGCCCCGCCGTGCGGAAGATCAAGGAACTGATCGACACCGGCGAGCTGGGCGAGATTTATTACGTCGACAGCGTGCGCATCAACCTGGGGTTGTTCCAGAACGACGTCAACGTGTTGTGGGATCTGGCGCCGCACGACATTTCGATCGTCGATCACTTCTTCGGCCGCTTGCCGCGCAGCCTGGCCGCGACCGGCGTCTCGCACATCGGCAGCGAACTGGAAGACGTGGCCTACGTCAACATGGACTTCGGCAACTCGTTGATCGCCACGTTTCACGTCAACTGGTTGAGCCCGGTCAAGCTCCGGCACATCATCATCGGAGGCAGCAAACGCAGCCTGGTCTACAACGACCTCGACCCGGTGGAACCGGTGAAGATCTACGATCGGGGGATCATGGTCGACTCGAACCTGGATGCGCGGCGGGGGCTGTTGGTGAGTTATCGCACGGGCGACATCCACTCGCCGCACCTGCCCAGGGAGGAACCGCTGCAAAACGTCGTCCGCCATTTCGCCGAGTGCGTTCAGACCGCTCGGCGGCCGGTCACCGGCGGCGAGGCCGGCCTGCGCGTGGTCCGCATGTTGGAGGCGGCGCAGCGCAGCATCAAGGCCCAGGGAGGGCGGATCACGTTGTGATCCATCGTCCGCGCGATCGACATCGGCACTTTGCCCTTGGTCATGATCTCCGGTCAGGAACGAATCGCCTTCCGCCAATCGCCAGCGCACGGTGTACGGCGTGCGCACCAAGAGGTCCATTGGGAAAGGGGCGGGAAGCTGCCAGCGGATCTTGACGGCCAGGTCGTGCTGGTTGCGGGCGGGCATGACGACGAGCAAGTCCACGTCGCTGTCGGCGCTCGGCGTGCCCATCGGCACCTTGACCCCGCGATACCGGCGGGGCGTCGGACGGCTTGCTGCTCGATGGCCTGGGGGCGCGGCGGTTCGTGGCGATGGATGGTCTGTTGGTCCAGCCCCAACGGGGCGCGCTTGCCGCTCCCGCCACTAGCTTCCCAGCGGATCGTCGTCTACAATAGGGATTCCCGGCCTGCCCGTAATTCCCACCGTGCCGCCTCCCACCAAGCTGGTCGTTCATCATGCCGAGTTCGCGCCCCAGTGCATGGCGAGCGGAAGAAACGCTTTCTCGCCGGCGGATGTTGCGGCT
Organism: Pirellulales bacterium; assembly: GCA_035531595.1. Taxonomy (GTDB): domain Bacteria; phylum Planctomycetota; class Planctomycetia; order Pirellulales; family JAICIG01; genus DATKSN01. The sequence continues at coordinate 42,977 of DATKSN010000322.1, read as the reverse complement.
TGGCGGGCTGGGCTGCCTGGGCCTGAGCCTGCCCCGGTTGTTTCACGCCCAGGCCGCCCAGGCGGCGGCCGACACGGTCAGTCTCAAGGCACGCATCAAGTCGTGCATTGTGATCTTCTATTTCGGCGGTCCGAGCCATATCGACACCTTCGACATGAAGCCCGACGCGCCGGCCGAAGTCCGCGGCGAGTTCAAGCCGATCGCCACAAGCGTGCCGGGCTTGACGATCTGCGAACACTTGCCACATACCGCGCGGGTCATGCACAAGTTGGCCTTGATCCGCGGCCTGAACCATAACATGCGGCTGCACGACGCGGCCTGCGTTCACACGCTCACCGGGCGGTTGCCGGCCCGCGGCGACGGCGAGAACTTCGTGCCGCCGGACGAAGCGACGTTGTTTCCGTCACTGGGGTCCGCGCTGACTTACCTGCGGCGCGATGAGGGCCTGACGGTGGTCAATGCCGCCTTGCCCTACGTGTTCCGCAACGTCGTTTCCACGCCGTGCCAGACCGGTGGATTTCTTGGCTCCGCCTACAACCCCTTCCAAATCAGCGGCGATCCTGAGGCGATGAACTACCAGGCGGACCTGCTGAGGTTGCCGCCCGGCTTGACGCTTGAGCGTGTCGCCGCGCGAACCGAGCTTTTGCGTCAGGTCGACGCCGGGACGGGCTTGGCCCCAGGCGCCGATCTTCGCCGGCTCCGCGTGTACTACCAAAAAGCGTTCGATCTGCTCGGCTCGGAGACGGTGCGCCGCGCCCTGGAGATTGAACGAGAAGATCCTCGGACGCGCGATCGCTACGGCCGCATCGCCGGGATGAGCGGCGCGCCGGGTGCTACGAACGGGGCGGAGCACGGCTTTGCGCGCAATCTGCGGGGGCAGAACTTGCTGCTTGCCCGGCGGCTGGTCGAAGCCGGCGTGCCGTTCGTGAACGTCCACGATTTCCGACAGCAGGGGCAGAATTGGGATGCCCACTCAAAAAACTTCGCTCAGCACAAGGACCACCTGCTGCCGTTGTGCGACCAGCCCTTGGCGGCGCTCATCGAGGATCTCGACGAGCGGGGCTTGCTCGACACGACGTTGGTGGTGGCCTTGGGAGAGTTTGGCCGGACGCCGAAGATCAACAAGGACGCCGGCCGCGACCACTGGCCCGACTGCTACTCCGCGGTTGTCGCCGGCGGCGGCGTGCGGGGAGGTTACGTCCACGGATCGAGCGACAAGCTCGGGGCCTATCCCGCCTCCGATCCGGTGAGCCCCGGCGATCTGGCCGCCACGATCTTCGCCGCCTTCGGAATCGCCCCCGCGACCGAAATCCACGACACGTTCGGCCGGCCCTTCAGGGTCGCAGAGGGGCGGCCGATCAACGAGCTGTTCGGCGGGCCCATTTGACGGCGCAGGGAGTAGAATCCAATCTTATGAGCCCATGCTTGCGTAACACCACCGCCGTTGTCCTTTGCACCGCCGTGGCGGCGTGTTGGGCCGGCTGCGGGAAAGAAGGAGGTTCCATGATGACCATCCCACTGCCTCTACGCTTTGGATGCTTTGCTCAAGCTGGAAGCCAAAGCAAACAAGGCGGAAGTTCTGAAGGCGATGAAAGGCCATGTGCTGGCCGAAGGCGAGTTGATGGGAACCTACAAGCGGTAACGGCCCAAGGAACGCTGACGCGGTTCATTGCGGTAGCCGGCTCGCTCGACCTCTTGGCCCGAAGATTAAGAGCCTATCCCATAACCGCCCAGCAGGCGGGACGCCTACACCACAATGGCGGTTTCGGGATAGGCTCTAAGCCGTTTCCGTCGTCTGCTCTCGCGGCTCAACCAACACGAGGCGGTGAATCCGCAAAGGAAGGCATTGGGCGACTCGTCGCGTGCCGATTTGTCGATCGTTCCGGAAACGATGACCTCGGCGAATTCGGCGGGAGAATGGCATGGGTTTATTTTACGTCAGCGCCCTGGTACAATCACCCGTCGCAGTGTGCGCCGGTAGCGCTCTGCCGCGCAGCGGTCGGGCCTTCGGCCTGCCGCGGATCGACCATCGTTTAGCGCAACCATGTGTCGATCCAAATTGTCGCCGGCCCCTGTTGGCCGGCCGATTCCAACCAGTACCCCGCCGTGGCGCCGCTTGGTACGCAATATCCGGATGAACCTCATTTTTCAACCACCCCAAAACAGCTACAGCTTCGGGATCGGCACGAAAGCGACAAATCCCCGCCGTTTCGGCGGCGGAATGCCGGTTCTGTATCCGCATCGCGCCCCGAGCCGCGGCGCTGCGCGAAAAAAAAACGATTCCGAAACCCCTCCCAAAGAGATCCAAAAGAGCGTGGGGTAAGGCGAAGTGTGGCGCGGCAATGGGATGCCGCTTTCGCGGCTCGCTCAGACGTCATGGGGTATTCGGAAGTCGTTTTTTTTCGCTTCGCCGCCGTTTTGATTTTTGCACGTTCGTTGCTGCGCAACGAGCGTGCTTTTTTCTGGAAAATGATCCCTACCCGTTCGTGGGCCGCCCTGGGACCCGGTGAGCTTGCGCCGCGGGCTATTCCCTTATTCCCTCGTCACGAATTCATCCAGATTCAAGAGCACGCGCGCCAAAGCCGTCCAGGCGGCGGCTTCGGCGGGCGTGGTATCGGAGGGGCGGTCGGCCGGGGCGACCGACGCGGCATCGGCGCCGGCCGCGCTGAACTCGCGGCGCTGCGAATCGAGCAATTGGCCTAACCGCGCGGCTTCCTTGGCCGACGGTTCGCGCGCGAAACAGAGCCGGAACGCCTGGCGAATGCGCTCGGCGTCGGCAGGAGAGGGCGCTTCGCGCAGCACGCGCGTGGCGAGCGCCTGGGCCGCCTCGACGAATACGCGGTCGTTGGCCAAGGTCAGCGCTTGCAGCGGCGTGTTCGAACGGACGCGCCGCGTACACGACGTGTTGGCGTCGGGGGCGTCGAACGTCATCAGGAACGGGTAGGGACTGGATCGCCAGAAATACGTGTACATCCCGCGGCGGTAACGGTCGGGACCGTTGGTCTCGTTCCAATATTTGACCTGCTGCGTGAAGCGATAGATGCCCTGCGGTTGCGGAGGGTAGACGCCCGGCCCGCCGATCTCGCGCGTCAACAGGCCCGCCGCCGCCAAGGCCGCGTCGCGAATCACCTCGGCGTCGAGCCGCAGGCGCGGCATGCGGGCCAGAAGCTTGTTGTTCCCGTCGCGCTCGGCCAGGTCCGCGCGATACGCCGACGACTGACGGTACGTGGCCGAGGTCACGATCAGCTTGTGCATCGATTTCCAGCGCCAGCCGCGTTCGATCAACTGCCCGGCCAGCCAGTCGAGCAGTTCGGGATGGGTCGGCGGACTACCCTGCGTGCCGAAGTCGTTTTCGGTGTCGACGATCCCCTGGCCAAAGTATTGCTGCCAGAGTCGGTTGACGGTCACTCGCGGCGTGAGCGGGTTGTTCGCCGCGACCAGCCAACGGGCCAGATCGAGCCGGGTCGGTTCACCACCCTCGCCGGCCGCCAGCGGCGGCAGCACATGAGGCACGCCGGGCTTCACCGTCGCGCCTTTGCGCAGGAAGTCGCCGCGGATGTGGATGAAGTTCTCGCGCGGCTGGGCGCGCTCCTTCATCACCAACGACGTGGTGATCGACGAGGCCAGTTGCTTTTGCCGCTGTTTGAGATCCGCATGGACGACATTGAGCGGAATGCGCTCGGGATCGAACTGCTTGAACTCTTCGGCCAGATCCTTTTTCTGCTCGTCGGTCCGCCGCTCGACGGGCACCGCCAGGAGCTGGCGCGCTTTTTCCGGCAAGACCGGCGCCTCGGGCCCCGCGCCGGCCGCCGAAAGCCGCAACTTCTGTTCCCATTCGGCCTGGCGCGAACCGGCGCTCACGTCGACATCTTGCAGCCGCTTTTCAACCTGGGCGATTTCGGCCAACAGCGCCGGCTCCTCCTTGGCCTGCTGCGTGGTCGGCACGGAGAATGCCGGTTCGTCGGCGTTGTTCAGCAGGGCGAAGAACTGGTAGAACTCGCGCTGCGAGATCGGGTCGTACTTGTGGTCGTGGCAACGGGCGCAGCCGATCGTCAGCCCCAGGAACACCGCGCCCGTGGTGCTCACGCGGTCGACCACCGCTTCGACGCGGAACTGTTCGGGGTCGGTGCCCCCCTCTTCATTGACCAGCGTGTTGCGGTGGAAGCCGGTGGCGATGACCTGTTCGATGGTCGCGCCCGGCAGCATGTCGCCGGCCAGTTGCTCGACGGCGAACTGGTCGAACGGCAAATTGTGGTTCAGCGAGTCGATCACCCAGTCGCGGTACTTCCAGATCGAACGGCCACCGTCGATCGTATAACCGTTGGAGTCGGCGTAGCGGGCCTGGTCGAGCCAGTGGCGTCCCCAGCGTTCGCCATAGTGCGGCGAGATCAGCAACCGATCGACGAGTTGCTCGTAGGCGTCGGGCCGCGGGTCGGCCAGGAACTGTTCGACCTCCGCCGGCGAAGGGGGCAGCCCCAGCAGGTCGAGCGAAAGCCGCCGGATGAGCGTCACGCGGTCGGCTTCAGGTGAAGGCGTCAGCCCTTCGGCTTCCAAGCGTGCCAGGATGAAGGCGTCGATCGGATTGCGCACCCAAGCGGCGTTGCCGACCGAAGGAATCGCCGGATGAGCAAGCGGCTGAAACGACCAGTGCCGGGCGGCGCCACCCTTGGGGGACGCGGGCGCGTCGTCGGCCGGCGCCGCGGCCCCCTGGTCGATCCAGGCCTTGAGCACGGCGATCTCGCCGTCCGACAGTGGCGGGCGTTCGGGCGGCATTTTTTCCACGTCGCCGGTGCCCATGACGGCGGCGATCAGCAGGCTTTCGCCGCTCTTGCCGGCGACCACCGCCGGGCCGTTGTTACCGCCTTGCTGGGCCGCGGCGACCGTATCGAGCCGCAAGCCCGACTGTTGCGCGTCGGCACCGTGGCACTCGTAGCAGTGCCGGGCCAGAATCGGCCGCACGTCGTTGCCGTAATCCACCGGCTCGGCCGCGACGGCCGGCGCGGCAATCATCGCAAGGCAGGCAAATGATAGGAGGAACGAGCGTATCATCCAGGGGGCTCCCAGGAGGGAATGGAGCAGTTATGGCGGGCGTAGTTTGGCATCACCAAGTATAACGGTATTCTACCATGGATCGCTTTCCGCCAAAACCATTTTCCAATACAATCCATGGGCGTGGTTTCACGGAAACGTACGTCCGAGTTGCGAAGAACGAGGATCATGGCATGGCCACCGTCGAACGCAATACGACGTTGATCGCCCAGCGCCCCATCGTTCTTTACGCTGTTCCTTGGGAGACCTACCTGTCGCTGGCGAAGGCGAACGGCGATGGACCGGTGCGATTGACCTATGACCAAGGGATGCTCGAAATCATGGCGCCATCCTATTTTCACGAACGGTTGAGCCAATTCATCGACCGTCTGATCGGGGTTCTGACCGAGGAGCTTGGCGTGGAGATGTCCAGCGGCGGATCGACCACGATGCGCAGCGAGCCCGCGCGTCGAGGGGCGGAAGCGGACCAGAGCTACCATATCCGCCACGAGGCCGCCGTCCGTGGTCAGCGAGAATTCGATCCGGCCACGCCGCCCGACCTGGCCGTCGAGGTCGACATCACATCGAGTTCCTCGAAGCGGCTGCCGATCTACTCCTCGCTGGGTATCCCCGAGGTCTGGCGGTACGATGGCGAACGACTTGCATTCATGGCCCTGCAAAGCCACGGCGAGTACCGCCCAGTGACGCTGAGTTTGAGCTTTCCGCGGCTTTCGACGGGCGATCTGGATCCGTTCTTGGCGGAATTCGACAACGTCGGGGAAAACTCGTTGGTCGCCAGGTTCCGACAATGGGTCCGCCAGTCGCTGTTGCCACGGTCGACGGAATAGCCTTCAAATGGCCTAGCCCGGATTTATTCATGGTCCGGGGGGGAACTCGCGCACTGTGCTGTAGCAGAATTCGCAAGAATTCCGGCGTAACTCGCGTCCACGGCCTGACTTCTTGCGAAGCCAGCTACGGAACCATGAATAATCCGGGCTAGACCGGATTTATTCATGGTCCGGGGGGGAAGTCGCGCACTAGGCTGTAGCAGAATTCGCAAGAATTCCGGCGTAACTCGCGTCCACGGCCTGACTTCTTGCGAAGCCAGCTACGGAACCATGAATAATCCGGGCTAGACCTGGTACTCCTGCCCTTCAAGGAGCCCCGGCTGCGGTACGGGGTACTTGCCGTTGGCGTTGCGCGACAGCGGAGCGGGCGAGTCCAGCGTCAGCTTGTCGACGTCCGGAGCGAACTCTTGCTCGCAGTTGAGCATTTGCTCGTAGGTGATCAACCGGCCCGTGTGGCAGGCCATGCGGCCCATCGACGTCACCAAGCTCGCCTCGGCGCCGCGCTTGGCCTCGTTGTAGGGGCTGTCGCTACGGACGGCCGCGATCAGGTCGTTCCATTCAAGCTGATAGGGGTTCGGTTCGTTCGGCGGGAACTGCCATGTGAGCTTGCCGCTGTCCATGTTCTGGCCCTGGTAAATGCGGCACTTGGCCGGCACATGCCCCGCCGTCGAGATGACGCCCAACCCCTTCGTGCCGTGCGCGAAGCTGGCGAACTCGTCCTGGCAACCCGGGATGTTCCGTCCTTCGAGGAACAATTTGGCGCCGTCGGCGAACGTGTATTCCACCGAGTAGGAATCGAAGTTCTGGTCGACGTAATCGCCGCGAAAGTGCCGGCCGCCGCTTCCACTCGCCTGCACCGGCCAGGAGTCCTTCATCCAGCAGCACTCGTCGATGTTGTGGATCAGGAAGTCGCTGTAGCTACCGCCGCTGGCCCAGAGAAAACCGTGGAAGTACCTCACCTGGTAGAGCAGTTCGGTCATGTCGCCCTTGGGCGGCTCGACAAAGCAATCGGCGACCGGCCCGCTCATGCGGTAGGCCCGCAGCATCAGGATGTCGCCCAGTTCGCCCCCCTTGATCCGCTGGTACAGTTCGCCGCGGGCCTTGCAATGGCGGCACATCAGGCCCACGCCGACCTTGAGGTTCTTCTTCATCGACTCTTCGGCCAGGAGCAGCATCTTGCGCGTGCTGGGACCATCGACGGTGGTCGGCTTCTCCATGAAGACGTTGATCCCCTTCTCGATGGCGTAGCCGAAGTGGACCCAGCGGAAAGCCGGGGGGGTGGTGAAGAGCACGATGTCGCCGGGGCCAAGGCAGTCGATCGCCTTGCGGTAGGCATCGAAGCCAATGAACCGGCGGTCGGCGGGCACGTCGACCTTGTCTTTGAATTCGGTGTTCAAGTTTTCAAAACTGGCCTGAAGCTTGCTGGGGAAGACGTCGGCCATGGCCACCAGCTTGATCGGACCGTTCTGGACCCGCAGCGCGTCGGCCGCGGCGCCGGTCCCTCGCCCGCCACACCCGACCAATGCGAGACGGATCGTGTTGTTCTCGGCGGCATGTACCTTGGGAATCGCGACGCCCAACAGGGCGGTCGCGGCGGCCGCACGGCCCGTGAACTTGACGAACTCGCGACGCGACGTGGCGCCGAACTCAGGCGTGGTCATGGCAGGTCTCCAAACCTAGGGGGTGGGCAATATCGACTGGAAGGCAACCTATCCCAGAACCGCCATTGTGGTGTAGGCGTCCCGCCTGCCGGGCGATCCTGAGATCGACTTTAAGTATCGCAGGTAAATCTCCCGATTGCAAGCCACCGTGATGGGACGGTTGATCGAATTGGACTACGGTCCCGCGTGCGTCTCGAAGTTCCCACCAACCACGGGCTCGGCGGCCCGCGGGCCTTCGAGGATCGCCACCTGGGGGCTCGAACGACGCCGGGAGGAGGCGTAGGGATTTTCGATCACCCGCGGCGCCATCGTGACGCGCTCGGCGGCCCGCTTGGGCGATGAGCGGCGTGGCGCGTGCGGATTGACCATCAGCCTCGGCTCGGGCGGCATGATCTCCGGGGTCATGAAGCCTGGCGGATAGGCGAACGGGCTATATCCATACGTGCGCGCCACGGGCAAGCTGTAATACACCGGCGGATGGAGTGAATAGTACGGAACGGAATCCATGCCGTACATGTTGCTGGGCAAGTTGAACAGGTAAAAGCCGTTCGACCCGCCGCCGAATTGAGCGTGAGCGGCCGACTCCCATGTTCCCCAGACGACGACGGCGCACAACAGCCAACGGAATTTGACGCGCGGATTCATGGCACTGACCTCGGATTTGCTTGGCCCCTACTGTTCCAAGCTAATCTGAACCGCCCGCCATGCAATCACAATTCTGCCATGCAATCACAATTCCGGCCATTTTCAGGGAGTTTTCACGTCATCGCCCTTTTCATCGGGCGCCGCTTTCCCACGATCAATCCCTGGCAACTTGTCAGGCGCCGGCGCCTTGTCGCTGGTTGGTAACTTGTCGCGTTCCGGCGCCCGGTACGGCTTATCCATGCCCGGCACTTGGGTGGGGTCGTAAACCACGCGCCCAAGCTCCTCGGGTTTGGGCGGACTCGGCGCGCAGCCGGTCAGGCTCAGGAGAAACAGAGATGCCAGCATCGTCGTTCGGTACATTTCGGTTCTCCGTTGTCGTCGAGGCCAGGTTGCCCGCGCCGCGCGGTATTATCGGGCATCGAGCGAGCCGGTGCAAGCCTACTGGCCAATGACGCCGGGTCTCTGGTAAACTATCTAGTTCACGCGGCCGACACTCCCGTATTTCTTTGGAGCACAATCCATGACACACCTTTCGCGACGACGGTTCCTTGAAGAAACCATGCTTTCCGCGACGGCCGCGGCCTTGGCCGGCGGCGCGCCCGCGAAACTCCTGGCCGACGAGCCGAAACAGAGCAGCAGCCCCAACGAACGGTTGAGCGTCGCCGTGATCGGCGTCAATGGCCAAGGCAACAGTCACCTGGCGGCCTACTCGACCCGCAAGGACACCGAGGTGACCTATGTCTGCGACGCCGACTCCGACGTCGGCGCGAAACGCGCCGCCGAAACGGGCGAGCGGCAAGGGCGGACGCCCAAGTACGCGCGGGACTTGCGCGAGGTGTTCGACGATCCGTCGGTCGACTGCGTCAGCACGGCCACGCCGAACCACTGGCACGCCCTGGTGAGCATCTGGGCCATGCGGCAGGGCAAGGATGTGTACGTCGAAAAGCCCGTCAGCCACAACGTCAGCGAGGGGCGGCGGATGGTCGAGACCGCGCGCAAGTACCAACGCATCTGCCAGACCGGCACCCAGTGCCGTTCGATGCCCGGCACCATCCAGGCGATCGAATACGTGAAGGCCGGCAAGATCGGCCAGGTCAAGGTGGCGCGCGGGCTGTGCTACAAGAGCCGGACGTCGATCGGTCCCAAGGGTGAATACCCGGTGCCCGCGGGCGTCGATTACAACTTGTGGCTCGGACCCGCCCCACTGCATGCCTCCCACCGCCGCAAGTTTCATTACGACTGGCATTGGTTCTGGGATTACGGCTGCGGCGACCTGGGCAACCAGGGCATCCACCAGATGGACATCGCGCGCTGGGGGTTGGGCGTCGATACGCTTTCGAAGGGAGTGCTGAGCTATGGCGGACGGTTGGGCTACGAAGACGCCGGCGAAACGGCTAACACGCAGACGATCATCCACGACTATGGAGACAAGTCGCTGGTGTTCGAAGTCCGGGGCTTGCCCACCGACGCGCTGCGCGGAGCGACGGTGGGCGTGATCTTCGAGGGGAGCGAAGGGTACGTCGTGCTCACCAGCTACAACAAAGGGGCGGCCTTCGACCTGGATGGCAAGATGGTCGCCGTGTTCGAAGGCGTTGGAGACCACTTTGGCAATTTTCTCGACGCCGTGCGCAGCCGCCGGCACGAGGATCTGCGCGCCGACATCGAGCAAGGCCATCTCTCCAGCGCCTTATGCCACCTGGGCAACATCTCGTACCGGCTGGGGTCGCCCGTCGCGATGGCGGAGGTCACCGCGCGGCTCGGCGAGCGTTACCACGCGGCGGAAGACTTTGAACGGTTCGTCAAGCATCTGGCCGACAACAACGTGCCCGCCGACACGACGAAAATCCAATTCGGCGAACCGTTGGTCATCGACCCCGCGACCGAAACGTGCGTCGGCAACGAGCGGGCCAATGCCATGCTCACGCGCGAGTACCGCCCGCCGTTCGTGGTGCCGGCGGCCGGGCAGGTGTGAGTGGGAGGAAAGGAGAAAGGAGAAAGGAGAAAGTCGACAGCGGCAGTCGGTGAGAGGGACGCGTCTTGCAAGACCGCGTCCACATCGTCCTCGCGGCCGATCGCCCGTAGAATGTCCTGCAAAGATATTTCGCGAGACGTTCTCTCGACATAACGTCGACGCCTCAAGCGGGGCGTTGAAAAAAAGGGGCGTCTCGATACGCTAAAGGCCATCGTGACACTGGAACCCTCGATCCGCCTGCTGTATGAATCGGGCCCGTGCCTGGTGGTGCATAAACCGGCGGGGCTGGCCACGCAGGCGCCGCCGCAGTACGACAGCCTTGAGACGCGGCTGAAACAATGGCTGGCCGCGCGCGCTCCGCGGCCGGGACCGGTGTACCTGGCGGTGCCGCACCGGCTCGACCGGCCCGTTTCGGGAGCGATGCTGTTCGCCACGCGCCGCCGGGCGGGTCACCAGCTCAGCCGGCAGTTCGAGCGCCGCGAAATCCGCAAGATCTACTGGGCCTGTGTCGAGGGCCGAGTCGAGCCGGCCGAAGGAACCTGGACCGACCAGCTTCGCAAAATCCAGGGCCAGCCACGGGCCGAGTTAGTGTCGGCCGACGATCCCGAGGGGCGCCTCGCCATTTTGCACTACCGCACACTCAGCGCGGCGCCGTGGGGAACGTGGCTGGAAATCGAGTTGGAGACCGGCCGCACGCACCAGATTCGCGCGCAGGCGGCGGCGCGCGGGCACGCCGTGCTGGGCGACACCTTCTACGGGGGCCGAATCTCGTTTGGCCCGCGACACGACGAACCGCGGCTAAGGGCCATTGCCCTGCACGGACGAAGCATTGCGTTTCGCGATCCGTCGAGCGACGAGTGGGTGACGATCACCGCGCCGTTGAGCGATGATTGGACGGCGCTGGAATTCCCGGCCGATCCATCCTGACGGTTCCTTGTTCCCACGCTCCGCCCTCGAACGCGAACCTCACCGTTCGTTCGGATCATCGGCGCGGCCAATTCGTCGGGTGACGCACGGGTTTGTTTTTTTTCGGCATCGCGCGGCGCGGCCCACTGTGCGACGATTTCGCCGGCACTGCGGCGTCGTCGCCGCCTTGCCACGGCGTTCACGCGCCGCCCGACCACCCCTTCCGTCCGTGGGACGTGGCGCCGCGGAACGGTAGGCTAAGTCTTAGGGGCCGCGGCGCGGCCGAAGATGTGTTCCCAACAAGGAAACGCGCGATGGCGGCGTTACATTTTACCCAACAAGTTCCTTGCGCGCGGAGTTTGGAAAAATTATTGAATATCGCGCTCAAGTGATGGACTCGTCGCGGCGTTTTTGTTGATAATCGGCGCGATGCACTCGGCTGATCCGCGCCGCGCTGGAAGGATGACCGCCATGAGCCAACTGACCGTCTCGCACCTGTTCGACACATTTCAATCACTCCAGTCGACGCAAGGGCCGCGCGACCCGGCGCGCTTCAGGCCGCTGAGACCCGACCATTGGGTGGGTGAAAAACTTGGCTGGCTCTCGTCGGCCGAGAGGACGGGCTTCGGCCTGATCGGCGCCGACGACCTGGCCGCGGCGGTGCGAGGGACATTCGACTCGCGCTACGACCGCGTGCTGGGTACGTCGGCGATGGGCGCCGCGGCCGAGTCGTCTCGCGAACTGCGGTTCGACGGCGAACATCGCCTTCCCACGCCGGCCCACGGCGCCGACGAGCCGGCTACGGAGGGTTCCGCCGACGAAGCCGCCGAACTGTTGACCCAGGGGCTGGGCTTGGCGCTGGCGCGGGATGCGTTGGGCGGCGACCATTGGATCGTGGTCGTGCTCGATCTGGGGCAAGTCGGCGCCGGGCCGTCGTCGGAGTTGCTGGCGGCGCTGACGCGGCTGCGCCGGTTCCTGATCGTCTGCTGCGACCAGCGGGAATCCAGCGCGGCCAACGGTAACGATCCTATCAACGGCGCCGGCAATTCCGCGGCGCGCCTTGGCCGCGCGTCGGCGCCTCCCTGGTTCGACCGCGTGTCTTCGGAGAAAGGGCTGGCCTACCTGGGGCCCGTGGGGGGGGTCGAACTCGATGGCCTGCTCGCGGTTCTCGAAGCGTTGAAAGCCATCGAGCAGCCCACGATTCTGCACCTGCGGCTCAGGCGAGACGACGCGGCGCCCGACCGCCCGGCCTTCGATCGCCCGGCCGCTCCGAATGGAGCGATCCGCGCGAAAACGACGACGTTGCCGATGGCGCCAGGGGCCGGAATGCCCGCCGCCGCCGCCGACCTGGCCTGCGAAACGGCGCCAGGGCCTGACCAGCTCGCGCACGAGCGGCGGCAAGTCCTTGCGCGGCGGCTAACGCCGACGATCAGGCCCTGGGTCGAACGGTACGCGAAACTGGGGAAGCGTGGCCTATATTTGTGGAAATGGTGCTTCCACGGCCTTCACCTGACGGCGTTGCCGTGCGTCGCTCCCCAATGGCGCAGCCACGCCTGCGAGACGAAATTCCTGGGGGGGATGCTCAACGTCCTGGTGGACGACGTGTCGGACCAGCAAGCCAACGGGGCGCTGCTCGAAGAACTGCTGAGAATCACGGCGGGAGGTCAAGCCGACTTGACGGGCCTTCCGCCCGCCGACCGGGATTATGCCAACTTCACCGCCGAGTTGTGGCGGACCTATTGGGATCGTGCGCGAGAATACCCCTTTTTTGAAGTTTACCATGAGTTGCTCCGCTACGATCTGGCGCAGTTGTTCAACACGGTGCGTTACTCGCAGTTGTTGAAGCACAATCTGTGTTTGTTGAATCTGGTGGAACACGACCATTATTCGCCCCAGGGCATGGGTGTCATGACGTTCGCGACGCTGGATCTGATGTGCTCGCCCGGCTTTCAGTCGCACGATCTGGGGCGGCTGCGCGAAGCCGTGTGGCACGCCCAGTGGATGGCGCGGATCGGCAACATGCTCACGACCTGGCGCCGCGAGATCGCCGACCGCGATTACACGAGCGGCGTGTTCGCGCGGGCCGTGGCCGAGAGCGACCTGACCGTGGACGAGTTGTGCCAAGGGGATCCGCAACGGATTCAGTCGGTCATCGCGGGGGGCGACCACGAGCGGCACTATCTGCGGCGCTGGTCGCACCATCGTGATTGCCTGCGTGGAATGGCGCCCGGCTTGCGGTCGTTCGACTTGGGTCCGTGGATCGAGGGGTTCCAGCACCTGCTGCTCAGTGAATTGGGGAGCCGCGGCGACAAATGACCGAGCGCATCGCCAACCCGCCCGTCGCATCGCCGCGCCCTCCGGCGCCGACCGCGTCGTTTTCCGAGCGCGCCCTGTCAAGACTCGGCGGGCACTACATCGTGACGATGGTGCTGGCGACTCGTGTCTTCGGCTCGGTGGGCGGGTTTTTGGTTTTGTACTACGTCAACCTGACCACCGAGTTGCCGCCGGTCATGCGGGGGCATTTCGACGTCTTGGGCGCGGCGATGGTCGTGTTGGCCGTGGCCTTGACCGTGCCCTTGGCGCTTTGGGAGACGCGCGCGCTGCGCCGCGTGCTCTGGCGCTTGCGGCGGGGCGAGCCGGTCGAGCGCGAGTTGGGGCGCCGCGCCGGTGGCGAGGCGGTGCTGTTTGCCAGCCGCTTCCAGTTGGACCAGGCGGTGCTGGTTCCGCTCTTGTCGGTGCTGCCGATGTGCCTCTACCTGCGAATCGTCTTCGAAGCGCCCGCCTACATCCTGGTGCAGGTGACCATCGCCACCTTCCTGGCGATCGCCTCCGTGTTGCTGATCACGTTCTTCGCCAGCGAGCGCGGGATGATTCCCGTCACACGGCGCCTGCTCGCGCAAGGCATCGACGTCCCCTTCGACGAACTGCCGGCCAGCCGGCTGAAGCGGCGGATGAACGTTTGCTTCAGCCTCGCGATCGTCGTCACGGTCCTGATGATCGGAGCCTTGGCGAATCAACGGGCGAAGGACATCATCCGCAAGCCCGATTCCCAAGAGAAAACCGTCGCGAACTTGCAGGAGCACATCGTTTTCATCTCGGTGGCGGCCGTGGCGATCGGCTTTGCGCTTTCGAGTGTATTGGCCCAGTCGGTGGCCTCGCGGGTGGGAAACCTGGTCGAGGCGATGAAGCGCGTCCAGCAGGGGCAATTCGACGAACGGGTGCAGCCGACCGGCAACGACGAAATCGACGTTCTGGCACGGCAGTTCAACGCGATGGTCGAGCAACTCTGGCAAAACGATCACACGATCCGCGACCTGAACGTCAACCTGGAATCGAAGGTCAAGCGCCGCACTCGCCAGGTTTCCAAGAGCCGGCGGACGCTCAAGCGGTCTCTGGCGAAGCTGCAAGAGCACGACCGGCTCAAGACCGAATTCTTTTCGAACATCAGTCACGAGTTGCGGACGCCTTTGACGATGATCCTGACCCCGGTCGAGCGGCTGCTCGAAAAGCACGCGGCGGCGTTGCCCTCCGGCGCGGTTTCGATGCTCGACATGGTGCGACTGAATGGGAACCGCCTGTTGGAGTTGATCAACAAGCTGCTCGACTTCTCCAAGCTCGAAGCGGGCCGGATGAAGCTCAAGCTCGGGAGGCTCGACGTCAACGGTCTCGTCGGCGAGTTGGTGGCCGCCGCGACCCCTCTGGCCGAACAGCGCGGCATCCAGCTTCGCTTCGCCGCCGACCCGACGCTGCCGGTGTTCGCCGCCGACAAGGACAAGATCGACGTCATCGTCAGCAACCTGCTTTCGAACGCGATCAAGTTCACGCCCGCCGGTGGCGGTATCTCGCTCGAAACGCTGCGCGCCGATGACCGCGTTTGGGTCACCGTCAGCGACAGCGGCATCGGCATCGACGAGTCCGACTACGACCGCATCTTCGAGCGCTTCGTGCAGGTCGACGGTTCGTCGTCGCGCGAGTTCAGCGGCAGCGGACTGGGGCTTTCGCTGGCCAAGGAACTCATCGAGTTGCACGGCGGACAGATCTACGTCCAGAGCCAAATGGGCCAGGGTACCCGCTTCTGGTTCGATCTCCCGTTGACGGCGACATTCGACGTGGAAGGCGGATCGACGGACGTGGCCTCGCCCTCGCGCCGCGCGCGATTCGCGGATCTCGACTCCTGCCGCCTCGAGGCCCCCGCGCCCGAAGAGCCGCCCGCGCCGCGCGCCGGCGCCGGCGAAGGGCTGGCGACGGTGCTGGTGGTCGACGACAGCGCGGAAATGAGGGCCTTGCTCGGCGAAATTCTGCGGGACGACTACCGCGTGCTGTTCGCGCGCGACGGCGCGGAGGGGATGGAGCTCGCGTTGCGGGCCTTGCCCGACCTGATTTTCTCCGACGTCATGATGCCCCAGGTGGATGGCCAGGAATTCTGCCGCCGCATTCGCGCCGAGCCCCGCACCGCCCGCACCGCCTTCGTACTGCTCACCGCCCGGGCGGAGCTGGCGATGAAGATCGACGGGTTGAACTGCGGCGCCGACGACTACCTGACCAAGCCCTTTGAAGAGAAGGAGCTCAAGGCCCGAGCGCGGTCGCTGTTGAAGCTTCGCAAGCTGCACCAGGATCTCGACAAGCGGAACCGGGAGCTGGAAGCGGCTTACCAGGAACTGACCGCGATGCAGGGGCAATTGTTGCAATCGGAAAAGATGAGCTCGCTGGGACAGCTCGTGGCCGGACTGGCCCACGAGATCAACAACTCGATCAACGCGGTCTACAACGGCATCAAGCCGCTGGAGATTTCCACCCGCCGCTTGCAGGGGCTGCTGTCCGGCCCGGACGTGCGCTGCGAAGGGACCACTCGCGCCGAGGTGGATCAGTTGTTTACGAGAGTGTTCTCGCTGGCCGGCGCGATCGAGAGCGGCGCCGGCCGCACGGCGCGGATCGTCGCCGACCTGAAGACCTTCTCGCACCCCGGCAACGAGGACTTCGACGACTTCGACCTGCGCGAGGCGCTCGACCTCTGCCTGAACCTGCTGTTCAGCCAGGTCAAGCACCGCGTGCTGCTGCAGCGGGATTACGGCGACGTCGGCACCGTGCATGGTCCCTACGGCAATCTCAACCAGGTCTTCATGAACATCCTCAACAACGCCCAGCAGGCGATCGAAGGGGAAGGCGAAATCACCATCACGACGCGCCAGCGGGACGAGATGGTGAGCGTCAGCGTTCGCGACACGGGGCCGGGCATTCCCGAGCACGTTCTGGGGCGGATCTTCGACCCCTTCTTCACGACCAAGGAGCCGGGCGTCGGCACCGGGCTGGGGCTGTCGATCAGTTACGGCATCATCGGCAAATTGGGCGGCAACATCCAGTGCCGGAACACGCGCGGGTCCGGCGCCGAATTCATCGTGACGTTTCCGCGCGTTTCACAACCCATCGAGCCGGACTCGCGGGACGACCACGATCCAGCCGAACGAAACCACGTATTCGCAGGGTGGGCGCCGCCCACCAACACAACTGATGTAGGGTGGGCGCCGCCCACCAACACAACTGATGTAGGGTGGGCACCGCCCACCAACACAACTGAAGCGGGGCAGACATGAAACGAGACATTCTCTACGTCGACGATGAACGGGACAACCTGGTGGTGTTCGAAGCCTCCTTCGACGACGTCTACCAGATCCACGCGGTCAACAGCGCGCGCAAGGCGCTCGAATTGCTCGAGCGGCGGCCCTTTCCCGTGGTCGTCGCCGACCAGCGGATGCCGGTCATGACCGGCTCCGAATTCTTTGAGGCCATGCGCCGCAAGCACCCGCACACCAAGCGGGTCATGCTCACCGGCTACGCCGACTCGAAGGCCATGCTCGACGCCATCAACCAAGGCCAGGTCTACTATTTCATCAAGAAGCCTTGGCAAAAGCACGAGGTCCAGTCGGTGCTGACACGGGCCATTGAGGCGTACGACATGGCGATCGTCAACATGGCGCTGACCGACCGCCTGGTGGCGATCGACCGCTGCGCCGCCTTGGGCCGCTCCGCCGCGCGCATCGCCCACGAAATGGGCAACCAGCTCGGCACACTGCCGCTGTTGGAACTGATCGAGGAACAGTACGCCGACCACGCCGACCTGGTTCAAACCGCCGGTTTCGCGCGCGAAACCTACGAGCGGCTCGCGCAACTGGTGGGCGAGGTCAAGGCCTTCGTGCGTTTCGAGCAGGATGACTTGCCGCTTCAGGCCGTCGCGTTGGCCGAACTGGTCCACGAGCTCGTGGCGTTCCTGCGGTACGACAACAGCATTCCCCACGCCCGGCTTTCCGTGGTCGTCAAGGCCGAACCGACGATCCGCGCCAATCGTATCAAAATCCAGCAGGTGCTGGTGAACCTGCTCAAGAACGCCGCTCATGCGATCCGCGACCAAGCGGACGGTCGCATCGAATTGGCACTGGACGCCGACGGCTCCTCGGCCCTGTTGACCGTCCGTGACAACGGCCACGGCATGACGCCCGAGGTCGCCGGCCATATCTGGGAACCCTTCTTCACCACCAAGGGCGAAGAGGGCACCGGCCTGGGGCTGGACATCGTCAAGGGGATCGTCGAGGCGCACGGCGGCGAAATCGGCTGCCAATCGGCCACCGGCGCCGGCGCCGTGTTCACGCTCCGCCTGCCGTTGGCGGCGCCCACGCGAGCCCTGCCGCCTGTCTTCGTGTCCGCCGGAAGGGCATTTGGGACGCCCGCACCACAAACCTGCACTGCCGTCGGGTCATAAAAGGAGTAACGTCGCATGAAAATTCTGCTGGCCGGCCCACGCGGGTTCTGCGCGGGTGTCAACATGGCGATCGAGTCGCTCGAGCGCGCCTTGGCGGCGTACGGCGCGCCCGTCTACGTCTACCATGAGATCGTCCACAACCGGCACGTCGTCGAGGGCTTCCGCCGCCGCGGCGCGGTGTTTGTCGATTCGATCGCCGAGGTGCCGCGCGGCGGGTGCCTGATGTACAGCGCGCACGGCGTGTCGCCGGCGGTTCGCGAGGCGGCCCGCGAGCGCGGCCTGACGGTCATCGACGCCACCTGCCCGCTGGTCCGCAAAGTGCATTGGGAAGCGCAGCGCTTCGCCCAAGCGGGCTTCACCATCGTGTTGATCGGCCACCGCGGCCACGACGAAGTGGTCGGCACGCTGGGCGAGGCCCCCGAACGGATGCTTCTGGTGGAAACGCCCGACGACGTCGAACGGCTCGATGTGCCCGATACCGACAAGGTGGCCTACCTGACGCAAACCACCCTCTCGGTCGACGACGCCAACCAGATCGTCGAGCGGCTACGGCGCCGTTTCCCGCGCGCCGTCGGCAGCGCCAAGGAGGACATCTGCTACGCCACCCAGAACCGTCAAGAGGCCGTCAAGGCGCTGCTCGACGAGAGCGACGTGGTGCTGGTGGTGGGGAGCCACAACAGCTCCAACAGCAACCGCCTGGTCGAAGTGGCGCGCGAACAGCGCCGGACGGCGCGCCTTGTCGATGACGAGGGGGAACTGGAACTCGACTGGTTCACGCAGGACGACAACGTGCTGGTCACGGCCGGCGCCAGCGCGCCGGAGGAATTGGTGGGCGAGTGCGTCGCCTGGCTGCGCCGGCACTTTCAGGCGACCGTCGAAGCGCGCCCGCTGCGCGACGAACATGTGGAATTTCCGCTGCCCTTGGAACTGAGATGAATTCGAGCCTGCTCGTTTGAGGAAAACTACCATGTCCTACGTCAATTTGAGTTTGAGTCGGATCGGCGACTCCGAACTGGTGAGCCTCGAAGATTTGTCCGAAGTCGGCTACCTGGACCTTTCCGGCACCCAGGTGACCGACGCGGGACTGGAACATCTCAAGGGCCTGGCGCAACTGCGGATGCTGTTGCTCGCGGGAACGCGAGTCACCGACGCGGGAGTGCGCTGGCTGCAAGCGTTCCTGCCGGAGACAGCGATCCTGCGCTAGCAAGCCAGCGGATTACCTGCCTTTCCCCGTGTCGCCCCGCAGGCCGCCTTCGGCGGCCTGCGGGGCGACACGGACGGTGGGGATGCGGCCGCCATTCGATCTAGAAACCAACGTGAAATTCCAGGGGGCAAGCCCCTGGCCTCTTACGAAGAGACCGGGATTTCCCAACGCCCCATTTCACCACCCACAATCAAAAGATGTGTAGAACAACGAGGGCTTACGCCCCAGGCTACACTCTGTCGCCGCTGCGCGGCTGGGCAATCGCGCGGCAACGCATCACGTCTCTCAGTCAAATCGCTACACATGCATCATCTGCCGGCGCGCGAGATAGCTGCCCAAAAACCCGTCGAAGCGCTGGCTGGTCTCGGCCAAGGCGTAGTCGATCTGGCCGTCGAGACAGCCCTGCCGCACGGCGGCAAGGAACTGCGACAACTCCTCCAGGTACGCCTTTCGGAAAGCGCGCGGGTCGCTGGTCACCTCGCGGCCGTTTTCCAAGTCCTCGATGCGGGTCACGTCGTCAAATGGGAAAGTCAACTCGGCGGTATCGAGCGTCTGGAACACCACCACCTCGTGCTTCTTGTGGCGGAAGTGCTTCAGTGCCGATACAAGCTGGTCGGCGTCGTCGAACAGGTCGGAGATCACCACCACCAAGGCCCGCCGCTTGATCGATTCGGCCAGTTCGTGCAGCGTTTCGCCCATGCCCGTCTCGCCGCCCGGCGCGGTTCGCTCCAGCTTCTCCATGATCACCCGCAGGTGGCCCGGCCCCTGCCGGGGCGGCACGCGGTCGCGGACCTGGGTGTCGAAGCTGATCAACCCCACGGCGTCGTGCTGCATGGCCATCAGGTAGGCCAGACTGGCCGCCAGGAACGAGCCGTATTCGAGCTTCGTCCAGGGACCGGCCGACTTGTAGCCCATCGACGCCGACTTGTCCAAGAGCAGGTAGCAGCGAAGACTCGTTTCCTCCTCGTACTGCTTGACGTAAAGCTTGTCGCGGCGGCCGTAAACCCTCCAGTCGATGTGCCGCGGATCGACGCCGGGCGTGTATTCTCGGTGCTCGGCGAACTCGATCGAGAATCCCCGTTGCGGACTGCGGTGCAGGCCGGCGAAAAAGCCTTCCACCACCAATCTCGCAGCGAGCGAGAGGTTCTTGAGGCGGCTGAGCGCTTCGGGATCGAGGTATTTGTAATGAGCGGGCATGAGGTTGGAAAGGCGTTGGGCGTTAGCAGGCGAGCGGGGGGCGTTAGCCCCCTGTTTGTTAGAGGCGTTAGGCGTTAGGCGTTAGGCGTTAGGCGTTAGGCGTTCCTCGTCCCGACGCTTTGCGTGGGAACGAGAGACGCCTCCTTTCTCCTTTCTCCTTTCTCCTCACGCGTAGCTTTCCGCCTTCGGCTCCGAGACACTCCGCAACAATTCCTTCACGATCTTGTCCGGCGAAACGCCTTCGGCCTCGGCGTGAAAGTTGGTGATGATCCGGTGCCGTAACACCAAGGCGGCGACTTCGCGGACGTGCGAACAAGTGACGTTGTAACCCCCGGCGATCGCCGCGCGGGCCTTGGCCCCCAACACCAGGTACTGCACGGCGCGCGTGCCCGCGCCCCAGTTGACGAACTCCTTGGTGATCGCCGCCGCCGCCGGGTCGTCGGGCCGCGTGGCGCGGGCCAGGTCGACCGCGTACTGCGCCACATGGTCGCTCACCGGCAGCTTGCGCACGATCTGCTGCAAATGCAGGATCTCGGGGCCCGTCAACACCTTGGCGATCTCGGTGCTCACGTCCGACGTCGTCGTTTTAGCGATCTGGCGCTCCTCCTCCGGCGTCGGGTAGCCGATGCGGATGTCGAACATGAAGCGGTCGAGCTGCGCCTCGGGCAGCGGGTAAGTCCCCTCCTGCTCGATCGGGTTCTGCGTGGCCAGCACGAAGAAGGGCCGCGGCAACTCGTAGGTTCTGCCGCTCACCGTGACTTGCACCTCCTGCATCGCTTGCAACAGGGCCGCTTGGGTTTTGGGAGGCGTGCGGTTGATCTCGTCGGCCAGCAGGATGTTGGCGAACACCGGCCCCTTGACGAAGCGGAACTGCCGGCCGCCGGTCGATCGGTCGTCCTCGACGATGTCGGTGCCCGTGATGTCGGAAGGCATCAGGTCGGGCGTGAACTGGATGCGGTTGAACTCCAGGTCGATCGCCCGCGCAATCGTGCGCACCATCAGCGTCTTGGCCAGGCCAGGCACGCCGATCATCAGGCAGTGACCGCGCGCGAAGATGGCCGTCAACAATTCGTCGACGATCCGCTCCTGCCCGACGATCACCTTGCCGATTTCGCTCTTGAGCTTCTGCCGGGCCGCGCCGAGCTTCTGGATCGCCGCCAGGTCGTCGCTGTTCGCGGCGGCCGGCGCCAAAAGCGGATTCGAGTTCAGGGTGGTCGACATGGGTGTTTTCCAGGGTGTTTGTTCCTCGTTCCCACGCTCCGCGCGGGAACGTCTCTTCGGCCGCTCCGCGGCCTCGTTACAACATCTCTCGCGGCGCCAACAGGGGGCTAACGCCCCCCGCTCGCCTTTTTTCCCTCGTTCCCACGCTCCGCGTGGGAACGTCTCTTCGGCCGCTCCACAGCCTCGTGACAATATATCTCTCGCGGCGCCAACAGGGGGCTAACGCCCCCCGCTCGCCATCAACTCTGCAACGCGTACGCCACCACGTTCACCAGCAACTGCCGGCACGATTCCGCGTCGTAGCCGTTGCCGTAAGGGTCGCTGACCTGCTTGAGCTGCGACACCGCGTCGTTCTTGGAATAGACCAACACCAGCCGGTCCTTGATGGCGATGGCCTCCAACTCGGCGGGCCGCGGCTCGCCCGTCTGGCGGTCGCGGACCTCGCTCAACTCGAAGAGCGACCGCAGCAACGGGTGATCGGCCGCCACCGGCTCCAACGCCTGGTCGGCGAACATCCGCTTGACCATCTGCCGCACATGCTGGTCGAACTCGTGATAGCCCGAACAGTTGTTGATGAACAGGAAGCCGCCGGCCTGCAAGTGGCGGCGCAGGGCCGTCAACTCGTCGTCGCTCAGCCGCGGCGCGCGGAAGCCGGTCATGTAGAGAAACGGGTAGGGGGCGATCTGGCCCTCCTTCGGCTCGACGTGCCGCAAGTCGAACGAAACGGCCAGCGACGACTCCTCGGCCAGGTGCCGTAACCACTGGTACGTGGCGTTCGGGTCGGGGTTCCAATCGCCGTGGTGCTTGAGCTGAGCCAGCGTGAACTGCTGCCGCGGGCGGTCGCCGGCGGCGTGGATTTCTCGCGTCACCGATTCGGTCTCGGCCAGTTGCCGCAGGGCCGCCACGTAGCTGATGATGTTGATGCCCAGCCGGATCGCATCGCCGGGAATCAGCCGCGCGCCGTGATCGTGCGTGTGCTCGTCCCAGCCGCAACTCATGTCGTAAGGCGTGAACAAGACGCCGGTGCGTGAGCCGACGTTGACGCCGTGGATTTCCGGCGTCGCCTCGAACTCGTTCTTCACGCCGCCGGCGAAGTTGCGGTAGTGGACCGTGGCGTAACGGTAGAAAGCGCGGTAGATCGGGTGGTCGATCTGCAACACATCGAAAGCCCGGTCGGGCAAAATGGCACGCACTTCGCGGCGGAACGAATCGGCGAACTCGCTCCGCCCGCAACAGGCGTCGCCCAGCAACGTGCCGCCGTCGAACAGGTATTTCCGCAAGGCCCCGCGCTCGTCGGCCGAAAACTCGAACGCCTCGTGGCCGCTGATGTACAAGAGCGGAATCTTCGTCTTTTGGCCGGCCTGGTGCTTGGCCACCAGTTCCGCGGTGTTCATCTGCTTCCAGCCGTACCAGAGGCCCAGCCCCTCGCGGACGTGCCGCATCAGGTTGTCGCAATCGCCCGGATCGGTGTTCCAGTCTTGCGTCGTACCGTATTCCAGCTTGGCGATCATCACCGGCGGCGCCGGCTCGGCCTTGGGCTCGCTGCGGCGCAGCGGCGTGACCGGCAACGGCAAGGGCGGCATGCCCTCGGCGGCCGTCTCGCGCTGGGGGTTCTTGCGCGGCGGCGGGCCGCAGGTGCCGAGCTTGCGCTGCGCGTCCGGCGCGGCGCGCAGCAGGGTTGGCGCCCCCAGGCCGGCCGCGGCCAGCGTGCCGCTGGTCAGGGCGAGGAATTCACGGCGGCCCAGCGGAACGCCACGGAGGGCGTTCCCTACAGCAGTACGGTTGCTGGGCGGTGCCCACCCTACAGAAACGAATTCGCGGCGATCGAACGAAGCGGTCATGGTTTGTCCTCCAGGAGTACACGAACGCCGGACTCGGCCGGCGGAAGTTGGATGGTCCCCACGTCGGCGGTCGGCGAGTCGGTCGAGAGCCGAATTCCGCCCAGACGTGGCGCGAAAGTTACGGAGTTCCGTTTGTAGGCCGCGTGCGCAAGCCGCTCGCGGTGCAACGTCAGGAAGAGCTCGTCCCGCGCCTTGACCCAGGTTTCGTCGGGGCGCTCGAAGTGCCACAATTCGACGCGCCAAACGATCTCGCCCGGCTTCGAGCCGTAAAACGGCTTCGTACGGAGCTTGTTGACCAGCACCGCCGCGTGTTGGATGTTTCCTTCCACGGCGAGCACTTCGACGGTGTCCTCGAACTGGTTGAGCGCGGCGACCTTTCGCTTGATCGAGCGCGCATCGTCCTCGCTGAGCGGCTGTTCCTCCTCATAGTCGGAACGTGGCACCGAAAGGTCGATACCTTCGACCCGTGATGCGCCGGCTTCGATCAGGATATCGAAAGCGCCGGCGAGTGGCAGATCGGCGACCTCGAATTGGCCGCTCGCCTCGTCGAGTTGGGCGGCGTATTTTTTGCCCGTCGCGCGGTCGACGACGGCGAGCGTGGCGGCGGCATCGCACGGGTCGAGCGTACCCTTGATCGTTCCGGTTTGGGCGGAAGCGGGCGTCGTGAGGGCGGCGAGCAAGAGGACACTCATCATCTCTGATACGCCGGTAAGAAGTGCATGTAAATTTCCAGAACCAGCGAGGCCATCGCCGTCCAATAGACCTTGTTCGCCCCGACGGTGCCGTCGTTTTCGGCCGTGCCGGGGGGCACGTCCCAACTGCCGTCGGCGTTTTGCTTCGAGAGCAAGAGCTCGCGGACCCGCGGATGCCAGTCGTTCCAGGCCTGTCCGCCGGCCTGGTAGTGCCCCTGGATGGCGTAATAATGAAAGTAGTAGAAGTATTGTACACCGCCGGCGCCGTCCCAGGCCACCGGCGCTTTTTTCATGTATTCCAGGGCCTTGTCGACCGTCGGGTCCGGGCCCTGCTCGGGGTCGAGCAGCAACTTGAGCGAGAGCACGCCGGCCGCGGCCATCTGCATGTTCGGGTCGCCGCCGGGCTGGTAGCCGTAGCCTCCGTTGGGGTGCGAGCAGGAGCGGACGTACGCGATGGCCTTGTCGATCGTCAGTTGCGGCACGGGAATCTCGGCGTTGTTGGCCGCCCGCAAGGCGACGATTTGCATCACCGTCACGCTCAGGTCGGCGTCGGCCGGCTGTGGCTGGTAGCGCCAACCGCCCGTGGGCGACTGAGCCGCGACGATCAAATTCACCGCCTTGCGCACCTTCTCCTCGAGATCGGGATCGGGATCCATGCCGTACAGTTCGGAACAGGCCAGGGTGGTCAGGGCGTGTTCGTACATGGGGCCGTGCGAGGGGCGCGCCGAGGCGAAAATGCCGTTGGGCTGCTGGTTGGCCAGGATGAACGTCTTGCCGCGCTCGAGCGTCTCGCGATACGGTCCCCGGCCCGGCACATGCCCGCGCCCCATGAAGGCCAGCATCGACAAAGCGTTCGGCGCCTGGTTGTCGGTCCAACTGCCGTCGGCGTTCTGCTTGTCGGCCAAGTATCGCAACGAGCGATCGACCGCCGCCGTGACCCGCTCGACCACCGCGGTTTCCGTCAATGGCTCGCTGGCCGTCGCGGCGGGGGCCGCGGGCTGCTGAGCGGATGCCGTGGAGGAAAGCCAGAGGAGCAAGGAAAGCGCGATTGCGGATTTTGATGAATTGCGGATTGCGGATTGCGGATTGCGGATTGCGGAATCCGCAGTTCGGATCGCCAATCGCCAATTGCAAATGCGCGGTATGCGACGGATCGACGGCAGATCCACGATCCAATCCGCAATCCGCAATCCGCAATCCGCAATTCTTTGATTCATCGTTTCGCCTCGCATTACGACAACCCCGCCAACCTTCTCAACCCCACGTCCAACGAATACACGAAGATCAACAAGCTCAGCGTGAGCCAATTGTCCCACAAACTGGCCTCGCGGTGCAGCTCGACCGTCTTGGGCTCGCCGACAAGCTTGCCGCTGATCGTGGCCAGGTCGTTGAGTTGCACCACTTCGCCCAGCGAGGCGAGCGTTTCGAGATCGACGTTCGGACGCCGCGTCTCCTCGGTCGAGTGCTTGACGTGCATCCAGGCGTCGACGGGCCCCAACGCCGCACCCTGCTCGTAGACGAAGCGATAGTTGCCCGTCGCCTTGGGCGTGATCTTGCCCAGGTAGCGGCCGGCCACCGATTTATCAGCGATCATTTCCACCGTGTCGGGCGTGGCCCCCTCGCGCTCGACCTTGAGCGCCAGTTTCGGCTCGCCGCGCGGGGCGCCGTCGGCGCCGACCGCCATCAACTCGACCTGGCCGGTCTCGCCGATACGGGCGCGCACCGGCCGCACCTCGACCCAGCTCTTCTTGTTGGCCTGTTTGCCGCCGTGACGGGCGACGAAATGGATCGCCTGGCCCCAAAACTTGTAGAAGAAGCGGTCGCCCACGTTCTGCCGCCAAAGCCAGGTCGAGTCGGTTCCGATGAACAGCACCTTGCCGTCGCCGGCGTAATGGTGGGCCACCAGCGGCAGCTTGCCGTAGCGCCCCTCGACGCTGGGATTGTAGGCGAGCACGGTCGCCGCCGGAGACGCGCGCTCGGCCGCCGCGCACCAGTAGTAGGGGGGCATTTGCGCCCACACGTTCTCGTTGCGGCCGGCGTCGTCGAACAGCCGCATCGACTCGTGGATCGCGCCGTCGGGGCTGATTTCGAGCTTGAACGGCTTGTAGGCTTGGGCTGAAATCCCCGCCGCGCGCGAGCGGAAGTGAACCGGCAGCAATTCGTGGAATTTCGCGTCGTAGCGGTGCGGCATCGACTCGGTGCCCGCCTCGACGATCAGGCCCACGCCGCGCTCGCGCACCGCCTTGTCCAACACCTCGACCAGCGCCGAGTCGACCAGGGCGGGCGACACGTCCCCCAGGATCACCACATGGTACTCGGCCATCTCGTCGACGGTTTGCGGCAGCGCCGGCCTCGCGGCGGCCGGAAGGCGGCGGACCTCGGCTTCGAGCACGATGTCGGGCGGAACCTTGGCGGCGATCGAAGCCGGCGGCGCGGGCGGCGCGCCGGCCGCTGGAGCGACCGCCGCGCCGGCGGCCGCCGCGGGAACCACAGCGACCGGCAGGCGCAAACCGTGGCCCGCCAGCCCTTTGTCACGGCGCATCGCGTTTTTCAGGAAGCGGAAGTCCCAACGGGGCAGCCCCTCGATGTAGAGCACCTTGAGGGTATCGTCGCTGACGCGAACACCCACGCTTTCGGTGTTGTTATCCACGATGTCCTCGGGCAATTCGCCGGCGGGCTGGATCTTGACGGTGAGTGTGCGCGTGCCCGGCCGCTCGGCCTTGAACTCCAGATCGACCCGTTGCTGCTCGCTGCTCTTGAGCACGACGTCTTTTTCCGCCAGCGGCTTCTCGACGCCGTCCTCGAGCAACAGCACCTTGACGCCTTGTTGCGGATAGCCCTGCACTTCGAGCGTGGCCGAGACCTGCGCGATATCGTCCTTGAACACCTGGTCGGGAGCGAAGACGTCCACGACCGAAATATCCTTGAGTGGCCTGGCCGAGCCGGCCGGCACCGCGAACACCGGCGCGGCGAGCGCTTCGGCGGCGCGGGCCGCCTCGGCCGGCGAACGGCCCGCCGTGTTCTGCCCGTCGCTGAACATCACCACGCTGGCAATCTGCCGTCCGGCGGCCTCGTCCAGGAGTTGGGCCAGGCCGTCGCCCAGGTGCGTCTCACCGCCTTGCGTTTGAGGTTCGGGAAGCTCGATCTTGTCGGCCGGCATGGGTAGCCGCGTCAGGTCGTCGGCCAGCGTGTAGAACCGCAGTTCGTACTTCTCGACCAACGGCTTGAGCCATTCGTCGGCACGGCTCTGCACCGATCGCTGCACGAGCTTGGCGCGCGTCATGTCGTTGAGCGCCTTGCGCGTTTCGGCGTCGACCTTGCCGTCGGTCAATTGAAAGCCGGCGGCCTCGGCGGCGGCGAGCAGCGCCTCGTCGGTTTCGAACGGCCCGGCCGGCAAACCCATGCTTTGCGACTGGTCGAAGACCAGGGCCATGATCGGCTTCTTCTCCTGTTTCTGATCGAGCTTCAGGTAGGGACCGCCGAGCACGAACACCAGCAGCAGCAGAATCAGCACGCGCGTGGCCGTCAGCGTTCGCCCCAGCGCCGGCGGCGCCGACGCCAGGTTGGCCCGTTGCCGCCGGTAGATGAACCAGCCGACCGGCGCCAACAGCGCCAGGCCCAGCCACCAGAACGCCGGGTGCTGGAAGGCCAGCGTCACATGCTCGATATGCGAGCGGATGTCGCTGTTGACGTGGATGGAGGTGAGGAGCCAGTCGAGCATGGGGGGGAGGAAGGCGTTAGGGGGAAGGCGTTAGGGGGGGGGAAGGCGTTAGGGGGGGGAAGGCGTTAGGCGTTAGGGGGAAAGGCGTTAGGGGGGAAGGCGTTAGGAGTAAGGCGTTAGATTCTTACGGCGTGACATGCGCGCTTGCCGCGCGCATCAAGTACGGTCGTTTGTTCATTATGCTTTGAATAGTAAGGGGCCTATCGCCTAACGCCTATCGCCTATCGCCTATCGCCTATCGCCTTTTTGCTTGCGGCGAAGCCGCGTTTAGGCATTAGGCCGAAGGTACTGGACGTAAGACACCAACATTCGTTTGACCTCCCAAACGTCGTTCGTCAACTCGTCGTAGGCTTTTCGGTTAATGTACTCGATGTCGTGGGCGAGCAACACTTGGTATTCGGCTTCGCTTGCCGAACCGGCTGCGATATCGCAAAAACGCGCCAGGTCGCCGTCGGTGCTGCGCCCACAGCCTTCCGCGATGTTCGTTGGCACACTCGATGATGATCGACGTATCTGACTAGTGAGACCAAATCGTTCGTCGCTTGGGAAATCACGAGAAACTCGGTACACGTTCAAGGTCAACTGGTGCGCCTTCTGCCACACCTGCAATTTACGAAAGTCTTTCACGTCAAACTCCTTCGTACAAAAGTTGTCGCCTATTTCCTAACGCCTAACGCCTATCGCCTAACGCCTATCGCCTTCATTGCTTCACGGTACTCAACCGCTTGAAATAATCTTGAATGAACTTCCGATACCCTTCCGGTCCCTGCTCGCGCATCCCCTGCAACAACTCCTCGCGCATCTTGGGCTGCATCTTGAGGATGATCGCCCGCGTGCCGGGATCGAGCTGCGACAACTCGACCTCGATGATCCGCCCGCTCGACGACGTCGGACGCATGTTGCCCAGCGACTTGCCGCGCGAGGTGTGGGCCGGACCCGGCTTGGGTTGGCCCTGCGCCATGCCTTGCCGCATCGCATGCTGCAGTTGCCGGATGCGCTCGGCCAGGTCGAGCGCCTCGCGCATGGTGGGCGACTGCATCAACTCGGCCAATTGCCGCGCCGCGTCCTGCTCCGCCGAACTCTCGCCCGGCTCACCCTCGTGGTCTCCGTGCGGCCGGCCCTGGGGTTGTCCTTGCGGCTGGCCGGGCTGCCGCGGATCCATCGGCCGCCGGCTTTGTTCGAGCGTTTGGGCCAACTGCTCCATCAACGCTTCCAGCGTTTGCTGGTCGGCGCCAAGACTCTGCTGGCTCAGGTTCAAATCCCGCAGCCGATCGAACTGGCGGTTGGCCAATTCGTCGCGATGGGCATGCGCATCGTCGGGCCGCCCCGCGTCCTTCATCGGCTTGGGACGCTTGTCGGCGAAGCGTGGATCGAGCTTGGGACGCGGCCCCCCCAGGGCCGGCTCGAAGATCGGTTCATCCTCGCCGGCTTCGTCGGCATCCGGATGTTCGCCCTGGTCTGAAGCCTCCGACTCGCCGCCTTCCTCCTCCGGCGTGTCTTCCTCGGCCTGCGGCACGAGCTGCTCGTCTTCGTCGCCCATCATCGGCGCGTCGGGGAACTCGGGGTCGCGCCGGCGGCGCTCGTCGGCGCCCAGCAACGTCCGCGCCTCGTCCAACGGCGGCTCGGAACGCTGCTCGATGTTCTCTTGCCGCTTTTCGAGATCGGCCAGCATCACCTCGGGCACGACGTTGGCCGCGTCGAGCAACTCGGCCTGCTGACCCTCGAAATTCCGCAACTGCTCGCGCAGGGCCTGGATCATGTCGCGCAGCTCCTCAATGCCGCGGGCGTTGATGCCCGCCTGCTGCGCGAGCATCTCGCGGCGCAGCTCGGCCAACGCCTGATCGACGCCGGAATCGAGTTGTTGGCGCGCCTTCCGCAAGGCTTCCAGCCGCTCAGCCATCGCCTCCAACTCGGCCTGCACGCGATCGGCTTCCCGGCCAAGCTCGTCCAGGTGCGGGTCGTTTTGCGCCGGCGTCGATGCCTGCCGCAGATCCTGGGCCAGTTGCGCCAACGGCTGCACGGCCAGTTCGTCGAACGCCTCCTTGGCGGCCTTCATTTCCGCGGTCAGTTCGGGAGGCAACATCTGCAGCTTTTCGGCCTGCTGCTGAGCTTGGGCCAACTCGGCCGCCAACTGTTTGGCTAGGTTGGTGTTCTGATCTTCCTGGGCGGCCATTTGCGCCAACTGCTGGCGCACCTCGGCCAATTCCTGGGTGGCTTGCGGATCGAGCTTGGGCGGCTGGGTTGCAGGCGGCGGCGCTTGGGGGTTCGCTTCGGCCAACTTGCGGGCCTCCTCGGCGGCCTGAGCTTCCGCCTCGGCCAACTTCTCCTCCAGCTTTTCGTGCTTCTCTTCCAACGTGTCGACGTTGTCGCGCACCTTGGCCTGCTCGGCGATCAACTGCGCGAGCTTCTGCTGGAAGGCGTCTTGCGTCTGTTCAAAACGGGCCAGTTGCCGGTCGGCGGCATTGTCGTCGACCGCGATCCGCACCACGTAGTCTTGCGTCTCGGCGATCTGCCCCTTGCGGTCTTCGACCTGGACGCGGTATTTCACCTGCTCGCCCGCTTTGAGTTCGTAGGGTGCCAGGTCGAGCGCCAGTTGGGCCGTGTCGCCGCGCGTCGGCTTGTCGTAGCGCTTGACCGCCGTTTCGCGGAACCCGCCCGTATCGCCCTTCTGCGCCAGCACCTTGACGTGCTTCAAGGCCCAGTCGTCGTACGCGGCGATGACCAGCGGCAGCTTCCTCGGCTCGGCCAGCGCGATATCGGCGCCGGGCCGTTCGAGCGTCACCTGCGGCGGCAGATCGGGAATCGCCAGGTACTTGGCCTCTTTCATCGTCTGGTTCGCCACCTGCAGTTCGCCGCGCAGGCCGCCGCCGACAGCACTGCGAAGCTCCACCCGATACAAACCTTCGCCCCGCAGCGGAAAACGACCCGACCAAAGCTCCGACGTCTCGATGCGATCCAGGGGGAAGGTCTTCGCGACGACCAGCCGCCGCTCGTCGCGGGTGGGGGGCGGCAAGGCACCGGCGCGGTGCCAGTAGCACTCGCCGCCGGAAAGCATGAAGCCCATGCCCTTGAGCGTCTTGCCGTCGAGTGCGACGGCCTTGGCCGGCACTTCGAGCTTGACCCACTCGCCGGCCGGCGGCAGGCCGCCCATGTGCAGCCGGCTGGCCGCGCCCGGCTGGCCCACGCCGATTTTGTCGTCGCCCCAGTAGGCCCGGTGTTCCCAGTTCTGGCCGTCGTTCCACTGCAGCATGATGGTTTCCGGCTTCTGTTCGGGCACGATGTAGACGTAGGCGAACAAATAGTCGTCGGGCATCACCTGGAAGCCGATCGGCGCCGTGTGGAACAGGTGCCCGTGCGTTCCGGCGGCCGGCGGCTCGTGGTGCGTGGGCCGGGCGTGCTTCTCCTGGTCCCATTGCCAGTTCCCCTCGGCGACCGCGCCGTCGGGCACCTTGCCCTGGAACCAGACCCGCTCCTCGCGATCGAGTATGGGCACCGCTTTCCAAGCCACGTCGAGCCATTGGATTTCAGCCACGGCCACGTCCCCCTCGGCGTGTACTTGCACCTCGACCTGGCTTTCCTCGGGACCGGTCACGTCGGCCGTCGGTTGCGGGATGACGGACGCTTCGCCCATTTGCATGTATTCGGGGTAGTGGACCAGCGCCTTGAGATCGAGAATCCGCGGCCGGTCGACCATGGTGATGTGCTGTTTGCGGCTCCAGGTGCCTCCGCCGTGGACGCGGAAGGCGAACGAATGCTCGAAGGAACGCAGCTTGCGGCTGAAGTGCCCTTTGGCTTGCGGCCGCTCTTGCAGTTCGTGCCAGATCGCCTCGCCATCGTCGTCGGGCATGATCTCGATCCGCAGGTCGCGCGGATCGCCCGCCGTGACCTCGACCTGGAAGTCGATGTCGTCGCCACGAAGGATTTTGGTATCGTCGCCGCCCGGATCGACGGTGAACTTGACTCCGGTGGCGGGCGGAATGTCGGCGAAGGGAGCGAAGATGCGGGCCATCGCCGTCGGGAGCCGGTCCCAGAGCAGCACCCAAGAGAGCGCGAACAGCACGATCGCCGCCGCCGCCGCCGTGCCCGAGCGGCGCAGGCTGGCCCGATCGACGACGACCGTGGCGCGGAACGAGCGGATGCGCTCGATCGCCTCGCCCACCAGCCGCCGGTAGAACTCGGGCGAGTAACCGCGCGGGCGGCGGTCTTCTTCCAGATCGACGCAGCTTACGATTCGGTTGTGGATGCCGGGCAAGTGGGTTTCGATCCGGCGGGCGACTTGCCGGTTGCCCAGGCGGCGGAACAACGGCCGCAGCACGCCGGTGAAGAAGGCCCACGCGCTGGGCACGACCACCAGCACCAGCGCCACCAGCCGCAACGTCGGCCAGAGCGGCACGAGCAAGTCCAGGAGCGACAGAATCAAGAGCGTGCCGAGGTAGAGTGCGACCGACAAGCCCAGCCCGGTCACCACCCAACTGGAGCGGAGCAGCTTGCGCACTTCGCCGATCAGCCGGAAAATGGGTGTGGTTTCGGGCGTGGCCGTGGTTTGAGGCTTGTTGTTCATGGGGTTCTCCTGGTAGGTCAGGCTTTCCAGCCCCTGACTTGGCAAGGCAGTGTTCGAGGTTCGAGGTTCGAGGTTAGAGGTTAGAGGTTAGGCATCAGGAGTCAGGCGTTCCCACGCTCCGCGTCCCCGTTGTGCCGCGGGGCGGCACAGCCATGATGAACTCGCCCGTCGCCTCGCAGAGCCGGTCCAATGCCGCTTGTTCCTCGGGTTCGATTTCGCATGTATAGGCATCCCGCGGAAGTCCTCTTTCGTCCACGGGTATCACGAAACCAACAGCATGAGAAGCGGACTCACCGATCTCAACCGGCATTATCCTCGTTTGGTGGTTGCGATCTCCTTATTTGCGTTAAGCGATCAAGGAAACAACTCGTGAACGGCTCCGCGGACGCTCCCGCGTCCCCGTTTCCAGCGGCGCCCGGTTGTCGCGGGGCCGCGGAGCGGCCGAAACCACGTTCGGGGCACCCGCGCGAGGGGTCTGTCGAAAGTCTTTCATCGTTCTTCACCTCCACGCCTAACGCCTGACCCCTAACCCCTAACCCCTAACCCCTAACCCCTACTGCACTTCCACCGGTTCATTCGCCCCTGTCATCCGCCCGACCCAGTTGCCGGGACTATATTGCTTGATCCGCTCGCCCACGGAGGCGTCGTCGCCGGTGTCGAGCTTCCGCCCGCCGAGCGTGGCGAGCATGAACTCGATGCCGATGATCGCGAAGACCACCAGCAAAAGCCCGCGCCAGATTTCGTGCTCGTTGCCCACCGCCCCCATTTCTTGTTGCGTTTCGGCCGTGGCGTCGACCACCGTCAGGTCGACGCCGGGTAGCCACTCGCGGAGTTGCTCCTCGCCGGCCGCGACGAACTTCGATTCGTCGGCCGCCAGATTCACGGCGAACTCGGCCGTGTCGCGCCTCGGCTTTTCCGGCGTGCCCCCCTTGACCTCGACCAAGTAGTACCCCTTGAGCGCCGTCCCCTCGAAACCACCGACCCAGCGCGAGCCGGCGCGCTCGAACTCGACGGGCTGCGGTGATTGCTGGTCGATATTGACTTCGCAGACGGGCGGTTCGCCCGGCCGCGGCGACCAGGTGGCCGCCACCTCGACCTCCGCCGCCCCTCCGGCCGGCACCACGGAACGCTTGAGCTCGAATTCGGGCCGGTGCTCGACGTAATTCACCAGCCGCAGCAAGAGCGGTACGAACTCGGGCTTGAGCGGCAAGTTGGTCCACTTCGCGCTCGCCGGAAACGCCGCCAAGAGCACCCGGCCGTCGTGGAACCGGCTCTCGATCAATGCCGGCTCCTTGAGCGAAAACTTCAAAAGCGACGTGCCGTCGGCCCGCTTTTCGTCAAGCAGCAGCGGAAACCGCCGGTAAACGTGGGTCGTCGTCAGGTAGCGAGCTTCACGATCGTCGAACACCCTCAACGCCGGATGTTCGTAGGCCACCGAACTGAACTGGGCGAAGGTATCGAACTTCTGCGCATCGCCCACCGGCTGGCCCAGCTTGACCGGCACGAGCCGTTCCTGTCGCGGGCCGGGGACGACGAAAAACTGCGTATTGTAAACATCGGGATTCACGCGATCACCCGGAAAGATCATCAGCCCGCCGCCCGACGAAACGAATTCGCGCAGCCAAGCGAAGTGCTGCTGATTCAGGCCGCCGCAATTGGCCAGCACCACGACGCTCGCGTCGCGCAGCGCCTCCGGGTTCAGGCCGGCCTCGGGAATTTCCCGCACGTCGAGCGAACGGACGTACTCTTTGCCCGGCGTGAGCGCCGCCTGCGCGGAATTTACCGCCGCCGTGGCGGGCACTTGCGCCGAAGTCGCGGCGGGAAGCGCCGGCGGCTTCGGCGGGCCCTGCCGTTCTTCCTCGCCGCGCGCGGTCAGCGCCGTGCGCAAATAGAGCGCGTCGTTCTCGAACGGATCGGCCGACGGGTTGCCGTTGACCAACAGCACTTTGATTTGTGGCTCGACCGAAAGCGTGAACAGGTATTGGTCGTCGTCGGGAAACCGATCGTCGCCGATCTGGAAGCGGCCGCGATGCATGCCCGGCTCGGTCGGCACGAAAATGATCGCCTTGTCGGCCGTATCGCCCGCTTTGATCATCAAAGGGCTACGCGCGATCTCCTTCTCGTCGATGAACGTGCTCAGCGTCACGTCGGCCGCTTCGGTCTTCGAGTCGTTGGCGACGCGCGCCCGCAGCACGAGCGGCAGGCCGACGATCGCCCTCGACTCGACCGGGGGCGAGCCGACGATCGCCCGGTTTTGCAACGGCTCTTGCGAACCGACGTTGACCACGACCAGCTTCGCGTCGTCGGGCACGAGCCGCTCGACGCCCTGCTGTTCCAACTCGCGCCAGCCGCTCGCCTGGCAATCGGTGAACAGGTAGACAGTCGGCTTCGATCGTTCGGCCGCATGCGAACCGAAGACCTGCGAGAGGGCCATGAACCAGTTACCCCGCGACGGGCTGGTGGTCAACGCCTCGATGTGTTCGTCGATCGCCTCGGCGTCGGAACTGAAACGGGTGAAGACCTCCTCGGGCCGGGCCGCCACGCGCACCAGCGTCAGCCGGTCGTCGGAGTTGAGCCGCTTCACGACGGAACGCGCCGCGGTCTTGGCGCGCTGAAGCGACGTCAGTCCGGCGGTTTGGGCGTTCATGCTGGCCGAACAATCGACCAGCAGCACCACGTCGCGGCCGGCGCCGCCGCCGAACAGCGCGCTCCAGTGCCGCAGCACCGGCCGGCCGCACACGAACACCAGCAGCAGCAGGAACATCGTCCGCAGGAAGGCCAGCAGGGCTTCGAGGAACTTCATCCGCCGCCGCTGCTGCACGTAACTGTCGAACAGGAAACGGAACGTGCTCAGCTCGACCGTCTTCAGGCGGTGCAGCGTGAGCAGGTGCAGCACGACGGGAATCGCGGCCAGCGGCAGCAGGAACAGCAGGTTGGCGTTGATCAGGTCCATTATCCCATCCGCGATCGTTTGTCCAAGCAGGCCGCCAGCGACACGTCGTACGGCTGCTTGGTGTTCGTTAGATTGTACCCGATCCGGCGCTCGAGGCAGTCTTTTTTGATCCGATCGGTGAAAGCGTTGATCCGGGTCAGGTAGCGGGCACGCAAGCTCTTGGGGTTCACGACCACTCGCCCCCCCCCCTCCATGTCCTTGAACCGCGTCAGTCGGTCGAAGGGGAAGGTCAGTTCGGCGTCGTCCATCACGTGGAACACGATCACTTCGTGATGGTTGTGGCGGAAGTGCTGCAAGCCGCCGGCGATCGCCTCCTCGCTATCGATCAGATCGCTGATCAGGATCACCAGCCCTCGCCGCTTGATTCGGTCGGCCACCGTGTGCAGGATCGGACCCACGTTCGTGTCGGTGCCCGGCGCGGTATGTTCGAGCAGGTCGAGCACGCGGCGAAACTGCGTGGGCCTCGCCTTGGCCGGCAATTGCTGGCGGATCTCGTTGTCGAAAAGAGTCAGCCCCACCGCGTCGTTCTGACGCAGCAGGAGGTAGGTCAGCGCGGCGGCCAGGTAACTGCCGTATTCGAGCTTGCTGAGTTGTCCGCTTTTGAAGTTCATCGAGTTCGAAACGTCCAGCAGGATGTAGGCGCGCAGGTTCGTCTCGTCCTCGAAGAGCTTGACGAAGTACTTGTTCGCGCGGGCGAGAATCCGCCAATCGAGCGTGCGCAGCTCATCGCCGGGCGTGTAGGCGCGATGGTCGAGGTACTCGACCGAAAAGCCGTGGTAGGGGCTGCGGTGGCGGCCGGTCAGAAAACCTTCGACCACCTGCCGCGCCACCAGCTCGACATGGCCGATGCGCGCAAGACCTTCGGGATCTAAAAAGCGATTTGCCATAGCCGTGGGGAGTTTGGCTCCTATTCCATAGGTTCTCGCACGGTGTCGAACAACTTTTCGACGATATGGTCGGCCGTCACGCCGTCGCTCTCGGCCGTGAAGCTGGTCACCAGGCGGTGCCGCATCACGGGCCGTGCGACGTAGCGGATATCGTCGGTTGAAACATGCACCCGCCCGTCGAGCAAGGCGTGCGCCTTGGCCCCCAGGATCAACGATTGGCAAGCTCGCGTGCCGGCGCCCCAGGTAAGGTACTTGTTGATGAAATCGGGCGCTTCCGGCGAGCCGGGACGCGTGGCGCGGGCCAAGTTCACCGCGTACGCCGACACGCTACGGCCTACCAGCACTTTGCGAACCGTCTTTTGCAATTGCAAGATCGCTTGCTGGTCGATGATCGGCCGCAACGTCGGCAGGTCGCCGCCGGTGGTCGATTCGGTGATTGCCAGTTCCTCCTCGAAGCTCGGGTACTGCACGAGAATCTTGAACATGAAGCGGTCGAGTTGGGCTTCCGGCAGCGGGTAGGTTCCTTCCTGCTCGATCGGGTTCTGGGTGCCCAGCACCAGAAACGGCTTCTCCAAGCCAAAATCTTCGCCGGCGATCGTGACTTTGTACTCCTGCATCGCCTGCAGCAGAGCGGCCTGGGTCTTGGGGGGGGTGCGGTTGATTTCGTCGCCCAGCAGGATGTTGGCGAAGATCGGGCCCTTGACGAACCGCATCCGCCGCCGGCCGGTGCCTTCCTCTTCGTCGAGGATTTCCGTGCCGGTGATATCGGAGGGCATCAGGTCGGGCGTGAACTGGATGCGGCGGAAGTTGAGCGACAGGAGCTGCGCGATGCTGGAGATCATCAGCGTTTTGGCCAGGCCCGGCACCCCCTCCAGGATGCAATGCCCCTGGCAAAACAGCGCGATCAGCACCTGCTTGAGCACCTCGCTTTGGCCCACGATCACGCGGCCCAGTTGCTCGGTCATCTGTTGGTAGGCGCGCGTCAAGTCCTCCGCGGCCTTGAGATCCGACTGCTCGAACTGGCCGCCTTTGCTGGTACTTGCCGACAAGGGGTTCGACGTTGGGATGGGCATGCGTAGGGATCTCGCTCAATGGGTCACGACTACTATTGTGGTGTAGGCGTCCCGCCTGCTCGGCGGTTCTGGAATAAGCTCTTAATGTATATTGTAGGCGGCGGCGGAAAAGTTACGAGCGGGCAGGACGGGAATTCCGACCCCGGTGGCTGGGGCGGAGCCTAAGCGATGCCGGTCGCCTATGGAGCCGGGCATCTGCCGGCGTTCGTAGGGAAACGAACTGCCACGCCCATCGAGGGATATGCCCATTAGGGGGCTGTTTCAGGCGGGGGCGAGCGGGGGGCGTTAGCCCCCTGTTTGAAGGAGTGGGCGAGTGGTTATACTGCACGCGGCTTGGAGTGAGACTTTTGTTGTCAGGCACAGACCCCATCCCGCCTTGTGCGGGTGGTGAATAAGATGGCGTGCTAGCACGGCACCCTGAGGTTCCCCCGTTTCCATGCATCGCCCCGGCCTGACGCCGCCGTAGGCGGCGTCAGGCCGGGGCGAAAAGGGACCGTTTGGCCGCGTGGGTGTAGCACGCCATCTTCTTCACCCGCCAGGCAAGCTGGCGGGGGTCGGAGCCGAAAGACGCTCTGCCGCCAGCCACCACTTTCTGGTGGCAAAACGTCTCATTCATGGCCGCGTGCAGTATAGCTACGCGAAAAAAAACGACTCCGAAACCCCTCCCAAAGAGATCCAAAAGAGCGTGGGGTAAGGCGAAGGGTGGCGCGGCAATTGGATGCCGCTTTCGCGGCTCGCTCAGACGTCATGGGGTATTCGGAAGTCGTTTTTTTTCGCTTCGTCGCCACTTCGTGGCGAGCCGGCCGCAGGCGATGCTCAACAGGCCCATCAGCACCACGTTGGCGCCGCACCAACCGGTGGCCGCTGAGCCGGCGCCGGCCAACCCCAAGGGGGTCAGTTTGCCGTGAGGCATTGAGCCGAACAGCGCCATCGCGGTGCCGTAGCCGGCCCCCACCACGGTAAACAGGATCATCCCGACCCAGACGGTGCTCCAATCGGGCAGCAGCAGCAGCCAGGCGATGTAAGCGAATTGAGCGGCGGCCACCAAAAGCATGATCCGCGCCCAGCCGGGCGCTTCGGCCAATTGCCAATGGCGCAGGGCGGGGGCGACGCTGAAGACCACGGAAAACGACAGGATGGCCGCCAACCAATACACCATTTCAACCTTCCGCGCGTCGGCCTGGTAGACATAGGGATCGAGTCCGGCTTTCATTCGGCCCAGCCAGCGCGGCGGTGGCTCGGGCTTGAGGCCCCTTCTGGCGCGCGAGGGTTTCGGCGGCACCGCGATCCGCTCGATCACGGGCGGAGGCATCAGCGGCGGCGGTGACGGCGCCATGGCCGCCGGGTCGTCGATCGCAAGACGCGGAACCACAACCGCCGCGACGGGCGCGGCCGGCGGCTGAAGCGACAGGGAGCCGGCCGGAACGGACCTTCGCGAGATCGAACGGCGTTTGCGTTTGCCGCCCCTGGAAACCGCCGGAGCTGATGGTGGGGTCGGATTGCTCGGCGGCGTTTGGTCGTCGGTTTCGATTGCGTTCGTGCCCAGTGCGTCCCACGAGCGTTTTTCGATCCCGCTCGGTTGCGGGTTGGGCACCGGCACGATCACCTTCTGGTGACAGATCGGGCAGCGTCCCTTCTTGCCGGCGCGATGGTCCGCGGACTTGATCGAGTGACCGAGCGGGCAAACGAAGCGTATGGCCATGGTCATTGCCGGAAAGGAGCCGGTTTGCGACGATACACCCAGTCTGGCCGATGGACGCGGTGGGGTCAAGGAGAATGCATGGGCGTTGTGCCGCATGCCGAGCCAATATCAAATGCGTAGTCGCCCGCCGTGCCTGTGACTTGTGTGAACAAGCGCTCAGCGTTAGAATGGTCGAATCACAGCCGCCACGGACAAAAAGAAGGGACGGAAATCGCGACGGCGAGGAAGCACTCGACGAATGGAAACGAGCCACTTCTTTTCGGGGCGCACGAAGGCCCTGTGCCGGTGATTGACGTTGTGATCAACGACGGACGCCCCTCCAGGCCAACGAAGGGAATCAAAACCATGCCCGAGACTGAAGAGATCACCTGGCCGGCGGTGGAACCTACAAGGCGTTCCGCGACCACTACTCGAACGGCGAAGCGACGAACGGCGGTCCGAAGTGGCATGCGGCAGTTGTTGACCTCTACTTCAAGGCGGGGGCGGAAGCCCACCGCGTGCTTCGCAACGATGGGGTCTTGATCGTGAAGTGCCAGGACGAAGTCAGCGCGTGCCGGCAAAACCTCACGCACGTTGAAATCATCAACGAATACGCGCGGCTGGGATTCTACTGTAAGGACCTTTTCGTGTTGGTGCGGACGAATCGCCCCAGCGTGAGCCGGCTGAAAAAGCAGGTCCACGCGCGCAAGAACCACTCTTACTTTCTGGTGTTCGTCAAAACCACCCTAGCTTAAATGGAAATCGACGACCAACGGCAGATGGTCGCTGGCCTGCTTGGCGAGCCGGGTCGCCACGACGCGGACGTGCCGCACGACGATACCGCCGCGGTGAAACGCCTTGTCCAACGATCCCAACGCCAGCCAGGCCGGGAAGGTGCGATACCGCGACGGCGGCGTTGTGGCCGAGTGAAAGCCATGCCGCGCGAATGGGCCGCCGCCGAGCGTGTCGCGCCAGTCGTTCGTGTCGCCCGCGATCCACGTCGGCAAGTCCGGCGACTCGCGAAAAAGCGGGTGATCGAGCAGGTGATTCACCTGCCAATGCCGCTCGCTCTCGCCCAACCCCAGGTGCCAGTTCACGAGCCGCACCGGTCCCTCGGGCGTTTGCACCACCGCCAGTTGCGCCCCGCGCGGTTTCTTGCGGTTGAACCGCAGCGCAATGTGGTGATGGCTCGTCAACGGCCAACGCGACAAGAACAGGTTGCCGTAGCCTCCACGCGAGTAGTGGACGTTACGCTGGTAGAGGTGCGCCGCGGAATGGAAATACTCGGCCAAGAGCTGTGGCTGGTCTTCACGCCGGGCGCGGCGCGAGTGCTGAGCCACCTCTTGCAGGCAGAAGAGGTCCGGGTTTTCCAGCTCGATGACCTCGATCACGCGCTCGATCCGGTAACGCCGATCGCGCCCGCCGATGCCTTTGTGGATGTTGTAGCTGACGAGTCTCATTCCACCTTCGTCGTCTCTTGCGCGACGATGGGTTTGGCAAGCTTCCGGCTGGAGACCTCGACCTGGCAACCGGCGTTGCCCGCTCGTTCGGCGCCGGCGACGACCGTGAAGCTCAACGTGTCGTTGGGGCCGATCTCCTTGACCGGCTCAAAACGCACGGTCTGTCCCTCGA
Source organism: Pirellulales bacterium (assembly GCA_035531595.1). GTDB lineage: Bacteria > Planctomycetota > Planctomycetia > Pirellulales > JAICIG01 > DATKSN01. The sequence continues at coordinate 2,500 of DATKSN010000322.1, read as the reverse complement.
CTTGGTATTTCGCCGGACCCTTGGTGCCGACCTGAAACGGAGTCAGGCCGTCGGCCAGAGTCACCACGACCGTCAGATCCTGGTCGGCCGTCTTGGCATAGTTGGTCACGCGCACGAGATAAGCCCCCTGGTTGCCGACCGTCATGGGATCGGGATCTTCGCTTACAAGCACCGCCAGGCCGTCGGGCGCTCGGATCTCGACGCAGGCTTCGCCCTCGGCGCGGCCGCCCTCCCGCGAGGTGACGGTCACCTGGTTGCACGAGTTGGCCGAGGGTTCCTGGCAATTGCAGAGCACCTCGAACGTCATCGACTTGCCGGCCGCCAGACGGTCGACAACCCAGACCAATTCGGCCGTCTGTTGGTTCCAGGTATATCCGTCCGTGGCGCGGAGTGCCCGGAAAGCGGGGTCGTAATGATCGACCACTTTGAGGTTGGTGGCCGGCGTCGGGCCGGCGTTGGTGACCACAATGGCGAAGGAAGCCTGCTTGCCCACTTCCTGCATCGCGGGACCGGTCTTCTTGACCGACAGTTTGGGCGGCTGGCCCGCCGGCGGCACGGGCGCGCCGCCGGCCGCCGCGGCGGTCAGGCAGGCATTGGACCGGGCCAGCATGCCGCTGACATTCCGCACCTCGATCGTATGGCACAACGCGCCCGGTTGCGTCACGCGAAACGTCACATCCACGCGCCCGCTCTCGCCGGGGCCGAGGTCGCCCAGATCGCTTTCGATCACTCGTGGGCCATTGGCGACGCGCGATTCGTGGTCGAACCCCGCGTCGTACCGATCGACCATCGTCAACCCCCTCAGCGCCGCCCCGCTCCGGTTGGTGACCCGCGCCTCGAACGTGACGTCTTGGCCGACCACGGCCTGCGTGGGTCCGCTGATCGCGATGTTCAACGTCTGCGACAAGATCGTCGTGGGGGCGCAGTCCTGCGCGCTGAGTTGGTCGGCCGTGGTCACGCCGGCGCAGTTCTTCACGGCGCCCGGTTTGTCGGCGCGCAGTTGCACTTCGATCGAGCGCGCCTGGCCCGCCGGCAGATCGCCCAATCGCCATTCGAGGAGGCCGCCGGCCCTGACGCCGGCCTGGGGCGTGCTGCCCAGGTACGAGAGGCCGTCGGCAAGCTGGTCGGTCACCGTGACTTCCCTCGACGGCTGGCTGCCGGGATTGCGGACTTCGATCCTGTAATTCAGGGTGTCGCCCACCGTGGCCTGGGCCGGGCCGGTTTTTCGGATCGCGATGTCGGGCGAGCTCCAGGTCTTGGTCGTCGCGCCGTTGCCGACGACCAGGCGCTCGCCGTTGGGCGCCGCGGCGTCGGGGTGGATCACCTGGATCGCCACGTAGTTGGTGCCGGGCGTCGCGGCCGTCTGCTCGATCTCGACGTTCGCCTGGCCGGCCGCGTTCGTCACGACCTCGACCATCGGGACGCCGTCGGGCGTGAAGCCGGCCGGAGGACCACCGGCGGCGATTTCGTACCGCACGACCCAGCCGGCCAACGGGGCATGCGTCGTGTGCCGAGTGACGATGGTCGTGAAGGTGTGCCGCGTGCCCGCCGTGTTGACCGCCGGGGGCGGATACGAAATCTCGGCGTCGATCCAATGGATCGTCGAGGTGCGCTGGTGCGTATCCCAGCGGGCCACTTCCGGCGCGTACGCGCTGACGTGGCTCGTTCCCTCCGTCGGCGACGACACCGAAATCCAGGCCTGGCCGCGCTCGACCCGCACATCGTCGCCGTTGCTGGGGGTGCCGCGATGCAGGCAGAGGTAGCGTGACGAGGTCGTGCCCACCGCGTAGGTTGGGCTGATCTTCCGCGGCCAGTGGTTGAAGCCGAGCAGCCAATCGACCGGAGTGCGCCGGCCCAGGCCGACGAACTGCCCGACGCCGCCGGGCGCCAGCGTCCACTCGACGGGTTGGTTGGCGTGCAGGTAGCCGTCGCTGCCGCGAACCGCGGCCACGATCACCACTTCGCTGCCGACCGGCGCGATCACGTCGGATGGAATCACCGCCACTCCCACGACTTGATGGTGCGGTATGTGTTGTGGCGCCGGCTCTGGAGCGTACGCGACGGGGCCCCAGGTGAAAATGCGTTCGCCGGTCTGGTCGATCATCAGCCGGCGTCCCGAGCGACAGCCCGATGTGGCCAGCGCGCAGCAAGCCAGCGCGGCCATAATCAATCGCCGGTGCTCAGACAAGGCAACCATAAACAACCGCGCGCGCAGTGGAACAGGAACGACCGCTTTTGGTCTTCTTGAACCTTAGCATACATTTGGCAACATGGGGGGTTTTTCCAACCGTCCGCGTTGGGAAAACGCAACGCGCCAACCGTTACCCAACGAAAACCCCCCCCAACCGATCCCGTAGCTGGCTTGCTGGCTTCGCAAGAAGTCAGGCCGTAGCTGGCTTCGCAAGAAGTCAGGCCGTAGCTGGCTTCGCAAGAAGTCAGGCCGTAGCTGGCTTCGCAAGAAGTCAGGCCGTAGCTGGCTTCGCAAGAAGTCAGGCCGTAG
>DATKSN010000321.1:0-8257 GCA_035531595.1 Pirellulales bacterium | reverse complement strand
GATCGTCACTCATGTCCCAAAATCGCTCACCTTTGAGGACGACGAAGGCAATTAGCGCTACGACGTTCTCTCCGATGACGCGCTTTATCGCGCGACAATCGCTTCCACTCCGCCTCCTGTACGCCACGTACAATTCTGCCGTGTAGGCGTCGAGCATCACATCCCCGACGACGAGCACGCCGGGCGCTCCCAATGCATCCAACGTCGCACAAGGGTCTTTCATGGGACTTTGGCTCTCTTTCGGTCGCGAACCGCGGCCCGGTGCGCTTGCCCTCAGCGTGGAACCAGCGCGAGCGGCGCAACACCTGGCTCCGGCAAGTATTGCAACGCGCCACCTTCATAGTACAACTCAATCCGGCGCACGATGTCCTGAGGAGTGATCATCGCCATACATAACGGAATGTTAAGCTCGGGAGTCACCGTCGCGCGCACGTCGGTGAGGTACTTGCCGGGAGAAGGCCGCGTGGAGATCCCTTGAAGCTCAGCACGCCGTGGAATCCGGCTTCCACGCGCTGCTGTCCACCGAGTTGCGACAAGGCGTTGGCGGCGGACACAACCTGGGGCGGTTCCGACTTGCCGTCACGGCGGAAAGCGACCACGGCGAGCGGTTTGCGCCTCCAACCGTCGCCGGAGTTCATTTCTACCGAAATATCTGCTTCATTGAACGCGGAACGTGACCAACAACCAAGGGCCCCCATGAATCGACGTTGCGGCCCACGAATCAGGCAGAGTCATTTTCGCGAAGAAGGCACGCACGTTGCGCAGCAACGGGCGTGCAACAAAAATGGCAGCGAAGCGAAAAAAAACGATCTCCGATTACCCCATGACGTCTGAGCGAGCCGCGAAAGCGGCATCCAATTGCCTCCGCGCCCTTCGCCTTACCCCACGCGCTTTTGGATCGCTTGGGAGGGGTTTCGGAGTCGTTTTTTTTCGCGCAGCGTAGCGGCTCGGCGGACATCGTCACGCCCCGCTCCCCGGCTGTGCTAATCCTCGCATTCCGCGCGCTCCTTGGCCGCGCGCTCGCGCGCCAAGGCCCTTGACAAGGTCGACATGGTCACATTGCTTGCGCCGCGGGTTAGTGTGGGGACCATGAATAATCCGGGCTAAACGCGGAGCCGTTCCCACGCGGATCGTGGGAACGAGTGGCACAATCGGTACCAATGACGAATGACCAATGACAAATGACCAATGTTGACCTAGAGTTTGCAAGGGCCGCAATCGTTGCGGTTTTCGAGACAACTTCAGGTTCCGCGGCGATCCGGTCCATGTCGTTCGGCGCAACATTGACATCCGTGGCGGTCGGACCCGGCGCGGCTTCGGCGCTGGTCGAGCGCCCGCGCGACGCGCGGAGCGCGAAAGCCGTGGCCACGGCCCTGAACGCCTGGATTGGCGGAGAATTCTCCGTGCTCGACGGGCTCAGCGGCGAGCCGCTCTGGTTGGCCGACGCGCACTTGCGAGTCGACTGGGCCGTGCGCGCCGAATTATGCCGCGAAGCGGCGCGGCGCGACCAGGTCGAGTTCATTGAAGAGGACGAGCCGCTGATCGTCGTCGCGGCGCCTCTGGTCGGCGCGAAGAACAGCCGCCTCGTGGCGGTGGGTGGGTTCCTTTCCCGCGCGGTCGACGGTGTGGGCGACATCGAGCGCGTCTCGGCGCTGCTGGACCGCGACACCCAATTCGCGGCCGACTGGGCGGCACGTCAAACGCCGCTTGCGCCGACCGTACTGCGACGCTTCGCCAACCTCGCGGTGGCCAGGTGGACGGCCGATCAGAAGGTCGAGCAGTTCGAGGACGAGGTCGAGAAGCTCTCGGTCCATCTGGCTTCGACGTTCGAGGAAATCAGCCTTCTCTATCGCTTGACGCAGAACCTCAAGCTGTCGAGCAACGACGTGGAGCTCGGCCAACGGGCGCTGGAATGGCTGTCCGAGGTGGTGCCGGCCGAAGGGCTTGCCTTGCAGTTCATCGCCAATGACGGCGCCGACCAGCAGGTGTCCAACTCGCGGCCCCAGCCCGTATTACTGACCCATGGCGACTGCCACATCGACAATGCCCAATTCACCCGCCTGGTCGAACAGCTTGGTTTGGACGCCTTGAATCGGCCGGTCGTCGTCAATCGCCCGGCGGGCAACGACGACGTTTGGACGGCGGCGGGCGTCAACGAACTGGTGATCGTACCGGTGGCCGAGGGCGAGCGACTGTTCGGCTGGCTGGCCGCCTTCAACCATAATCAGGGACTCGAATTCGGTTCGGCCGAAGCCAGCCTGATCAGCTCAGTGGGTACGATGCTGGGCATTCACAGCGGCAACATCGACCTTTATCAGCAACAGGCGGAGTTGCTGACCGGCGTGGTCAGGGCGATGACTTCGGCGATCGACGCCAAGGATCCCTACACCCGCGGCCACAGCGACCGCGTGGCCCGCGTGTCGGTTCGTTTGGCCAAGGAGCTCGGCTGCGACGCCGAAACGCTCAAGACGCTCTATTTCTCCGGGCTGTTGCACGACATCGGCAAGATCGGCGTTAACGACGAGGTGCTTCGCAAGCCCGGCAAGCTGAGCGAGGCCGAGTTCGAACACATCAAGACCCACGTCGAAATCGGCTACCGCATTCTGGTCGACCTGCACAAGATGGCCCACTTTCTTCCCGTCGTGCTGCACCACCACGAAGCGTGGGACGGCAGCGGCTATCCACACGGACTGGCGGGTGAAAACATTCCCTACCTGGCGCGGATCGTCGCGGTGGCCGACTCTTACGACGCGATGGCCAGCGACCGTCCGTACCGTCCCGGCATGGACGACGCCAAGCTCGATGCGATCATCCGCTCGGGGGCCGGCAAGCAATGGGACGAACGCGTGGTCGAGGCGTTCTTCAGGGCACGCGACGACATTCGCGCCCTATCCGGCCGCGACGGCCAAAAGCCCGAAACGAGCGAGTGGAACTGGTCGTAGAGCCCCTTGCTTGGCAACCCTTCGGCTGGGACAATCACATCCGCGCCGCACGCGCGTCACGGAGGTTCCCTGCGCAGGTCGCCATGTTCAAGTTCATCCACGCCGCTGATATTCATCTCGACAGCCCGCTCAAGGGATTGGAACAATACGAGGGCGCCCCAATCGACGAAATCCGCGGGGCCACCCGCCGCGCGCTGGAAAACCTGGCGCGGTTGGCGATCGACGAGGAAGTCGCGTTCGTCCTGATCGCCGGCGACGTCTACGACGGCAATTGGCGTGACTTCAAGACCGGCTTGTTTTTCCGCTCGGAAATGTCGCGGCTGCGCGAAGCCGACATTCCGGTCTATCTGATTTCGGGAAACCACGACGCCGCGAACCGGATGACCAAGTCGTTGGAGTTGCCCGATAATGTCACGCGACTGCCGTCGAAGAAGCCGGCGACGGTGCCGCTGGAGCGGTACGGAGTGTCGATTCATGGCCAGGGATTCGCCAACGCCGCCGTGCGGGAAAACCTGGCTGCCGCGTATCCCCTGGCCACGCCGGGGCACTTCAACATCGGTCTTCTGCACACCTCGGCCTCGGGCAGCCCGTCGCACGAGCCGTACGCCGCCTGCAACCATGACGACCTGCGCTCGAAGGAATATGACTATTGGGCGTTGGGGCATATCCACCAGCGCGGCGAGGTCTGGGGCGACTCGCGAATTCAGTTCGCCGGCAATACGCAAGGCCGGCACATCCGCGAGACCGGCCCGAAAGGCTGCCTCGTGGTTTCGGTCGACGATCGGCGGCGCGCCGACGTGCGCTTCGAGCCGCTTGACGTTTTCCGTTGGGAGCGGGCCCAAGTCGACGCCGGCCACGCCGAGAACGGCTACGACGTCGTCGATCGCGTCGCCAACGAGCTTCGGCGGGTACGGGACGATTGCGACGATCGCCCGGTCGCCGTGCGCGTCCAAGTCAACGGCGCCTGCCGGGCGCACGAGAGCCTGGCCGCGGAGCCGGCGCGTTGGACGAATGAGATTCGAGCCGTCGCCCGCGACACCGCGGCGGGCAACATTTGGATCGAGAAAGTCAAGCTGGAGACCTCGCCCGCTCATGAACTCGACTCGACGCGCTGGGCCGAGGGGCCGCTGGCCGAGCTGGCCGAATACGTCGCCCAGTTGCAGGCCGACCCCGCCGAGCGCGCCCGCTTGGCCGGCGAGTTGGCCGAGTTGAAGCGCAAGCTTCCCGCCGAACTCAAGGAAGGCGACGACCGCATCGACCTCGACGACCCGCAACTGCTCACCGACGCGCTGCGCCACGTCGAGCCGATGCTCTTGGGCCGCTTGCGCGCGGGGGGCTTCGCATCATGAAGATCGACCGGCTCGATCTGCGCGCTTTTGGTCCCTTCACGGATCTGACGCTCGCCTTGGACCGCGGCGACTTGGGTTTGCATGTGGTCTACGGGCCGAATGAGGCGGGCAAGAGCTCCGCGCTGCGCGCCTTGAGGCAGCTTTTCTACGGCATCCCGTCCCGGTCGACCGACAACTTCGTTCATGCCTACCCCGAGCTTCGCATCGGCGCGACGTTGAGCGAGGGCGTCGAGCGACTCGAATGCATTCGCCGCAAGGCCAACAAGAACGATCTCCGCGCCGGCGACGACGTGACCCCGCTCGAACCTGGAGTGCTCTCGAAGTACCTTGCGGGACTCGACCGCGAAACATTTGAAACGATGTTCGGCATCGATCATCCCGCTTTGGTCCAAGGCGGGCGGGATCTGCTGGGCGGTGGCGGCAACCTGGGACAGATCCTGTTCGCGGCCGCGGCCGGTATCGCCGATCTGCGGTCCGTGCAACAGCGGCTGGGCGACGAAGCCGCGGCGTTGTTCGTGCCCAAGGGCTCGAACCCCCGCATCAACCGGAATCTGGCCGAGTGGGACAAAGCGCGCAAGGAGGCCCGCGCCGCGGAGTTGCCCAGCTCCGAGTGGGAGCAACACGACAAGACGCTGGCGCAGGCGCGGCGGAAACAGGCCGAACTCGAGGCGAAGCTGGCGGCGGCGATACCCGAAAAGTCGCGGCTGGAGCGTGTGCGGCAGGCGCTGCCGCTGTTGGCCAAGCGCAACCAACTGTTGACCGAACTCACCGGGCTTGGGCCGGTTCCGTTGTTGGCCGACGAGTTCTCCGACCGCCGGCGCGACGCGGTGGCGGCGCTGTCCACCGCGCGGATCACCGTCGAAAGCGGCGAGAACGCGATTCGCGAACTCGACTCGCAAATCGCCCAACTCGAACCGCCCGCGGCGCTGCTGGCGCGGGGCGAGGCCGTCGAGGGTTTGCAGAACGACTTGGGAGGATATCGCAAGGCGCAGCGCGATCGCCCGATTCTGGCCGGCCGGCGCGACCAACTCATGAGCGACGCCCGACGGATCCTGGCCCATCTGCGCCCCGACTTGACGCTCGCCGAGGCGGAGTCGCTGCGTTTGACGAAGAAACAAGAGATCGAGTTGCAGAACCTCGGCAATCAACACGGCGCGTTGACAACCCGCATCGAGCAGGCGCGGCGAAATTTCGAAAAACGCGATGCGCGCCTGCAAGCGGCGCGGCGGGAATTGGCGGGGCTCGAATCGCCGCGCAATTTCGACTCGCTTCTGGTGGCGCTGCGTCGCGCCCAATCGCTCGGCGACGTGGAACAGGATCGTGCCGCCGCCCGGATCGAGTTGACGCGGCTCGAAGGACGAACCGTCGCCGAGCTGGCGCGGTTGGGACTGTGGACGGGCGATCTCGAAGCCCTCGAGCGGTTGCCGCTGCCGGCGGCCGAATCGATCGATCGTGCGGAACAGGCGCATGGCGCGGCCGAACGCGCCCTGGAACGCCTGGCCGAGCAATGCGACGACAACGCGGCCAACCAGGCGGCCCTCGAACGTCAATTGCGGCAGTTGGAGTTGCAAGGCGCCGTGCCGGCCGAGACCGATCTGGTCGAAAGCCGCCGGCGGCGCGAGGTGGGTTGGCGCTTGGTCCGCGCGCAATGGCTCGAGCGCGAGCGTGATCTGTCCGCTGAGCGAGCGTTCCTGGCCGAATTCGCCCCCTTGAACGATCTGGCGGCGGCCTACGAGCAGGCTGTCCGGCAGGCCGACGAACAGGCCGACCGCCTTCGGCGCGAGGCGGATCGCGTCGCTACCCGCGCGGGCTTTTTGGCTGACCGACAGGCTTGCCAGGCCGAATTCGAGAAGCTGGCCGCCCAGCGCCGCGAGGCGGAGAGTCAGCGGCGAGGCCTCATGGATGCCTGGAATGCGGCCTGGCAAGCATTGGCCGTCGCGCCGCTCACGCCCCGCGAGATGCGCCCCTGGGTCGTCAAACAACAAGCGTTGGTTCAACAGTCCGAGGCGTTGCGAAGGCATCGGACGAGCGTCGGCGAGCTCGAACGACGCATCGCGACGGCCCGCGGCGATCTGGATCGGGCGCTGACCGAGTTGGGAGAGATCGCGGCCGAGGAAAGCCTGGCCGTGGCGGTCGAGCGGGCGCTTTTGGCCTCGGAACGAAACAAGGTGGTCGTCGCCCGGCGCGCCACCTTGGAGACCGAATTGGCGTCGCTCGGGCCGGAAGTGGCCGAGTGCCGCGAACAGTCGGCGCGAGCGTGCCAGGAGCTGGCCGGCTGGGGCGCGCGCTGGCGCGCCGCCGTCGAGCCGCTCGGGTTGCCCGCCGACGCCACGCCCGCCCAGGTCCATGAAGTGCTGTCGCAGATCCACGCGCTCTTCGACAAGCTCAAGGACGCCGCCTCGTTCAGCGAACGGATCGCGGACATCGGCCGTGAGGCGGAACAGTTCCGCACGCAGGTTGCCGATCTGGTCGGCCAACTCGCGCCCGATTTGGCCGGTCTGGCCGTCGACGAGGCCGCCGAGCGATTGATCGATTCGCACCGGCAAGCGATCACACATGAGGCGCGGCTCGACGCGGCGAGAAAGCAACGTGAGAAGCATGCGATTCAGCGGGAGCAAGCGCGGCAGGCGATCCGTGAGGCCGAGGGGGCGATGGACGCGCTGTGCCAGGAGGCGCACTGCGAGGCCGCCGAGCGGTTGCCGGAAATCGAGCAAGCCTCGACGAAGGCGAAGGGCCTCCATGTGAACCTCGCTCATGTACACGACAACCTGCTATTGCTTGGAGCCCCGGCGACCGTCGAAGAGTTTATCGCGGAAATCGGCGGCGTCGAAGCCGATGACTTGCCCGTGCGCATCGACGCCCTGAGCGCGCAAATCGCGGGCTGGAACGAAGAGCGGGAGCAGGCGTCGAACACGGTCGCCGTCGAAGGCAAGGCCTTGGCCGACATGGACACGAGCGCGGCCGCCGCCGACGCGGCTGAGCGGGCACAGAGCCTGCTGGCGGAAATCGGTTCCGACGTGGAAGAGTACGTGCGGCTACGGCTTGCCTCGGCTGTGTTACGCGAGGCGATCGAACGCTACCGGAAGAAGAACCAAGGACCGGTGCTCGAACGGGCCAGCTCGCTCTTCGCCGAATTGACGGCCGGTTCGTTCGCCGGACTGCGGGCCGACTACGACGACGCCGGAGAGGCGGTGTTGGTCGGCGCGCGGCCCGACGGCCGTACTGTCGGCGTCGACGACGCCATGAGCGACGGCACACGCGACCAGCTTTATCTTGCGTTGCGGCTGGCGAGCCTCGAAAACTACTTGATCGAGAAGCAGCCGATCCCCTTCATCGTCGACGACATCCTGATCAAGTTCGACAACGAACGCTCCATCGCCACGCTCAAGGTTCTGGCCGGCTTATCGAAGCGCACGCAGGTGATCTTCTTCACTCACCATCAGCACCTGGTCGAACTCGCCGAGCAACACTTGGACGGCGCGGAACTGTTCGTCCATCGGCTGGAGGGAAAAACCCGTTCCCTCTAACCATTTCCATGCTGCGCGTGGGACTCTGTAGGGAACGCCCTCCGTGGCGTTCCGTGTCCCGCCAGAAGACGTCGCACCCGCTGTAGCAGAATTCGCAAGAATTCTGGCGTAACTCGCGTCCACGGCCTGACTTCATAGTAGGATCATTTTCAAACCACCCTAAACCAGTTACCAACCGTACAGGTACAACTTTTGACGAAGCGCGCGCAAAAGCGGCGACCAACCGTATAGAGATCAACCGTCCAGATGTGTATACCGGCGAAGTGAACGCACGTGCGGGACGCCGCGGCGGCGCGCCGCGCCGACGAACGCCAGCGCGCACATCGCGGCTTCGGCGCAGCCGAAACGGCGCAAGAAAAAACTGGCAAAACCGTACCGGTACCGACCAGGAAATCCGTCTCGGCGGATTGCCCGGCTTTAGACGCGGTGAGACTTTCCC
>DATKSN010000320.1:0-19314 GCA_035531595.1 Pirellulales bacterium | reverse complement strand
TCTCCTCAGCGGCCTGTGGGACACGGTTTACGCAGCTATCCTCAAGCAGCGTGGTGCCCCCCACATCTGGACTCCCGCATCCTCACCCTCAGATACACCCCCAAAACCCCGGAAAAAGTGCGCATGAGCGAGACTGCACCCAAACGGAGAGGCTCTTGTCCGGGTGCGGATCCCCATGGTCCTTGAAGGCCGGATCGGCAATCCGTATTTCCACACCATGGCGGCTGCCGCGGTGGAATCCGATACCCGGATAGCGCGATTCCATAAGGGCCGAGTCGCAAAAGTCATCCAGCAACCGGTTTCCCGACCAATTCGACGATGACTCAAGTTCCCGCAACCCCCAAAGCCGCAAGGCATGGATATCTTCGGCCCACCACCGCGCCGGAGGCGGGCAAAGCCGCCTGAGCGCCAAAGCCGTTCGCCTGATCTCGCCGCTTCGCGCCGTGAGCCGCCTCCCATCGGGAAGCGAGATGGGAACGGCGCGCACCGCCGGGGTCTCCATCCGCTCTTCCCAAGTGATCCGCGGCGGCGCCAGACAGACGAATGACAGTGCCGCGCCCATGAACACGAGTAAGGCGATCTTGTACATGTTGCTACGTCTCTCCAGTTTTGGCCGGAGAACTCCCGCGCTGAGTGGCCGATGCAGCGAATTCGTCCCGCTTTCAACGCCTCGACGTAAACTGGGCGGGGTTCAAGACATACGTCTAAGGGCGGGTTCACGGGGCGGGGTAAACGACCATCGAAAATGAGACAGCGGGACAATTAAAACTAAAACGCGAGGAACTTGGCCAAACTTCTTGGGACGTAGCATGTGTAGCAGCGCATGCCACTTCCTCGCCCACCTAGCCCGGATTATTGATGGTTCCACACTAACCCGCAGCGCAAGCAAGGCCCAGCGTTGAGCTTACCTTGCTTGCGCTGCGCGTTGGTGTGCGGTTAGATTGCACACGTTCCCCTATTCTATTCTATTTACGCAGTAGGACCAGTGCCGGAATCGACAAGGATCGGTGTTTACCGTGAAGCGTGTATTGAACGACCACTTTTCCCTCGCTCGGCCCACCCTCGCCGCTCATCTCGACCGGGACGGTAACTGAACGCGCAAAGCATCTGGCAGTTCGCGGTTTCGGATCACCAACTTCAAGCAAGTCCACTCGCGCCTTGATGCGAGGGTCGGTCGCCTCGACAGAGTCGACCTGGAAGGAGTCTTCACGTTCCGCGGTGAAAAGAACCAGGCCGATCGGCGGTACACGCGCCCGATCCAGGTCGCTTTGTCGCACGACGTACTGGCCCGACAGCGGCGAAACGCCTTCAAGGAGCGCATCGCAAGCGAATTGATACTCGTCCGCCGTACCGACGATCGCCACCACAACGTTCTCGTTGATCATCCCCGCATGCTTCTCAGCGAGATCGAGCGTGATCGACACCTCGGCCTCGGCATTGGGATCGAGGATCTCCGGCCGGAGCGCCACGGTCACGCAACCGCAGCTTCTACTGTCGAGCCTAAGCGTGATGGTCTCGTCGCTGCTATTCATAAAGGCGAACGTGTGCATGACTTTGCGCGGCTCATCGAAGACCCCAACGTCCGCCACGAACATCTTTGCGCCGAAGCCAGAGTTGCTGTTGGGAAACGTGGCGCGGAGTCGCCCAGCGCCGCCATCCTGGCCAAGCTCGTGCCCGCCACAACCTATCAGGGGCGCCGCCGGTGCAAGCAGGGCAAAGGTGAAGAAGGCCCATCGCAGCCAACGGCTTACGGCCGGCACATTGCCGCGCGCACGTCTCCTTTTCAGCAGCAACCCTGCCGCTACAAACAATGCCGCACCGCCGATGTACCACGCAACCGCCCAACTTCTTGTCATCCAGCCTGGGAGGACCACCAGATAGTTCCCGGTCGCAAATCTGCAATAGTCGTCTCGCAAAAGTTCCGAAATCGTCCCCACTGTGGGGTCGCAGATCATTACCGACCGCGGACGAACCTGCAAGACCACGACAAAATGCGCAATCCGATCCGGACCACCCGGTTCTTGCTGCGCGATCGCAGGGAGTGGCAGGTGGTCAAGATCGTTCGGGCTGCAATGGACACTTTCAGCGCAAAAGCCGCGCCGTGTTGCGGCAATCTCCAAGTCGAGCATTGACGACCCGCGCCGACCGACGGGGGACTCGCGGCGCAAGTCGCTGAGGCCGCAGGCGATCCCGCGCATTTGCGACAGCACCGCCAGCGCGCGCAAACCACACTCATGCCGGTCAGTGGAAGTCATGTGCGCGCCGAGATGATCGAGTTGCGCCATGAGTTCCGCGATGGTGAGCCTAGCCGTCGCGCGTGACTGAGCCGCACTTTCGCCTGGGGCGTCAGCCGCCAACAACGCGAGGGGCCAATTCCAGGCGACCACCCAACTCAACACCCATGCAACTACAAGACTTGTGAAAAACGTCGGCATATAAATAATCACCGCAAAGGCTGGGCGACCGCTTGTACAATTCGCAGGCCACGGCAGCACCCGAAGCCTGCGTGGGCCCTACTAATGCACTGGACGACGAAGTTGCTAGATCATCTTCAGGAGTCTCGCGTAGGCTTGGCTCCGCCGGTCACGGCAGCGCGGCTAGGAACCCCCACCTGGTGCGCATCCGGTATTATAATTCGCAACGCACGGAGCTTGCACATTTGGGGTTGAGCATACGCACCCCCCAACCCCGGTGTAGCAACCCGGAATCAACACACTGGGGCATGGGATATTGACGAGGTTATAGTTTCCGTCCGGATATACGTCCGTTGTCACATAGCCGGGCGTATCGCATACTAACGCACATTGCAGGCTCGAGCAGCCGCCTGGAGGATTGGCGCCCGTACATTGATCGTTGTGGTTGTTGCCACACGCCCCCGCAAAGTTCCGCGCCGATAGCAACGGGCACGCACCACCGCCCCCCTGCGCGCCAAAGGTGCGAGCGGACTCAGCAGGCGAAAGTGGCACAATTCCGCACAACGCCAAGCGGTAAACACTTTGGGCGGAGACAGGCAGCGCCAGCCAGATGCCCAAAACGAGGTACAACCAGAATTTCGAGGGGCCCACGCGGAACATATTCAGTCTCAACGAAGCGAGCATCATCGGTTCTCCTTCGGCAAAAGGGCAAGGCATCGAGACGCATCGCCTCTCGGAGGCCGAGCCACGGGGTTTAAGTCAGGGACTTGCAAGTCCCTCTACCTACATATATGCGCGGAGTGTAACAAAAACTTTCGCGCACGCTCAACGGCTTCGATCGGGCCCGCGGCGGTTTCTGCCGGGAACGCCCTTCGTGGTGTTTCATCGGTTGAGAGCCAACTCGGCATGCTGTTCCAATGCGTTCCGCACCTCATTTGGTGAGGCGACTTCGGTCGCCCAACATAGTCATCACGCTCCGCATGATGTGGTTTCATCATGCGGAGCACCTCTTTTCAGACAGGCAGTCGCTACCCCGTCTACCCCTGTCTATCCCATATACGCGCCGACCTGGAAAACTGGAAAACCGACGCCTTGCGAAAACAATACTACTATGCTAGGATCGTTCCCCGTTCCCCGTTCCCCGTTCCCCGTTCCCCGTTCCCCGTTCCCCGTTCCCCGTTCCCCGTTCCCCGTTCCCCGTTCCCCGTTCCCCGTTCCCGCGCGTCGTCGCCCCGCGCTGCCCCTCTACCTATATATACGCTCGGCGCGTAACGCGCTGCCAAAAGTTTTTCCACGCCGCGACGCCGTAATTCCGCCGCGAAGTGCCGCAGCCCACGGCGCCGCAGCATGCGGATTGCCGAGGCGCTGATGCCCAATTCCCGCGAAAGCTGAGCACTTGGCGCCTTCCCATGGGAGTAATTCGCGTCGGCGATCAAGACGAACCGCTGGCCTGGCGTCAGCGCCGCTAGGCACTCGCGTACCAGCTTTGTCAGTCGCGAATTGGCGCCGCGGAGACCCTCGCCGTCCGCGAAATCGCAACGGCCATCCACGAACTGTTCGAGCCGCGCCTGCGGCGTCGGGGTCTCCAGACCGCGCGCGCGGATGCTCGCCGAACGCGCAAAATTTGCGGCGAAATGGTCGGCGATCGTCCAAAGCCAGTTGCCCAGATCCCCTCTCGCCGGATCGTACCGCGCGCGGCAGTCCCAAGCGCGCGCTAACGCCGCCAGTGTGATGTGCTCCGCTTCGTCGCGCGCGATGAAGTCGTGGTATTTGCGCCTCAGCGCACGTTGAATTTCCGGGCAAAGGTCGCGCAGAACATCGTCGAGGCAATCCTCGTCGCCCCGCCGGAAGCGTTCGGCCAAATCGGCCTTGTCCGCCGCAACGTCGCCCGCCATCGCCGTACCTCTTTCCCGCGAAGACCTGCGGAACGCATGGATAGCGCAGATGATTCCCGCTTCAAAGCGCCGGAACCGGCGCCCGCGCGGAAACTTGAAAACTGGTCTACATTGTTCGTAGCCACCGGCGCGGCCGTTGTCAAGCGCCCCAACCCATGGGTAGCGTGGCGGGCGACCGTACCCTTAGCTGAGCGTGTGGCCGAGAATCGGCCGTGTGGCTCTCAAGTACCACCAGCCAGCCGACCGGGCGGACCGAAGGCGAGCGATTCATTACGGAGTATCGGGGCTACTGCGCGTCAAAAGATCGGATGCCCGCTGGCGAGGAGCGCGGCGTAAGCGGCCATCAAGCACCCGGCCAAAGCCATCAACGCCGCGCGAATCGCGCTCCTGCCACGCGGAGGCCCATGTCGAATTCGACGGGCGGGAGGTCTGGCGGTGCGATCGCGCCGGCAACGGCAGCGACGGCCCCGACCAACCGTACTGGTTCTTCGTCGCGCCGGTCGGCCCCTAAGCCCGGATGATTCATGGCGCCCACACTACCCCCACTACCCCACCCTACCACCAAAATATAACCCCCAACACGGAGTAAAATCGGCGCGCATTTTTTGCCGTTTAGCAACTCCATGTTAGCAAGAAATCAAACGCCGACAGCGGCGGACGTGCGTAATTCCCAGAGGTTTTGATGGAACACCTGGACGGGGGACGAGCGGTTGTTGCTGGAACGGTGTCGAATCGAACGATTTTGAAGCGTTTTTGCCGATTTTTGAGTGAAAACGAGCGGTGGTTTGGCCTTCGGGACGGACAGTCTCCACGCGTCTGCGGGTGCTTCCGCACACGCGGATGGCCTTCCCTGACACCCACCGTTCAATGGCACGCGCACGCCCGAACGGTGCCAAAGCGCAACGAAACCGAACACAGTGTCCGGATTCGAGCGCGTTTTTTTGCTGATTATACCTTACCCATGGTTATACCTCGCGCGCCCCGGAATGTGACATCCGGTAGCCCGACGCCGAAACGGACCACTAAGCCCCGGTCGCTTTCTAGCCGGGGCATCGCTTAGGCTCTGCCACCAGCCACCGCTGTGCCGCCGCCGGGGCATCGCTTAGGCTCTGCCACCAGCCACCGCTTTCTCGTGGCAAAATGTCTCATTGTCGGCCGCGTGAAGTATAACCCGCGGCGCAAGCAAGGCCCAGCGTTGGACTGACCGTGCTTGCGCCGCGGGTTAGAGTGACAACCGCATCTGTAGGGAACGCCCTCCGTGGCGTTCCGCGAAGCGGCTATCGACGTCCGCACGCACGGCACGGAACGCCACGGAGGGCGTTCCCTACAGAATCGCGCTCGGGTGCCAATGGTGCCAATGGTGCCAATCCTATGTCGAAATTGTTTGCAATCCCGCCGCCGGAGCGGTAGCATGGGTTGCCGTCCGCCACGTTACGAAGGAGGAGGAGGATGGACCACGAGATCGCATGTCCCCGCTGTCGCCAGACCCTGATGGTTGGCCAGGAATTGCTCGGGCAAGACGCGCAGTGCCCCGCCTGTCAAGCGACGTTTGTCGCACCGCCGTCGCGATCCCAGACGCGCGCGTTGGAACCAGCGCCGATGGCGCCGGCGCGTGAGGGCGGCAATCGCCGACTGGTCATTGCGGCCGGGCTGCTGTTGGTGGGAATCACTCTGCCGCTGGCCGGCTTTGCCGCTTTCGAGTGGCTCCGTCCGTCCAAACGGCCCGTTGTCGCTCAGGGAGAAGTCGTCACGCGGGACCGTTCGGCCGTTCCCGCGCCGCCGTCCGCCGAATCAACAGGGGGCTTACGCCCCCCGCTCGCCATGCCGCCGTCCGTGGAATCAACAGGGGGCTTACGCCCCCCGCTTGCCACGCCGCCGTCCGCCGAATCAACAGGGGGCTTACGCCCCCCGCTCGCCACCAACGCCGAGATCGTGCGCTGGGTCGAGCCGTCGGTGGTCATCATCGAAGTGCCCAACGTGGGCCTTGGCAGCGGTTTCATCCTCGATGAACAGGGAACCATCGCCACAAACTACCATGTCATCGAGGGGGCCAAGGCGGCCAAGGTCAAATTCGCCGACGAGACGACGGCCGATGTGCAAGGGTTCCTGGTCGTCGCGCCCGGCAAAGACCTGGCTTTGTTGCGCATCAATCCATCCGGCAAAAAGCTCAAGCCCTTGAGCCTGCAAACGTCCGTGCCGGGACTTTCTGGACCATTCGGGCGACGCCAAGCGCGCCAGGCTGGCGGCCAAAGCGAAAGACAATGACGACCACGAGGCTGGCGGCGATGACGCCGGAGTCGATCCACAGAAAGAGAAGCAAGCCGCCGGCAAACTCAAGATCGCCAAGAGTCTCATCGAGTTGAAGCCGGCCGCCGCCAAGCAAATGCTGGCGAAAATCATGGCCGACTTTCCGGGAACGCAGGCCGCCGAAGACGCGAGCAGTTTGCTCGAAAACCTGGAATGAGACATTTTGTCGCGAGCAAGCGGTGGCTGGTGGCAGAGCCTATTCCCTACAGAATCGCGCTCGGGCGCCAATCTGCTGGTTACGCCCCGCCGCCCGCGGCGGGCGCCGGCTCGCCGCGGGTTTTCGCGTTGATTTCGTCTTCGATCTTTTCGACCTCGGAATTGGTCAGGAAGCGGTTGACGACCACTTCGGTGTCGTCGAAGAGCTTCTCAATTTTCGTCTGGGTGGCTTTGTCGCGGGAAAAAGTCCGCTCCTTCCGCTGCCGGATCGTGCTCAAGAAATCTTCCTGGCGGCCCAGCTTGCGCAGCGCGTCCAAGAGCTTCTTCGCCTCATCGGTCTTTCCCTCGTCGAGCCGCAGGTGGATCCTCGCCATCAACATCTGCCGCCGAGCGACCAGGTCGACGAAGTTCTCCTGCATGCCGTGTACCAGGCCCTCGGCCTCGAGCCGCTCGTCGTCATCGAGGATTTCGGCTCTCAGGACCGGATCGACGCCGGCCAACAAGGGTAGACGCGCCAGCGGCTCGCCGCCATGCATGACCAAGAGCACGCGCACGGCGCCGGCGTCGTCGGGCACCGTCACCGCGCCTTGAAAGTCGGTGCGTCCGATCAGCACCGTCTTGGGCGAATCGGCGGGGTGCGAGTAGACGTCGTAACCGGCCAAGGGATATTTCGTAGCTTCGTTCTTGCCGTCGCCGCGCGACCAGACCTCCAGGCGCGTCGACCGGCCGGCGGCGCGCGCGAGCAAGGCGAGTTGCTCGACTCGGCCACGTCGCCGGCCGCCCAACGGATTGCGGCGCCCGCTGTTCAAGTCGCACGTCAGCTCCGCCCCGGCGATCGAACGCACCGTGAGGCAAGTCCAATCGATCGCCTTGATGCTCTTGGGTTTGTTGTCGCGGTCGTTGGTGCGCGTCAGGGAGTAAAACACATCGCCCGGTCGGACCCAAACGATCGAAGGATCCAGGGGCGGCAAGCCGGCCGCGCGCAGACGCAACAGCGCCTGCTTGTTCCTCGGTTTGTCTTCTTTGGGAGCGGCGCCGGCGGCGGGCGGCGCGGACGGCGCGATCGCTTCCGGCGGCGGGCTTTCCTTGGGCTCTTCGATCATGCCCTCGACGCGCGCCAGCGGCACGAAGGCCGTCAGCAACGCGCGAAACGCCTCGTCGCACAGCTTGGCCCGCTGCGGCACCACGTACGAGATCGGCATGCCCGCCCGGCGGGCGCGCAGGTCGTAATCGCGCGCCGCCACCTGGTACACGCCATGCCGCGCCGTGACCGTCAGCAACATCAACTTGTCGAAGTCGAGTTCGAGCAATTCCTTCGGCAAGCTCTCGGCCGAAAGCGTGGCCAGTGATCGCAGCATCGGCCATTCCAATTCCGGAGGGGCCGGCAGGGCTTCGAGCCGCCAGGCGGACCCGATCGTCGTGTCGGTTCGCTCGACGATCGCCTCGCGCAATTGCGACGCCAGTCGCGGCGTCAACTCCGGCTCGACGGCCAATGCGACGTAGACCCGAATTCGGTAGGGAGTCAGTTCCCAAAGCAGTGGCTCCGCCGCCGGCGCCCGCCCGCCCAACGCCAGCGCGAGGCAAACCATTACGCCGATCGACAGGCCCCGCCGCGGCCGCTTAGGCGAGCGGCAAGAAAAAACCGACCACCAGCACAAGGATGTAGCGGAATTCGTAAGAATTCCGAGCGTTGGAGCAGGCGCGTCGGAACTCTCACGAGTTCCGCTACGTTCAAATCGTCGGCTCATTCGTCCTCCATGGCAAGCTGGAGTTGGCCTTGCCATTGTTCGACGTTCTGGTACAGCAGCACGGGCTGCGAGACGATGCCCCGCACGCTCTTGTGGTAGGCGAAGAACTCGCTGAGCTGCCAGAGCGGCACGACGGCGACTTCGTCGGCGGCCAATTGGTGGATCTTGTGCAGTTCGGCGTGCGCGCCCTTCCAGCCGGTGGCCTTGGCGAGCTTCCGCAGCGCCAAGTTCAGATAGGGGCTGGCGCCGCCGGCGACACCTTCGGCGCCCAGCAGGCGCCCCGCGTCGACGATCGGGTCTTGCATCACCATTTCAAGGTAGAGCAGATCGTAGTCGCCGTCGGAGGGAACGACGACGCCGACGGGTAGTTCTCGCAAGGTAATGATCGGCGCCGCCGGAACCGCCGCCGCTGGGGCCGCCGCCGCCGTCGCGGCGCCCACTTTCGACAACACGACCTGCAAGTGCTTCTGAATCGCCATGCACGCGACGCGTGCAATCGGGTGCGGCGGGTGGGCCAGCACCAACGTGGGCATCTTTTCGACCTTTCCCAGGCCCTTCTTTTCGGACGTATCCGAAACTTGTTTCAAGGCCACGCCCGCCAAGGCGATCGCCAACCGCTGGTCGAAGGGCCGGATCTCGACGGTCTTGTCATAGGCATAGCGAATCGGGTCGTCACCCCGCGACCCAATGGGGAAGGGACCGCTGACCACCCGACAGCCCGGCCGCGGCGGTTGTTCATCGTGCAGCAGGTTGTGCTTGAGGATCAGCTCGCGATCGATGGCGTAGACCAAGGCCCGGCGGAACGAACTATTGCCGGGCAAGGGCCGGCCGACGTTCGGAAGCAGGCAATGGATGCTCGGCAGCAGGTACGGTTCGACGACCAGCGAGGAGTCGTCGCGAAAGCGATCGACCTCCCAGGGTGCGAGCCGGTCGAGCACTTGGATTTTGCCGGCCTCGAGTGCGGCCCGCGCCTTTTTCAAATCGGCGAAGTAAACCTCCGTGATCTCCCGCAGTTGGCCTTCGCGGGCGGCGAAATAATTGGGATTCGCCTCATAACAGGTTTCCTCCGGCTCTTGTTTCGAGATCGGGTAGGGTCCGAGCGACGCGGCCGGCGACGCGCTTTCGTCCGACACCGGCGCGGCCGACACGATGGGAAATTGCAACAGCCCCAGCGGACGGACATGAGACCAACGGAGATCGACGTCGACGTCGTAGACGTTGCGGACGTCCACGCCGCCGAACAAGTTGACCCAATCGGTATTCGCGCCCGCATGGCCACCGTCGGCGAACCAGAGCAGCGCTCGGGCGACGTCGTTGCCGGTGAGGGTTGTCCGGCCTCCGGACCAGCGGATGTTCGGCCGCAGCTTGAGGACCACCCGGCGGCCGATGTCGACCACTTTGGCCTCGCCGAAGGGCGAGCCGTACTCGCCCCCCTCGGGTCCGATGCCCGTGAACTCCAGCAGCAAGCGGTGCCGCAAGCGGCCGTTGCGACGCGCCGCCCAGTCGATCAGCCGGTCGGAGCCATGAGCCCCGGCGGCCGAGATGACGCCCACGGTCAGCAGCGGGAACTTGGCGTAAATCCGCTCCATGATCGCCCGGCCCTCCGGCAGCTTCGGCCAGACGTCGAGCATTTTCAATCCTGCCTCCCATGCCTGCCGCTGCTGGCCGGCCTCGAAGTGACCGCGCGCCTCGTCGAGGAAACCGCGCGCCTGGTCGGCCCATTGTTTTTCGAGCCGGCTGACGACCGTGTGCCGAGGGTACTTGCCGGCCAGGGCGCGCAGCACACGGCGCGCCAAGAGGTAATTGCCGTCATCCGCGTGGCGCTTGGCAATGGCCTCGGTCGCCAGGCCGATGCCCTTTTGTAATTGAGGATGTCGCGGGTAGACCAGGTGGAGCTCGTTCCATAGCGCCATGGCCTCCTGGTACTTCTTTTCCCTTTGCCAATGAAGCGCGTCCCAGAACAGGTATTCGCCCAGCGCGGCGTCGAGACCCTTCGTTTTGGGATGCTCGTGTTTAAGGAAGTCGAAGTAATCATAAACCTCATCGAACTTCGCCGGGGCCGTTTTGCCTTCGTCGATCAGCTTGCGAGCTTCTTCAAGCACCATCTGTTCAAAGAAACGAACGTCGGCGATGTCGCTCCAGGCGACCTCGTACGTCGCGTCCGCGTCGGCGTCGTCGAGTTTGCGAATCGTCAGTTTTTTTCCCTTCGTCGTCGCCGGATCGGGAAGCTCGCGGAACTCCAAAGGCGCGATCCTGATGACTTCGTCATTCCGCTTCAGCAGCAACTCGTCGTAGGCTTCCTGCTCGAAAAGCCGCGTGGGTCCGTCGATTTCGGCGGGCGCCGGCACTGCCGGTGGGTTGGCAGCCTGCGGGTTGGCGGCCGGTGGCTGCGCCGGGGCGGCGGCCTGCCCCACGACCGACGGGACGTCGGGGGCGCCTAGCAGCAGTGCGCAGCACATCATAGCGCCGGCGCGCAGGGCGGTGCGACACATCATTGGGATTCGGCCTGAGACGGGGGGGGACCGGCCACGACCAGCAACGTGCCGTCGTGCCCGCTGAGCAACAGCCGCCGGCCCAGCGCCACCGGCCCGGCCGCCAAAGGCTCGCCGATGTCGACTTGGGCCAATTCGGCGCCGTTCTCGGCGCCGATGCGATAGACCACGCCACCCATTGCGGCCAGTAGATACCCGCCGTCGTCGGACAGCGGCGTGCCCACCAAAGCACCGTAGGGCAACGGCACGCGCCAGACTTCTTTCCTCGCATCGTCGATGCAGAGCAACTCGCCCCCTTGCGTGGCGACCAGCACACGGCCGGCCACCACGAATGGCCCCCACGCGGCCCCGCCCTCCAAAGGCCACGAGGGCCCGGACGCCAGATCAGATACCGCGAAGGAGCGCAGCTCGCCCGTGCCATCGACCGCCAGCGCGGTCTCGCCCAAAACGACGATGGGCGACGTCACCGGCCCCGCCAGATCAGCCTCGGCCAGCTTGACGAGGTGCGGCGTCGCTTGTTGGGCAATGCCCACGCGATAGAGCTTGCCGCGGCCGTCGGCCAGCAAGACTTCCTTCTCGCTCAGTTTCACCGGATCGCTCCAGACATATTCGACGCC
Source organism: Pirellulales bacterium (assembly GCA_035531595.1). Taxonomy (GTDB): domain Bacteria; phylum Planctomycetota; class Planctomycetia; order Pirellulales; family JAICIG01; genus DATKSN01. The sequence goes on along the minus strand of DATKSN010000320.1, from coordinate 7,685 downwards.
GGCCGGCAAGCGCGGCTGAAACGGCCCGATCAGGTGGTGGCCGTCTTGCGGATCGATCACGAACACCTGCCCCAACCGGCCCGGCACGAGCAGGCCGCCGGCGAAAGCGATGGGCGTCGATCCAAGCGGGTCGGGCAACGCAAGCCAACGCAGCCGCCCGGCGGAGCTTTTCTCGGCGATCCGCGCACGCGCCTCCCCTGTGCCGCCCACCAGCAGCAGGGCGTCTTCTTCGAGCGTAACCGCCCGCGCGCCGGCCGAAAACGACCCACTCAGATCGCCGCTCGAATCGACCGCCTTGAGTCCGCCGCGGCCCGATAGTCCCTCGGAGGCCACGTCGAAGAGCGAACCCGCCGCGTTCAGAAGCGTGAAATGGCCCGCCGCGTCGGGCAAGGTCGCGCCGGCCATGGGCGCCGCCAGCGACGTTTCCCAGATTCGCGCGCCGTCGCCGGCTTTCACGGCCGCCACCAGGACGTTGGGCGCCTGCCCCTTGCGCCGCACATGGTACGCGACCTCGCCAATGATCCGCGGTGGTCCGAGGAACGTATCGGTTTCGTCCCAGTGCCAGCGCGCTTCGAGCTTGCCTTGCGCCGCTTGGATGTCGTACCTCGTGAACGCCTGGCCGGCGACGAACAATCGCGCGTCCTTGAGCAACGGGTAGCGGATGAAAGTATCCCCGTTTTCCGCCGGCTTGCTGGCCACCTCCGACAACGGCGGACCGGGATCGGGCGTGGCGATTTCGAACGAGTAGATCGCGCCGCGGTCGGTGGTTGCCACCAGGCGGCGGTCGGACACCAGCAAGGGGGCGAACACATGGCCGGCCAAAACGACGTGCTGGACCTGTCGCAGCGAGATCCCGGCTTCATCGGTCAGCAGGACTCGCAATACGGCGTCGGTGACGCCTCGGTTTTCCACGACGAATACATAGGGACCGACGACCACGGGCGGCACCCTGATCGCGTCGGGCTCGTGCCCGAGATAAAACACCTCCTTGCACTGGTCGCCGGCCGCCGTGAGCACAAACAGGTTGGCGGTCTCGCCGATCTGGTAGCAAAACAGATCGCGGGCGTCGAACGCCGGGCCGACGCGCAGCCCCTGCGGCAATTGCACGTACCCGGGCGATTTGCCGCCGGCAAGGTCGATGCGAATCAGCCGTCCAGATCGGGTGGCGAGGCTAAGCCGGTTGCCCGTGATCACCGGGTGGGCGTCGAACGGCTCGCCGACCACATGGCGCCAACGGAGCTCGCCGTTGGTGGCGGCCACGCGTAGCACCTCTTGGCGCGCCGAGTCGACCAGAATCGCGTCGCTGGCGGGTTCGACGGACACGCCTTGCGGCACGAAGTCGGTGTCGAAGCCGACGAAGCGACGCCATAGCGCCTTGCCGCTCTCGGCGTCGATTCCGTAAACGGCGCCGCCGGCCAGGACGAACAGCACCTCGCCCGTCACGCCCGAGGCGGGGCCGCCCTGCGTGTCGAAGGTGGCCATTTCAGCCTCGACGGGTGACTTCGGGTCGGCCGACTCGGCCGCTCGCTCTTCGGCGACGAACTTTACTCCGGCCCGTTCGGCCTGCGAAACCTTGAGTACCGCCGCTTGCAGGGCCTCGTCCTGGATCAGGTCTTGATAGTTCTTGAGAAGCTGCTTGCGGATCTGGTAGGCGTCGTGTGGGGTTCCATCGTCGATCGCCTTGTCGATATCGGCGACGGCCTGGGCCAGTGCCGCGTCGCGGCCCATCCGCATCTCAGTATTGGCCAGGGAGGCGGCGATGTCCGACATTTTCTGGTGGGGCCGAATGTCTTTGGGGACGTACTTCTCAACCAGTTTGGTCGCCTCGCGCGACTGCTCGACAAGCGTGCGATCGAGCTTTTCGGCGGCCTGCCCGGCCAACCGCTCGGCAATCGAGGGCAGCAGCGCCGCCAGTTCCTTGCGCGCGTCGGCGAATTCCTCCTCCTCCGCGATACTCGCCAGGATTTCCTTGGCCTCGGCCAACGGCTTGGTCGCATCACGTCCTCCGCCTTCGACCGCCATCCGCATGTTGGCCATGGCTTGATGGACCTTCGCCTGGCTGGCGTGCGAATCGTTCGGGTAGGCTTTCAAATAGTCGTCGAATTTCTTGACTGCGGCGGGGTACGAGCCGGAATTGTAGAGTTCTTCCGCCGCCGTGAAGGCCTTGTCGGCGCTGCCTCTGCCCAACACCCAATAGAGGCCGATCACGGCCAATGTCACCAACAGCACCGAGGCGCCAAGAATCATGAGCAGGGGCGAGCCATAGTCCTCCTGCTTGCGCGAAGGCTTCGGCGACTTGCGTCCGGTTGGCGCCAGCGCGTCTTGGGACGCCGCCGAGGGTGAGTGCTCCATGCCGCCGGTTTCAAACAGATCGTCCGCGCCGTCCGCGCCGTTCGGGTCGCCTCGGTCGTCCAGGCCCCCTTTCGGCGCCGCCGGCGGAGCCGCTTTCGACTCGCGGCCACGGGGCGCGCCGCCGGCCGCGGGGGGGCGAGCGGACGGCGGCCGCGCCGCGGGCGAGCGCGGCGCCGACGGTACACTCTTGGGCGGCGAAGACTGGGCCGGAGATGTCTTGGCCGGCGCCTTGGCCCGTGGCGCCGTCGAGGGCGGCGTGCCGGCCCACCGCGCCGTGCCGCCGGAGCCGGCCGACGGACTGCGCGCGGGCACCTGCTTCCCCGGATCGCTCGGCGCACCGGTGCCGTCCAGCGGAAGCATCTCCAGATCATCGTCTTCGGCCGCCGCTGGAGCGCCGCGCGTCTGACGGATGTCGTCGCCCTCGTCCAAGTCGCTGGGCTGCCAGCCGCTCGTCGCGGCGATGGCGCCGCGCGTATGCCGGATGTCGTCGGCCTCGCCCTTCGGCATCAAGTCGAGATCATCCTCCTTGTCGTCGGCCTCCTCGACCTTGGCCAGCAATCGCCCTCCCTGGGCCGTGCTGATATGCCGTTTTTCGACCAGCCATTTGACCGCGGCGCGCAGACTCATGGCGGGCGCGCGATCGAGCTTGCTCCGCAATTGATCGACGACGTCGGCTGTGACCAGATCGCTTTGTTCAATGACGGCGATGATTTTTTCTGTGTTGGGCATGGACTACTTGACTAACGGCGTCTGATCGGTGACGTAGAAATCGTAACCACTGCCGGCCTTCTTAATGGCGAAGCGCGTCTTGCGGATCGTACCGGGCTGGCGATTACTAAAAGCGACCTCGAGGTTCAAGAGGGTTTGTTCCATCGCGTCGGAATAGAACTGCAACACATGCTTGGCCTTCGGCACGCCGGCGCGGCGGAGCAGTTCGTCGTCGGCCTCGCGCATTTTCCCTTGCCGCCACGACATGTACAAGCGCAGGTCGTCTTTCGAGGCGCCGGTTCGCGTGTCGGGCTTCGCCTTCGTCAGGTTCGACAGGTAGACCACCTGTCCCGCGCCGCTCAAGACCCCCAACTCGATATGGAAATAGTCGAGAATTCGAGCGTAGTCGTCGACGGTGGCGCCTTCGTCGAAACGAATTTCCCACCGCATATGGGGAGGAATGCCGGGGCGACCTGGACCAAAACCGTAGCCGGAGTGCTTGCCCGTGCCGATTTGCTGCGCCCCACCCCTCCTGGTTTCCACGTCCGTGTCGGTGATCACGGGTTCGTCGAAATCGCCCGGCGCGTCGGAAACCGTGTCGAGCAGCGTGGTCAGCGTGTCTTTGATGTCGGGCTCGGCGATGTCGCTTTCGCGGCCGATGTCCTGGTGCGTGGGCGAATCCATTTGCATGCTTTCGCCGACGATGCCGTCGGACGTGCCGCCGCCGACTTGCTCGATGCGTACTTCCGGGAGCTTCAACGGCGGCGCGTAGAATACCCGCCGGCTCAACCAGGCCACCAGCAGGCAAAACATCACCGATCCGATCAGGATCAGCAGGGCCATCAACATGCTGGCGATGCGCTCGTAGAGCGAAACATCGGTCACATCGCTTGGGGTGGTCCGCCGCGGGCGGCTGGATGGGGCTGCCGTGCTCACAAACGCCTCGTCAATACCGTCGCTTGGCGCGTACCGTCAGCGCGTCCCGGCGCGGGCAGGGAAGAAACATTTCGTCCAAAGAGCGCCGAGACGCGGATCGATAGGCTGGAAGTTGAATACCCGATACTGAACGTGAATCCTAACCCTGGCCCGACGCCATGTCAAGCTTCCCCGGCCGCGTCGCCGGTGACCTTCACGGACGTACTCGACGCCGTCGCGTCCGCGCGGTCTCAACGTGGCGACCCCGACGAGCTCCGTGTTCCCGATCCGGTGCGCGCTCCGCCGCCGCGGGATCGCGACGAGCCGAATTATTGGTCCGTGGTCTTCGACGTTGTGACGCCGACCGCGTGGGAGCGCCTCGTCGAGGCCGCCACCTGCCAGGCGCGCGCGGGCGATCCTCGGGCGCGCGAATGGATCGCGAACGTCCTGGGCGCTGACAGCGCGATTGAGGAGCTCGGGCGCGCAGACGCCGTCGCCGGATACGTGACGATTTCGTCGTTGAATCGCGAGCTGGAGCGCGAACGGGCCGCGGCGGGCGACCGTCCGGGGTACGAAGACTAATCGCCCTCCGAGCATCGGCGCTGCGCGAAAAAAACCGATATCGTCGATGTAGCCCTCGATCAGGGGTGTGACGACGTAGCCGCCGATTTCGGCGGCGAGCTTGTGGGCGTCGTCGCGCTCGCCGACCTTGATGACGGGCTCGATCTTTTCCTCGACGCGGGTGACAACCCGCCAAGGATCGGCAAGATCGGCAAGGCGCTGACTTGTTCCAGCCGGCCTCGTGCGGTAGAATTCGTGAATGAAAAATACCGAAGAGCCAGAGTTGCTCATCATGAGCGAGAGTGACATCAGGGGACTCGTGTGGCAGATCGCGAGCAGGTGCGCGGCCAACGGCCCAGGCTGGGCTCAAGAAGGCGTGGTGCTGCGCGAGATCGGCGATCAGGTTGCCAGCCGACTGGGTTGATCACCCGGATTTTGAACTGCGGCAGGCGATCCTCAATGCCTGGCACGACCTGTTCAGCGAAAAAAAACTCGTTTGGGGTTATGATCTCGACAACCCCGGCTCCCCGTTCTTCCATGTCCGATAGTTCGCCAGCGGCGAAGGAGCGGATGTGGGCGAATTTCTGGATCTTCGGTTCAAGACGGTTCTGAAGTCAGAAAATGGCTCCGACTACGCGTGTCTTCAGAGGCTGAATTCCGCTTCGATCCGTGCCGCGGCGATAGGCGATAGGCGTTAGGTTCTCCGCCAACCTCCTGCTGAAGACAAACAGGGGGCTAACGCCCCCCGCTCGCCCCTAACGCCTAACGCCTAACGCCTAAACGCCTAACGCCTACTAACAAACAGGGGGCTAACGTCTCCCGCTCGCCCCTAACCTCTAACCGCTTACGCCCCAGGCTACACTCTGTCGCCGCTTCGCGGCTGGCCGCTGGCGACCCAGGCCGTTGTACCAGCGTCGAATTCGCATTGAGGCACACCTGTCAAAATTAAACCTGTCTTTCGTCGGGCAGTAGCCCAACGTAGCAGGCACACTCCGTGTGCCGTAGCTTTCCGCCCATCGACGTCGACTCGCCGGAGGTTACGGCACACGGAGTGTGCCTACTACTTTGCCCGGCGGCGCCGGTTTCCGGGTATCCGCCCAGGCCGTTGTTCCAGCGTCGGATTGGCATTCGATCACGCCCTGCTTGCCTTGGTCTGCTTGTCGCACCGGTCGGCCACCCTCGGGGGAGTCGGTTCGCCTCCTGCGCGCATGCCACCCTCATTATCCGCATTCCCACCACCATTTTCAATCGTACGCAAGTCCAGTAATGCGCACGAGGTCCGCCGAGAACGATGGATGTCTTGTTCCGCGGCACTTTTGTTCCGCGGCACTTTGTTCCGCGGCACTGACAACACTCCCGACGTCCGCCAATTCGGCGGAATCTTCACGCGTTGGATTGGCGGGCGGTGCCGGCGGTGCCCAGCCCGAGCACCTGACGCCGGTGTCTGCCCACGGAATATCAAAAGTAGAATGTCCCTAGAATGTCCCCTTTTCCGTTCTAGAATTTCCCATTCTAGAATGTCCCGTTATCCGTTCGCCGGCTTTCCTCGTCATTTCCCCAAATTAACCTCATGCACCACGCCATCGGGCCCAATCGCCCAGGCCGGACTCCTCGTACTACCCCAATAGATCCTAGCTTTCGGGCTCATCGTATGCAATCGCTTAGCACCGGACGTGGTGACCGATGTCTCACAACAAATAAGCTCTATGAGCGACGGCATCTCAGGCAAATGCCCGAGTCCCGAATCTGAAATCGCGCAGAAGCCGAGGTCAAGAAACCTAAGCGACGTGAGCCCGCGAAGGGATGAGAGCCCCTTGTCAGTGACACATGTCTCTTCGAGCTTTAGCCACTCCAGGCTAGAGAGCCCGGCGAGGTGCGGCAGCGACTCGCCGTCAATATCGTCGCCGTTCAAGTTGAGCCTTTCCAGTTGCGGCATTGACGAGAGGTGCGCCAAGCCCGCGCCGGAGATTTTCGTGTGACTCAGGTTCAACACGCGCAGCGAACTCAAGCCCGCCAGGTGCCGCAACGACTCGCCGTCGATTTCGTCCCCTTTCAAGTTGAGCTCCTTGAGTTGGCGCATCGACGAGAGAAACGCCAAGCCCGCCCCGGAGATCTTGGTGCGACTTAGATTCAACTTGCGCATCGTGCGCATGCGCGCCAGATGCCGCAGGCCCTCGTCACTGATTGCGGTGTCGCTGAGATCGAGATCCTCGATTAACGGCAGCTTCGCAATCTCGCAAAGCTGCGCGTCGATAATTCTGATTCCGTCTAGATTGAGCCGTGTCAATGTTGGAAAACACAACATCGCCGCGAACTCGTCGTCGGAAACATCCCACGACAAACTGACGCCATCCACGACGTCGTCCCGCTTGAGCATGTCGAACTCGTTGTGGTCGATGTTCCTGTTGGAGGCGTAGACGTAACCTTGCTTGGACAATACGCGTTGCGCCGCGACGCGCAGCCGATACTGGTGCTCGCGCCGCGCCTGGAAGGCCAACGGGATCGACACGATCGCGATCAAGATAAATAGAGACCTAAGGCTGTATTGCGGGCGACAAAGCGTTAGGCGAAGACCCGGCATCTTATTGATCCCATGTGTGTTGTGTGAGCGCTGGGCAACTGGCCTTAAGTTTTACCACATTTTTCCCGTTTGGCGGCGGAGTATCCGTCGAGCATTGATTGAAGTTTGGTCCAGCCGCGCCAAAGAACCAGCCAGCCTGGGTGTCCGTCGCGTTTGCGATTCTGATGTCCGCCCAGGCGCGCCAAAGCAAAGAAGAATTCATGGACCGTCAAATCGTTGCGAGTCTTTCCGTAGCGCCAGATGCTCAGCACTTCCACGTAGTCAGGAGCCAGGATCGTGGCAGCGCGGCGCGTCTTGGCGTCGGGCCGTCGGCTCGCTTCACGCAGGTTGAGCAGGGTCAAAGCGACAATCGACAACAACGCAATCGCTGGCTCCAGCCGTGCGGTCGTCGTGAATTGCATGGCTTCGATCTGGCAACCGGTCTTCTTCGCCTTGTGATATTCCTCCACGGTCCAGCGCCGCTCGTACCATCCGGTCACGCGCCAGGCATCCTCAAAGCTCTGCACGCGCTCGTTGGTGAGCAGCGTCCAGTCGATGGTTTCCTCACCAGGCGGCGGCGAGACTTCCG
>DATKSN010000319.1:0-4362 GCA_035531595.1 Pirellulales bacterium | reverse complement strand
AGATCTGAATCAGCAGGCGTTCGAGTGGGCCACGGTGCGCATGCACCATCGTCCGGCAAGCAAGACGGGCTTGATTCCCGCCAAGGCCTTCGAGCACGAACGTAACTATCTGACCCCACTGGCAGCCGAACTTCCCGCGCCGGGGACACGGCGGCGGCGGAGCGATCGACCTGGTGATGCACCTGGCCGCGGTCGACTTCCGCGCGGCGGTCGAATGGTTGGAGCAACACCTGGCATGCGGCCCAATCGGCGGCGCCCAAACCGCCGCGCACCCCTTGGCCCGCACCGCGGCGGCTCGTGGCCCGCACGACTCGTTGCGTTTGCCCGTGCCCGCCCATCGCTTGTTGGAGCGCGTCCGTCAGTATCTCATACAACGGCGCGGTCTCTGCGCGACGTTGCTCGATCCACTGATTCAATCCGGTGGGATCTACGCGGACGACCGGGGCAATGCCGTCTTTCTGTTGGTGACGGGAAAAGCCCAACGGCCGGTCGGTGCCGAACTACGAGGCACAGGGCCGCAGGTCTGGCGTGGGATGGCGGGCGGCACACGCAAAGACCTGGGATACTTCTGGATCGGCGCGCGGGGATCGGAGAGCATCGTGCTCTGCGAGTCCGCCATCGACTCGATCAGTTGCTTCCAATTGCACCTCCAGCACATCTGCCTCTCCACCTCGGGCGTGCGCGCCAATCCGCCTTGGCTGCGCGCCCTGCTCGCCGCTGGATACCAGATCCACTGCGGCTTCGATGCCGACGCACCTGGCGACGCGGCGGCCGCTCGGATGATCGCGCTGCACGGCGCCATCAAGCGACTGCGACCGTCCGACCACGACTGGAATGACGTGCTGCGATCTCGTCAATAAAAGGCACGCCGCCTCCTCGCCCGCAACACGCCACCACCGCCGCGATGCCCCTCATGCTGTGAGCCAATGGCTCACTTTACCTGAGCAGATGTGGGTCAATTTATCTGAGCGCCATAGTCATGGTCGCCCCATCGGAGTCATCGACAGCATGATCGCTGCGATTGCCATGACATTGGGTAATTGCAGGGTGGTGTCCACCGACAGCGACCTGCTCGCCGTTCCAGGGCTAACGGTTGAAAACTGGCGTTCGTAGCGTCTCTCGCGCTAGTGTTTCAATCGCCGCGCGTGGCACACGCGCCGTTGAGCCGAAGACCGGCTTCAAGGTGGTCGACGAGCAGCTCGCGCAGCTCGGGCGGCTTGATCACTTCGGCAAAGCCGCTCCAACCCAACAACCACCAGAGGATCTCGTCGAGCCCGTCCACGCGAAATGACAATGTCGCGCTTCCGTCGCGGTGCTTGTCGACCCGTTGCGTCGCGTGCCAGGTCGTCTCGACCACCTGCCTGGCGGCTTCTCGCGCGAAGCGGATTTCGACGTCGTAGGCCCTCTCGCCACGCCATACGTTCCAGGCATTGCCGAAATGCGCCCGCAAATCGAAATCGTCGGGCACTTCCGCGGAGCGCTCCAGCAGGCGCAGCGACTGAAAGCGGACCACCCGTAGCGTGAACGGTTGGCTCGCCCAGTCGGGCCGCGCGATCAGATACCAGGCGTGCTGCGCCAAGCAAAGGCGGTAGGGGTGCAGCACGGCCTTCCACGGCTTGGCCGCGTACGGACCGCGGTAGGTCGCTTCTAATTGCTTGCGTTGCACGAGTCCGCGTTGGATCGTGCGCAGCACGTCGCCGTGCCGGCTGTGGTCGACTGTCCTGGGTCCCAGGGCCGTAATCACTTGCTGGGCCAACGCCAACAGTTCGCCCGCCGCCGGGTCGAGCGACGCCAGCTTGCGCGTGGCAGCCGTCGCGCCGTGGCCGAGCTCCAGCGCCGGCACGCGGCTGACCGCCGCCGCGGCCGCCTGACCGAGAAGCTCCTCCTCGCTCAAGGGTAGCGGCGCAAAGTTGTGTCCGGGGCGCAGCGGCTCGTAGCGGCCGCTCGTACGGTCGAACTCGTAGCACATGCCCGCCAGCATCAGCACGTTCAGCCCGCGATAGACCTCTCGTTGGCTGCAGCGCAGCTCCCGCGCAAGACTGCGCGGGTTCCAGCTTCCGCCGCCTTGCAGCAACCCCAGGAGCTTCATGACTCGCAGCAGTTTCTCGGCCTGCTTGGCGCGCCGCTCGGCGTCGGACCGCTTTTGATTGAAGGTGAGAGTTTGTTTCGCCATGCCGCCAGCATAACACACTGCCCCGCGTTGGGCAGCGAACATTGGCGCCAGAGCGTGCGTCATCAGCATAGACTTGACGCCGGCCGTAGACCGCACGCGCCGAGTGACGAAACGTCTCGCGGGGCGCCCCCGCCAACAAGGAGCTTTGCATGGATCTTCTCGACCTCACTGCCGAAGAATCGTTCTCCCCCCTGCCAACCGACGCCGCGCCGATGGGCACGACGGCCAGGCAGGTTTGCGCGGCCGCGCGCACATTGCGCGACACCCCGTTCGACATCGAAATCCGCCGCTACTTCGGCGGCACGAAGCGCGATCTGCTGATCAAGCGGCAAGCCTACCCGATGTACGATCTGCCCCAGCTCCATCAGGCCCTCGCGGCCTGCTTCGCCGATTGGCAATTGACGGCCGAGGGAGGTAGCATCGACGCGCGGCCGGGCGCGCTCTGGGCGCCGAAAACCGCGCGGATGCTCGTGGCGCCCGGCCGCTGGGTCGACTACGAGGTCGAAACGACCCGTTTTTACCGCCTGCCCGACGGCGGCCGACGCGTGCTGGCCATTGAGGAATTCGGCCATGACGGATTCCGGATTCATTTCATCGGTCCGCGGTCACAAGCAGACGAGCTGACGACGCAGTTCGACGCCCTCGCGCGGCGGATGACAGGTCCGCATTACCTGCAAAACCAGGTGCTCAAGTCGGGTGGGGACGTGCTTGAAGGGTTTGAACCGGCAAGTTGGGACGACGTGGCCCTTGAGCCGGCGGTGCGGGCCGCCATCGACCAGAACACGGTCGAGGTCTTTCGCCGCCGCGAGGCGTTCCGCCGCAACGGCGTTCCGCTGAAGCGCGGCGTGCTGATTTACGGCCCACCGGGGACGGGCAAGACGCTCCTGGCCAAGGCGCTGGCCGGGCAAAAGCTGGCGACCTTCATTTACGTGACGGCCGCCGACGTCTTCGAGCCCGACGGCGTGCGAGGCGTGTTCGCACTGGCCCGCAAGCTGAACCCCTCGATCGTCTTCTTCGAAGACATCGATCTGTTTGCCGACGAGCGTTCGGCGTACTGCTCGAAGGCCGTGCTGGGCGAAACGCTGGCCCAGCTCGACGGCTTCGAAAAAACAACGACGGCGTGGTCTTCATGGCCACGACCAACGACCTGGAGGCGATCGACCCCGCGATCCGCGAGCGGCCAAGCCGCTTCGACGTCGTGCTGGGCCTCGGCCTTCCCTCGCGTGAGGCGCGTCGGGCAATCCTCACCCGGAACTTGCCGGCTGGGTGCGCGGGTGACACGCTGCTCGACGAGGCGGCGTCGGCCACCGACGGCCTGTCGGGCGCCCAGATGCGCGAGGTCGCGTATCTGGCCCTGCAGCGGGCCATCCTCCGCGACGCCTGCGACGCGGAAGGGCGCGTGACGCCCGACGACGCGGACATCGCCCACGCCGTGAAACAAGTAACTGGAACGCAGGGTGAACCGATCGGGTTTCGGTCCGGGTGAGGGGTTGCCGATACCGGGCATTTCACCGGATTTAGCTCGGTTTGGCCCATAAGTTGCTTATAGCGGGGCATTGCCCTCGGGAATTTCCGCCAGATTGGCAGATGGTAGTTACTGATCCGTAAGCGCGGTCCAGGAGAAACGCTGAATGAACGAACGCGGACTTGTTGATTTGCGGGAGCTGGAGAGGCTTCACCCGTCGAGCACGTTTACACGTGGAGACGGAAAAGTTAAAAAGAGGCTGAAGGACGAAGAACGTTGCAAGGAGACGTTTTGGCTTTCTTCGATGGCGGGACGACGGACGATGCAGAGGCCATCGCGCGGCTGAGACGAAAACTAGCAGTGTGGTGTAGGTCTATGGCAGACATCGGGATCTTCGATTTGTTGCCGATTCTTGAACGCCGTGGTATTGTGAAGCCCATGGAATTCAGCTCGGCGTTCTGCGATTGCTGTGGAAAACAGCACCGTAGGCAGTGGTATCGCCACGAAAAGACGGGAGACTCCTTCTACGTCTGTACCATCACGATGATGGGCATGGTCAATTACCAGAGTGGCAACTGGGGACGGGTGCAGTCTCGCTCATGCGCACTTTTTCCGGGGTTTTGGGGGTGTATCTGAGGGTGAGGATGCGGGAGTCCAGATGTGGGGGGCACCACGCTGCTTGAGGATAGCTGCGTAAACCGTGTCCCACAGGCCGCTGAGGAGA
>DATKSN010000318.1:0-9067 GCA_035531595.1 Pirellulales bacterium | reverse complement strand
CCGTGGGCGACCAGGAGAAGATTGCCGTTCTTCACCTCGGTCTCGTATTGCATGACGCTGTTCTTCGGGATACCGATGCTGAACAACGCGGCGCCCAGAGCGCTAAGTCCGCCGACGACGGCGGCTTCTTCGAGCGCGCCGACGATCCACATGACGAGAGGTCCCGCCACGAGCAGTTGACCAACGCCCGGCACCCAGAAGAACGCGGAGCCCAACAGCAGCCCCCAGAAGCCGCCCCAGAAGGCCCCCAACTTGCCCCAGTACAGCATGCGATCGCCGGTGTTGTAGTAGCCGGTGACGTGCTCTTCCGTGTGGTAATCCTTGCCGACGATCGACAGCTTCTTCATGTCGAAGCCGTCTTTCTGAAGTTCGCGGATGGCGTTTTCAACCAGGTCGTGAGATTCGAAGACGGCGATGACGGAGTTCGTGTTGGACTTCATTTCGGTTCCTTACCTTTATCGTATACAGAATTACCCGATGTGAAACGGCACAAATCAAACCTGTGGAGCAAACCTTATGCCGAAGTGGTAAATTCGGTCGGCCCCCATGCGATTTCATCGACTCCGCCGCCCGGGCCGCGCTGGTTTCAATCCCGTCTGTATACGAATTCGCTGAAATCCGGTTCGTTGCGCTGTGGCGGCCCGAATTTCGGGCGAATGCGGCTCCGGCGTTGGCCGATCATGATTGGTCGCGCTCGTTTCAACCTTGGCACCTACGTTTTGTCCTCATGCGCCAGGATCAGGCCATGGCTACAGTGGTAGAGAACACCGCCGTCAGTCGACGCCTTTTCCTTCCCCGGCGGCAGATGATGGCAAGTGTGCCGCCATTGCTCGATGAAGCGCGCGCGATGAGTGGCGAAGGAAGTACCCAGGGCCTGGGCAACCGTGACCAAAGCGTGGTGAAGACTGTCGCCGCAGGCAATCGCCAGCACGAACTCCGGGCCGTTTCGGATATCGAGCTCGCCGTTCAAGGCGATATTCCCCTCCGGCGCGCAGTCGAACTCCCAGTCCATCCGGAAGTTGTGAGCCAGGTCGCGCCAGCCGTCGGTCGCCCCCACGTAACCGCAGGAGCAGCGCAAAAACGGGACCGAGGCTGCCAGCGCGAGCCAGGTCTCGCCTTTATGGGCCGTCAGCACCTTTCCCCAATTGGTCTGGACGACGTTCCCGCTGTTGCCGCGGCCGCCGACTTCCAGGTGCGGCGCGAGCAACGCGAACAGCCGCAGTTTGGCGAGCACGGCATTGGCCTAAGACGCCCGAGTGAGGTAATTCACTCCAGACCATGCGGATTTCAAATCGAAGGACACGGCCAATTCGGTCGTCGTGCCAACGCACGAAACTGTTCGCGGCCAGGCGGAGTCGAACCACCCGCACCCGTTGACGCCGGCATTAGTTATTAGTTAGAGGCTATCCGAAAACTCGTTCGCGGTGGCAGTATGTCGCCTTTCGCTCCGCGAAAGGGCGTACTTTCGCGGAGCGAAAGGCGACGATACGCGAGTTTTCGGATAGCCTCTTACCGGTCGCTGCATCGGTGCTTCCAAACTGCCCCAGAAACAGAAGCAGCGAGGGGAGTCGAACCCCTACACCCCTTGAACACAGGTCCGGTTTCCGGTCGTGTTCGGGTGGCGCCGTGCGCTGCTGGTTGTACCCCCTTCTTGCTGGAGGGATGCCGAAACGGCTTGAAGCCGATACCATGACGTTTACCGGGTCCGCCGACCCAGGCCCGCAGTAACGCCGGGAGCCCTATCACGCCGCCTTTTTTCTCGGATAGGCGGATCCTTTGCCGGTGTTCGTTACTCGCAGGCGCCAGTGGCATCGTGCGAGGACCGACTATTTGTACGCCGTCGATCTGGCGTAAATGCCCACTACCCTCGGCCCGCGCCGGGCCGGTGCCGGGGCACCGACCAGTCGTGAACGCGGTCGGCGAGCTTTCGCCCGCCAAACCAGAACACGACCTCGCTCAGCGGGTGGCTCACCAGGTTGTGGACCATCCACCAAAACGCCGTGGGGCCGCGGCGTTGCCCGACAACGGGCTTTTCTGCCATACGGGTGAGCAGATCCCCGCGAAGATCCCGAAGGATCTCACGTGCCGGCCCCACCATCTCCTGCGTCAGGTACTTGTCTATTAGCTGGATCGCTTCGTTCATCGCTCTCCCGACCTTAATTGGGTCGGCCTCCTACTTGTGTACCGGCCTTGCGACCGGGTGCGAACAACAGGCCTGGGGCGGAACCTAAAACGGTCCCGTCATGCTATATGCCGTGTCTTGGCCCGGTTCTTTAGGGCGGCTCGGTTGCGTGCCGAATGGCTTTCTCCAGTGCTCTTAACCACCAGACCCGCCCGTGCCCCGCCCAACCTTGGACAAGGCACGGGGCCGGCCAACGGCCCTTCACCGGCGGATGTCGCCGCTACTCACGGCCGCCACCCACAGCACGGCGGCGACGACGAAGAACACGGCCCAGGATCCGGCCAACCCACCGATCAGGCCGGCAACGGCCAGCACGCCGAGCGTGTTGAAGTTGTTGAGTTTCTGTCTGGCTCCCATTTGGATACCTCCTCTCGAAGATTGGTCAGGGCCGGCTAGCTTCCAGCCCACGACCGGCAATGCGTATCGCGGAATTCGCACGCCGCGCACATGAAGCCGGGCCGGAACACGAACCGTCCCGAGTCCAAGTTGTCCAAGTAGGTCCGGATCACGGCGAACAAGCGCCGGAAGTGCCGCTCGCCGGGTAACGATGGAAATGGACCTCTTGACCAGACTGCGGATTTCGAGGCCCGCCTCCACGACGGAGACGCGCGGCGAAACAGGTACGCATAGCAACTCATTGGTCCAGAAGACCGCGGAAATGGGCCCCTCACAGGCGGCCATGCGGCGTGCGTTCCAAGAAGCGGACTTGACAATAGATTTCCGGATCGATCCAGATGGCCGGTTTCTTGGCGCAGGGGACCACGGGTTGCGGGCGCACGCGGGACTGTACGAGTTGAACCAACCGCCGCCTGTCGTCCAGCGAAAAACCGCCGGTGAGTTCCGCCACGTACCGCAGCGTTCCTTGCTCCATGGCGGCCACCAGCAAGCTATGAATCCCCTCACACGACAGCGTGTAACCGATGACGACGCAGGGGATGGACTGGAAGGGCTTGATCTTGCGCCAAGCCTGGACGCGCCGGCCAGGGAGGTAGCGGCTTTGCAGGTGCTTGGCCATCACTCCTTCGTGGCCCTGCTCGACGACCTTTTCAAAGAAGACGCCTCCCGTACCAACAACGCCCTGCGACAGGACTAACCCGTGGCTGGGTGCTGGTCCAAAAGCTCCGCCAGCAGCGCCCGCCGCTCGGCCAGCGGCCGGCCCCACAGTGGCCGGCCGCCGTGGTACACCAGGTCGAACACCATGTAGGTCGCAGGTAGATAGCGGCCAGCCTCCTGGATCTTTCGCGCGCCAACCAACTGGTGCCGGCGCATCAGCGCTTGTAGATCCGCTCGCCCCGATCACAGCAGGACCAGTTCCGTATCCAGCACGGTCCCCGATGGCAACCGCCGCAGCACGTCCAGCTCCGGATACCTCCTCGCGGCTCTCGGGCGGAAAACCGCGAAATCTGAAACGGAGCCGGTCGGAAATACCCGGCAACATGGCCACGAACGCATCCTGCCAAGTGGGTTTGGTGGGTGAGGTACTGTCGGCGAAAACGGTCATCGGAACGATCTCCTGGGTCTGGGGACCGCCCCGACGACCGGGGCGGTCGTGTGGGGTGCAACCGCCCGCTGGGTCGCGGGCGAACAGGCAATGGTGCTGGCTACCCTGACGAGGGAACCACCTTCACGGGAATCTACTTGGAACTGCCGATGACAGCCAGGCACCGCATCAACCGACGCCAATTCGTCCACGGAATGACGGCCCTCGGCCTGGCGACGCCGGCCGTGATGACCCGAAGAGCGCTCGCCGGCGAAGCAGCGGCGCCTGTCCATGTTCTCGTCTGGGACGAACAGCAGCCGGCGCAAAAGGAGGCGTACCAAAACTTCCTTGGTAACGCGATCGCCGAGCACCTGAAATCGTGCGAAGGAATCGACGTTCGATCGGTTCGCTTGAATGACCCCGACCAGGGATTGACGGAAAGGAATTTGGAATGGGCGGACGTAGTCGTGTGGTGGGGCCACGTCCGCCAATCAGAGATCACGCCCGAAACGGCCCGCGCCAAGATCGTCGAGCCAATCAAGGCCGGCAAGCTGTCGCTTCGCTGATCGCCCTGCACTTGGCCCACTGGTCAACGCCGTTCGTGGAGGCGATGAACGAACGGACGCGGCTCGACGCCCGCGGCCGTTACCCCGATCCGGCCAAGGGGCCGCCCGTGCAGTTTGAGTTCGTCGCGCCTACCGGCCGCTTTGCGCCAGCCAGCGATTCAGTTCCTTAGCCGTTCTCGCCGTTACCGCGACCTTGGCACCCTCGCGGGCGAACGCCAGCGCGATGGCCCGGCCAATTCCCCGCCCGGCACCAGTGACCAACGCGACCCGATCTTGAAGCAAAGGCATTTTCTATTCTCCAGGCGGTTCGATTTTCAAAGGTTAGCGCGTCGCAATGACGATTCTAACTTGGCCTCGGCCAACGTCGTGGGGGTGTCACGGATTCCGGCCGTCATTTCGCCGATCCCCCAAAAAAAGCGCGAACCAACCGACACCTTGCCGCGTCCAAACAGGTATAGCCTAGCAGGGACGACCCATCCTGTAGTCCGGTCCTGCCGGTTTTCCCAGAAGATCAACCGCCTTTCAACGCTCCCGACCATGATGCACTTACGGCCAAGTATCACAAACGAACGCAAAGGGACGTGCTATTTTGCTGGTCAACTGTCGGTGACAGGTCAACCGGCGATTTCGCTCCCCGCGCATCCGTTGCGCTTGTGACGCTCGGCCCCCCAAGGCAAAGCAAGGCTCTTTAAGGCCCGGTGTCACAACGACATCGGGCCTTTTTCGTTGGTTTTTTCCGGATCGGTAGCTGAGACGGTTTAGCACCTGGCTGAAAACCAGGAGACGAGGATTCGAGCACCTCCCGATCCACTTGCGGCCCATTCGTCTAGTCCTTAAACAAGCGTACCCGGAATCGCTCGTGACATAGTGAGGTGAAAAAAACTCGAAACCTTCCGCGTTTGTGGGCAAATATGAAGTAGGGGAAATCAAGTCTGCCCAAACATGCACGGAGGGTTTCGAGTGAGTCAGAGCAGTATCACAAAACGGATGCGCGCCCGCAAGGAGCGGTTGCGTCGGCGGCTCGACAAGGATCGTTTTCCAAAGGAGGAGGGGCCGCTGTTGCGTGCCTCCAATATCCATTACGAGTTGGCGGATCGCACGCTGGCGACCAACTACGGTGGCATCGGGTTGGTGCATGGCTTGGTGCGCGACCTGGGACTCGCCGAGGAGATTGACGCCCGGCTGCACGTTCTCAAGTTACACTTGCCGTACCACGAATCGGATCATGTGCTGAATCTCGCCTACAATATCATTTGCGACGGGCAACGCCTGGAAGACATCGAAGGCCGGCGTCAGGACGAAGCTTACCTGAACGCCCTCGACGCTGAGCGCATTCCAGATCCTACCACTGCCGGTGACTTCTGTCGGCGCTTCAACGAACTCGATCTGCAGAACCTGCAAGAAGCCATCGACGCCGCGCGGCAGAAGGTGTGGGCACGTCAATCGCCGGAATTCTTTCAGACGGCGACAATCGATGCGGACGGCACTCTCGTCGGCACGAATGGTGAGTGCAAACAGGGCATGAGTTTGTCCTACAAAGGCACCTGGGGCTACCATCCGCTGCTGGTCACGCTGGCCAACACCGGCGAGGAGTTGCGATTGGTGAACCGCCCTGGCAATCGGCCGTCGCACGAAGGCGCAGCGAAGTCCATCGATGAAGCGATTGGCTTGTGCCTTCAAGCGGGTTTCAAGACGATCGTGCTCCGCGGTGACACCGATTTCACGCAAACGACGCAGCTCGATCGGTGGCATGAACTGGGCAACGTGCAATTCATCTTCGGTATGGATGTCACGGCCGCGAGGCACATTGAGGCCGACGATTTGCCCAAAACGGCCTGGAAAACGCTTCATCGGCCGCCCCGCTACGAGGTCCGCACGAAACGGCGGCGACGACGCGATCGGGTCAAGCAGCAGGTGGTGGACGCCAACGGCTACAAAGACATCCGGCAGGTATCCGAGGACGTGGCCGAGATGAAGTATCAACCCGGCGCCTGTAAGCGTGCTTATCGGCTTGTCATCATCCGCAAACGGCTTGAAGTGCGTAAGCGCGACCAGTTAGAGTTTTTTCCCGACTACCGCTACTTCTTCTACCTGACGAACGACTGGGACAGTACGGCCGAACAGATCGTGTTGTCGGCCAATGGCCGCTGCCAGCAAGAAAACGTGCTGGCGCAATTGCATGGTCTGCGAGCGCTGCACGCGCCCGTGGACAACCTGCAGAGCAACTGGGCCTACATGCTGATGGGTTGCCTGGCCTGGAACCTGAAGGCTTGGCTGGCGCTTTCCTTGCCTGAGCCCCAGGGCCGTTGGCGCGAGAAGCACGCCGAGGAGAAAGAGCGTCTGTTGAGGATGGAGTTCCGTACGTTCGTAAACGCCTTTGTACGGATTCCATGTCAGATCGTGAAGACCGGACGGAAAATCGTATACCGGCTCTTGGCATGGAACAACTGGCAAGGGGTGTTCTTCCGGCTGGCCGCACATTTCCGAAAGTCCCTACGCTGCTGACCAGCGGGCGCGTCAAGCATCGTACGGCCGATGCTTGATTCGCCATGACCAACGCCGGATGTACCGGCCCGCCGTGGCGCCTAACCCAGAAAGATCACCTTCCGATGCTCGAAACAAAATCTGAACCTCGCACCGGCCACTCGCGGCTCCGGCTGGTTCTTGCTGCGCCCGTGAAAACCGGCGAACCAACGCCAAAAACCCTTCCGGGTACGCTTATTTAAGGTCTAGCCGTGTACGCGGAGAGCGAGCCCATTTCGCGCGTCGATCCGTACGGGCAGCTTGAAGTAAAGCCGATGGGGCAGACCGCTGTGCCAGCTTGCGGCAAACCCGTTGAGGCGAAATGGGACTTTTTCCTGGAGGTTCATGTGAATCCGAATAACCCGAAGAGCAGGGTAGGCGCGCCGTGTACCGGTTATATCGTGCAGCGCGTTGATGTGTTCTGCTCGATCAACAAGTGCGGGAAGTGCAATGGCGACATCACGTTCGAGGAGTTTACCTATTACGAGGCATGGCCGGTCAGGAAGGGACGGAGGAACTCCTTGCTTAGAAAGGGTGGCACAGCCACGGACACCGCAATCTCGACTCCTCAGAAGGGTACGTGCGGATCATACTTACAGAAGGGCGAGATTCGCTTTTATTGCGCGGATGGCGCTGATGACCCGACCGGGAACAACGCCGGGACCGACGACCTGTCGAAACTCTGGAAAGCGGGTACGTACGGCAATCTCCGCAAGACGTCTTCTGGCTTACTCCCATCGACGGGTATCCAGCCCAACTTCTGGTCGCAGCCGCCGGTGGACGGGCCAGCGCGGCGCGGGTTCACGCTCGATTGGGAATGCTGCCCTCCGACTAGTTCTTTGACACTACTCGTTACGCCCCGGTTGTGACTAAACGAAACGCGGCCTCCCGCGCCTATCGACGACGCCACGGACATTTCGGGATTTCGAGGAACGCCCCATGAGATGCATCGTGACCGTGCCGGCATGTTGCTGGCTTTCCGCGATCGTTGCGGCCTGCGCCGCGCTACCCGCTGTCGCTGCCGACGCGGCGGCTTCCGCCCGAGTGGCAGAAGCCTTCGCGACACAGGTCTGCGACGCCGCAAACCCCGATGAACTCCACCAAGTGAGTGCTGAGTTGCTCCGCGGCGCGTCGCCGGAACTGCTGGAAAAACTCTCCATGCATGAGAACACGACCGTTTCCCTGCTCGCCAAATGGGCCACCGTGCGCCGTACGTTCCCGGCGCCATTTCAGCGTGGGGTGCAGTGGGAATACGTCGACATCGATCGCGCAGCCCTCGCGCGCTTCCTCGGGTTCCTTGAAGGGCGAATCCGCACGCCCCCACCTGCTTGGTGGCAGCGGCGTATGCTTCGGCTGCAAAGCGCCGACAGAGATCGCTACGCAGTGCGGGTCTCGACAGACGAACCGCCGGCGCCTGATTATTCGGGCGATCACCCGAGCGAGGAGGGGCGATACCGCTGGCGAGCGCATGCCGGGATGTCGATAGGGCCGGGCGTCGCCATGGCGAGGAACGCGGCGTCGACGTTGGTTTTGAACGTCGACGGGCGGGACGTGCCGCTGAGCGAGCTGGTGTTGGATGACGTCGAACTGCGCACCGCGAACAGGGCGTGCGCGGTTAACGCAATCCACGTTTCGGACTCCCGCTTTCTAGTCGCGCTGCACCATCAAGTCTGCGGAGTTGTCCCGCTTTATTTCATTGACACCAGGGAGGGCGAACCGCTCTGGTGCGCAGAGGTTTGGGCGGAACAGATCGTGACACGCGGGGGCTTGGGGTTCGGCCTTGGGCATTGGGTCGATTTCAAAGTCGCGGATGGAAACGTCTACCTGTTTGGCGCCGGCTTGGAGTCGATGTACGTCGAGTGTTTTAACGTCAGGGATGGAAAGAACCTGTTCCGGTTTAGCACATCGTATTGAGCGGTCGTCGGGAAGCTAAACGGCGGGAAGCTAAACGGGAAAGGTCTAATACTTTCGGGGATTCTGGGTTTCGAGTGGGTCGAAAAGTAACTCGTCGTGGGGGGGTAGTCGCCCCGGCCTGTCCCAAGGGCACTCCAGCCGTGAACCGCGATTTAACAAAACCACGCACGGAGCCGCAATTCGCCGGGTATTTTGCGGCCGCTGCGGGATGGAGGGGTGCGTTTTGGGAGGCATGGCTGGGCAAATGAATGGGCCTTGGCTGGTATCCCCTCAAACGCTAGCAGCGCAAGGGATGGCTGAATCGCCGATGTGGACGTCGATGGGGGAGTAAGTGGGATGTGCAGTGGCTGGGTCCGGTGGGCTTCGCGGTCGGATCAGGCTTGCGAGGGAGGGTAGCAAGAA
>DATKSN010000317.1:0-3101 GCA_035531595.1 Pirellulales bacterium | reverse complement strand
CTGGCGGCTTCCGATCGGCATTCCGGGGGGTGGGTGATCGATCCGATCCGCATCTTCTCCGGCTGCGAATAGCGAGCACGCCGACGAGTTTGCCGCGAACCGCGTCGCATCGGACGCGAAAGCGTTTTGAGGCCAGCGACCGCCAGCGACCCCACCCCGCTCGCCGGGGTCGGTGAAGGAGATGGCGTGCTACAGCGGCGCGCCTGGGCGCAACCTCGACCCCACCCCGCTCGCCGGGGTCGGTGAAGCAGATTCTCTGTTTCGGGCACTGCGCCGGCCGCTGTAGCCCGCCATCTGATTCACCATCGAGGCAAGCTCGAAGGGGTCTGCGGGGACGTGGTGCCGGCCGCATTAGCCCACCATCTGATTCACCATCGAGACAAGCTCGAAGGGGTCTGCCGGCACGCCGAACATTTTTGGGACCGAGCAGAAAAAGAGAGCCGTTTTCGAGCGTCTGATGAGAGCCACCGCTGGGGATCTCCTTCTTCGTCTCCTTCCCGCGCGCCATTCCAAAGCTGTCTTCCTTCTTTGTCTCCTTCGCCTGGGCCGGTAAACTGAAGGAGCTTGGTTTCCTTTCCTTTGACAAGAGTGCCCGAGGAAGAGTTGAGCCTCTTCCTCGGGCTTACCCTTGGGAGAGAATAACTCCCGTGGGCGCCACTAAGCCTACTCCCAAAGCACGTCGGAAGGCCAGCAGGCGGAAGCCTCGCCCGCGCATTTGCCTTCGCAAGGGTTGCGGTCGGCGGTACGAGCCGAAGCGCTGGAATCAGCGCTACTGCCAAGACCCGGAGTGCCGCCGTCTTCTTCGTCGGTGGCAAGCTTGCCGGCGGCAGGCGGAGCGCCGCAAGGCGGCCGAGGTGAAGGCGCAACACGCCGCCGCGCAACGGGCGCGCCGCCAGCGGGCCAAGTCCGCGCCCCAACTCGCGCGGAGTCCAGCGGTTGCGCCCGCGCGTGGTCACGCGGCAAAAAGTTTTTTTCGGCCCCGTTTGCGACCGGCCGGGATGCCACGAGCCTCCGCGGCCGTCGGTTCGGAATCCGGCGCACTACTGCGGCTCGACCTGCCGTCGGGCGGTCGCGCAGGTTGTCGACCGCGAACGTAAGTGGCAATCCCGCGGCACGTTGGACGGCCGAAAGAAACGCGCCTTCGAGTACGCAGCCGCGCACGTCAAGCGCCGCGACGAGTGCCGAGGCACCGCCGCGAGTCGACCGTCGCCCAAGCTTCGACCATGAAGGCGCCGACGCGGCGCCGGTCGTCACTTATCGCGTGCGACGCGCGTGATCGTTAGCTTGAGCCCTTCGTTGATCCCCAAGGAGCTCAAACATGATCCAAAAACGTATCCTGCTCGCCGAACGAGTCCGACGCCCGCCGGCGAACGGCTGGTCGTGGGTTGACCGCGGCTTCCTACGCGAGCACGCCGAGCATCTTTCTCGCGAGGCCGTGCTGTTATACTTCTTCCTGACCGCCGCCGCTGACCGCCACGGTCTTTCGTTCTACAGCGACGGTTCGACGGCCGCACTGCTACGCCTGACGGTCCAGGCCGTCGTCGACGCGCGCGACGAATTGCTGGCCCACGACCTGCTGGCCTACGAAGCTCCCCTGACGCAAGTGTTGTCGCTTCCCCCACACTCCCGACGGCGCCAAGGCGCGCCGGGCCAGGGCTTGCTGCAACTCGGCGATTTGTTCCGGCAGATCGCGGGCCCAGCGCTTGAATCGTCGGGCACAGAGCCCGGACGGAGGTTGCCATGAACGTCGCGCTTTGGGCCGAGATCCGCCGTTTGCACGAGATCGAAAAGTTCCACGGCCGCGCCATTGCCAGACGGCTCCACTGCTCGCGTCATACCGTCGCCAAGGCCCTGCGACGGGACCAGCCGCCGACAATCCCGGCGCGCCGGGACTCTCGGAGCGGCATCCTCGACCCCTTCCTGGCCAAGATCGACGCCCTGGTGGCCCGCTATCCCGAGCTGTCCGCGATCCGCATCCGCGCGGAGATCGCCAAGCCTCCCGAAGGTTATACCGGCAGCGCCACCGTCGTTCGCCGTTACCTGCGCAAGATCCGCCCGATCCGAGGACGCGTTTATCAGGAAGTGCATTACGAGCCGGCCCAGGCGATGCAGGTCGATTGGGGCGAATACGGGCGGGTGGCCATCGGCGCCACCTCGCGCAAGGTCTCGGTGTTCGTCGCCACACTTTGCTACAGGGCATAAAGGGGACAGGTCCATTTTAACCCCCCCTCGGATCGTGTTTTTCACTCTAATCTCCGAGGGCGGCCGCGTGGACGAAGCGTCGATTCCAGCCCCAGTAGGCTGGCCGTGCGTTTTACCCAGGAGGCGCTCCCATACGGCGTCCCACGCTTGACGCTGTGACGCAATGCCTTCAATTCCGCCTCGGTTTCCGGCTCATTCACGTACTGGCGCCAGTGCCGCGGGCGTGAAATGGGCCAATCGCACAACCGCGCCCGCTGTTCGGCCGAGCCGTGTTCCCGAATCCATAGGCTCGACCAACGCCACTGCCCCGCATCCTCCGCCAGGTTGGCGCGCAGGGCATTGCGTTCCACGTAACGCATGACTTGGTAGAAGTACTCATCGGTCTCGACGGGAAACGACTTGAAGCGTCCCTGGTACACATGACCGTATCCCACCCGAAGCTTGGCGCGCGCCCAGCGCGCCACCGTCAGCCGTTGAAGAAACGTCGCCAACTGACCGTCGTCTTCAGGCCAGACCACGAAATGCCAATGATTGGGCATCAGGCAATAAGCGCAAACTCGTAGTGGGTTCCTGGCCAGTGTCTCGTCCAGGATCTCCTCGAAGGCCGCGTAATCTCGAGCTTGTGAAACAGACGCATCCGTCCCACACCGCGATTCAGTACGTGGTAGATCAGGCCTCCAGGAGCAACTCGCGCGGTTCTGGGCATGAACTCATCATAACAAATCGCCCCATGCGCGTCAATATATGGACCCGTCCCCTTTATGTCCCAAGAGCTAAGCCAGACCACTTGCTTCGCCGAGCTGCGACGGCTCGTCGCGGTGAAGCAAGACGAATCGGGCAAAGTATAACGACAA
Source organism: Pirellulales bacterium (assembly GCA_035531595.1). Taxonomy (GTDB): domain Bacteria; phylum Planctomycetota; class Planctomycetia; order Pirellulales; family JAICIG01; genus DATKSN01. The sequence continues at coordinate 45 of DATKSN010000317.1, read as the reverse complement.
AAAGGCCCCGCGACACGAATTGTGTCGCGGGGCCCTTGTCCAACG
>DATKSN010000316.1:0-6509 GCA_035531595.1 Pirellulales bacterium | reverse complement strand
CTACGCCACCGAATTCTTGCGAATCCGGCTACGCCACCGAATTCTTGCGAATCCGGCTACGCCACCGAATTCTTGCGAATCCGGCTACGCCACCGAATTCTTGCGAATCCGGCTACGCCACCGAATTCTTGCGAATCCGGCTACCTATCCTATTCGCGTTCCACCGCGTACACTCATGGTATCATGCGACGACGTTCTCATTCGCCGGTATCGTACCATGCATCTCGACCGGCCCGCGACGGCCGCGCCTGGCGCCGTTTCGCGTACCTGGCCTGCTGGCTCTGCCTGGCGCCGCCGGCGACCGGCTGTGGTGGCTGTCGCCCCGGCGCCAACGACGACGACGGACTCTCCGACGAAGAGCGGCTGGCCAAACGCGAGGAACTGCTGAAGAAAAAGAAACCCAAGCGCGATTTCGAGTTCTTGCAGTTCACCACCCAGCCGGGCACTCTGGGTGAGAAAGACAAAAAGGAAATCTATCTCAAGCTCGGCCACTGGACCAGCGCCGTCTTCGATCTGCGTACGAACAATTTCGACTTCCAAGGCGAGCTTGCCACGGAAATGGTCGACTCGCGCTCGCAGCCGGTCGACCTCGACCAGATGCCGTTCCGCCTGCGGACCATCCGCCCGGCCCTGATGTCGAAAGGGCAGAAGAAGTACCTTGAGTTTTCGCTCTTTGCGCCGGTCGATGCCCCCACCCGCGCGGCCGCCACCCGGATCTTGGCCCGCGGCGGGCGCGAAATCGTCGCCGAGTCGCAGCCGGTCCGGCCGATGCCGGCGCATCAGTACTACTTCGTCGTACTTTCGGGCAGTCCCAACGACTACGGCTTCCTCAAGTTGAAAAACTCGATCCGCGCCCCGGCGCCTGAGATGCTCGACCCGTTGACCGAGGCCCATTACCGCGTGGTTTGGCCTCGCATCCGCAGCGTGGCGCCTCTCCCTTCGGGCGCGTTGGGCTGGACGGGCATCGCCTACGTGCTGTGGGACGATCTGGCCCCCGGCAAGCTCTCGCCGGCGCAACAGCAGGCGCTGGTCGACTGGCTGCACTGGGGCGGGCAAATGATCGTCAGCGGCCCGCACTCGCTCGATACGCTGCAAGGCAGCTTTCTCGATCCCTACCTGCCGGCGACCGGCGGCGAGACCTGGCCGCTCTCGGCCGAGACGCTCCAGCCGTTGAACGAGCAATGGCTGGTGGGCGGGCGGCCGTTGAAGCCGGTGCGCGACTGGACCGGCCAAAAGCTCAAGCCGCGTCCCGAGAGCCAGGTGCTCGCGCGTTCGGGCGAAGAGCCGCTGTTGGTCGAGCGGCGGGTTGGCCGCGGGCGAGTCATCGTGTCGGCGTTCCGGCTTGCCCAACGCGAGCTGCGCAACTGGCCGAGCTTCGACAACTTCCTCAACGGCGCCCTGATGCGGCGCGGTCCGCGCGAGTTCCATTCGGGCACCGACGACCAGGCGCGGTTCCGATGGCTCGATGGGAAGTACAGTTCGCACGATCCACGGCTCGTTTCCCGCTTGCGTTACTTCACGCGCGACGCCCATGCCTCACCGGTGCTGTTCGGCGAGAAGCTCCGCGGCCGGAAGGAGCGTGCCGTGCTCAGAAGCGGCGACGAAGAAACATTCGGAAGCGAGTCGGGCACGCCGCCGCCCGGTCACGGCGTGGCGGGCTGGGACGATTTCAGCATGGCCTCCGACCTGGCCTTCACCACCTTGCGCGAAGCGGCCGGTATCGAGGTACCCAGCGCCATGTTCGTCGTCTGGACCTTGACGATTTACGTCGTGGTGCTGGTGCCGTTGAATTGGCTGGTGTTCCGCTTGCTGGGAAGGGTCGAGTTGGCTTGGGCGGCCGCGCCGTTCATCGCCGTCGGCGCCGCGGCGGCCGTCGCCTGGCTGGCGCAGCTCGACATCGGCTTCGCGCGCTCGATGACCGAACTGGCGGTGGTCGAGTTGCAGCCCGGCTACCCGCGCGGCCACGTCACACGTTACACCGCTTTGTACAGCTCGCTGGGCACCAGCTACGACCTGCGCTTCGACGACGCCACGGCGGTGGCGCTGCCCTTCGCCACCGGCAAGGATCTGGGCGTGGGCGACCGGCGCACGAACGTCGATTTTCGCCGTGCCCGCAAGGCCGGTTCGGAAAAAGACGGGCTGGCCGATAGTCTGGTCACCCTCGAAGGCCTGGCGATTTCATCGAATACGACCGGCATGGTCCACAGCGAACAAATGCTCGCGCTGGCCGGCGGCGTCCGCTGCGAACGCCTGGCGGAAGACCGCTACCAACTGACGAACGAGACCGGCCTGGCGCTGGAAGCGGCCGGCGTCGTCGGCGCCGCGAAGGCATGCTGGATTGGCACGCTGGTCCCCGGCGCCTCGACCACCGTCGAACTGCGCCCACGGCCGGAAAAGCCGGAAGATCTGTTCGCCGCGGAGCTGGTCGGCGCGTCGGTCGGCGCCGGCTTGGAGTCGCGCGGCGGGTTCAACATCCATCATTTGCTGCGTTTGGCCCAACAGGAAGGCCTGCGCCGCGAGTTGCGGCTGGTGGCGTTTACCCGCGAAGACATGCCGGGCTTGACGATCGTGCCGAGCGCCGCGCAGGCCCGACAATTGACCCTGGTCGTCGCCCACCTCGATTTCGGCCCGGAGCCGGCGCCGGCCAACGACGCCAACCTGGCGCCCGATCCTCGCAAGATCGATCCCAGCAATGGGCCGGCCGAGGCCGAGTGAAGGAAAAAGGAGAAAGGAGAAAGGAAAAAGGAGCGGTGGCTGGTGGCAGAGCCTAAGCGATGCCCCGGCTGGAAAGCGACCGGGGCATCGCTTAGGCTCTGCCCCAGCTACCATTTTCCTCGTTCCCACGCTCCGCGTGGAACGCGCGACTTGGACGCTCCGCGTCCCTTGGGCCGCGGAGCGGCCGGAGCATGTTCCCACGCGGAGCGTGGGAACAAGGGAACGCCGGACAAACAGGGGGCTAACGCCCCCCGCCCCCCGCTCGCCCAACGCCTAACGCCCAACGCTTAACGCCATGATTGAACTGACCGACTTTGGCAAGGATTACGGCGATTTCACCGCCGTCAAGCGGTTGAACCTGAAGATCGAAGCGGGTGAGATGTTCGGCTTCATCGGGCCCAACGGCGCGGGTAAGAGCACCACCATCCGCTTCCTGGCGACCTTGCTCAAGGCCACGCACGGCGAGGGCGTCGTCAACGGCCACAGCGTCACGCGGCGCCCCTTGGACGTCCGCCGCAGCGTGGGCTACATGCCCGATAATTTCGGCGTCTACGACGGCATGAAAGTCTGGGAATTCCTCGACTTCTTCGCCGTCGCCTACCAGATCCCGCGCTCGAAGCGAAAACAGGTCATTTGCGACGTGCTCGAACTCTTGGACCTGACCCACAAACGCGACGACTTCGTCAACGGCCTCTCACGCGGCATGAAACAGCGGCTCTGTCTGGCCAAGACGCTGGTCCACGATCCGCCCGTGTTGATCCTCGACGAACCCTCGAGCGGACTCGACCCGCGGGCTCGGCTCGAGGTCAAAGCCCTCTTGAAGGAACTGCGGCGGATGGGCAAGACGATCTTGATCTCCAGCCACATCCTCACCGAGTTGGCCGACTGCTGCACGTCGATCGGCATCATCGAGCGCGGCGAGTTGTTGATGCACGGTCCCATCGACGAAGTCTACCGCCGCATCAAGCGCAACCGCATCCTGGAGGTCCGTTTTCTCGACAAGATGGACGTCGGGCTGTCGATCATTCGCAGCCTGCCGGAAACCCTCGACGTGCAGATCGACAACCACAAGGTCACCGTCGAGTTGGCCGCCGAGGACCACCAGCTCGCCGCGCTGCTGGAGCGGCTCGTCGCCGCCGGCGTGCGGATGCACTCGTTCGCCGAGAAGGATCCAAGTTTGGAAGACGTGTTCATGCTGGTCACCAAGGGCTTGGTGATCTAGTCATCCCCCATGTACCTCCTCGAAAACCCCGTTTTACAACGCGAGCTGCTGGTGAACCTGCGGATGACGCGGGCCTTCGTGCTGTTGTTCGCCTACGTGGTCCTGTTGGGCGCGGTGGTCTACATGGCCTGGCCGCAGGAGCGCAAGATCGACATGACCAACCCCACGGCGGCCAAGGCGCTGGTCAACATGTTCTTCCTGGGCCAGTACCTGATCGCCTCGCTGATGGCCCCCAGCTTCGCGGCCGGCGCGATCACCGGCGAGAAGGAGCGCAGGAGCTACGAGATGCTGCTGGCCAGCCCGCTGCGCCCCGCGGCCATCGTGCTGGGAAAGCTCTTCGCCTCGCTCTCGCATGTGGCGGTGCTGATCATTTCCTCGTTGCCCATCGTGATGCTCTGCCTGCCCTTGGGGGGCGTGTCGTTCTACGAGGTGCTGGCGATCTATCTGGCGCTGGTCGTCTCGGTGGTGACCTTCGGCATGATCAGTCTGGCCTGCAGCAGTTATTTCCAACGCACCGCGGCCTCGCTGGTGGTCTCGTACCTGGCGATCCTGCCGCTCGCGCTGGCGGCCGTCTTGTTCTGGAGCGCGTTTTCCGACGCTTACGCGTCGTTTCGCTTGGCGGTCACCGTGACCGTCTTTCCGCTCGGTTGCGCCGCGATCGGCGGCGTGCTTTTCGTGCTCACCTGCCGGCGGCTCCTGCACCCGCCCGATGTGGGCAGCGAAGGGAAGGAAGTGGTCGACGAGACGATCGAGCTGAAGCAGTCCGTCGGGCTGGTGATCCACCGCGACCAGTTCCCCGATCGCCTGTTCGCCCCCGCCAAGCGAACCGGTCTCCTGGAAGACGGCTGCAATCCGATTTTCGACAAGGAAATGCGCAGCGAGCTGTTCAGCCAGGGAACGCTGATGCTGCGGGTGGTGATCCAGGTGAGCATGTTCCTGGCGATCCCGCTGATGGCCTGTTGCCTGTACCTGTGGCCGCAGTACGCCCCCTGGTACATCAGCTACGTCGTGCTGTTCAACATGCTGGTCGGTCCGGTCTTCTCGGCCGGCAGCATCACCAGCGAACGCGAACGCGAAACGCTCGACCTGCTGCTGGTGACGATCATCACGCCCTGGCAGATCCTTTGGGGCAAGTTGGTCTCCGGACTGCGCGTGTCGTGCGTGCTGACTTCGTTCTTGCTTTGGCCGCTGCTCTTGGCCTGCGTGATGGTTTCGTACTATTGGATCAATCTGATCGCGATCGGCGGATACCTGCTGATCATCGTCCTGACTTGCCTGACCACGGCGGGGATCGCGCTGTTTTGCTCGGTGGTCTTTCGCAAGACCTCGGTGAGCATGATGACGGCCTACCTGGTGGTCGTGCTGTTGTTCACGATGCCGGTGGCCGTTTCGCAGTTCGCCCAGTCGTTCTACCCGGAAGCGGAACATCCGGGCACGGTTTGGGTCAAACAAATGACCTTCACCAGCCCCTTCGCGGCGGCCTTCAGCTTGCCGTTGGACTTGCAGGCCTCGGACAGCACGCCGATCGAAGCCAATTGGCCGATCTGGTTTTCGTTCGTCGGGTTTTACGTCGGGCTCGACGTCGTTTTGGCACTCAGCATGATCTGGCTGTTCCGCACGCGCTGGCGCGTTTCGCACTGACGTTCGGAATTCTCACGAATTCCGCCATGTCGTCCGGCGTCAGGCGACCGTCGTGCAGGGCCGAGGCGACCAGCGCGGCGTCGCAGCCGGCATCGGCCAAGGCGGCGATGTCGGCGCGCCCACGCACGCCGCCACCGGCGGTGATCTCCCAGTCGGCGTCGAGCCGGCGAAGCCGGCGGCAGAGCGATTCAGTGCCGGCGCCCGTGCCCGTGCCCACGCGCGACAAGTCGAGCACGATCAGCCGGCGCACGCCCGCTTCGCCGGCGAGAGAGGCGATGGCATCGGCGTCGTGTTCGCGCCAAGCGGGCGCCATCGTCAGCGGCGCGGCGGCCTTGAGGTCGAGGCTGAACACGAGCCGCTCGGGACCGACCCTCTCGACCATCGCCCGCAAGGCGCCGGCGTCGGGAAGCGATTCGAGCCCGGCGATCACCGCCGCCAGCGGCCGGTTCGATGTGGTCCACTCGGCCAATCGCTTCGCGGAAGATGGGCCGCTCAGCCCGGCATCGACCCAGAGATCAAGCCCGCAGTCGGCCAGTTGGGCGTACACGTCCCAAGCGGGTTCGGCGCCTGCGATGGCGTCGAGGTCGGCCAGGTACAGCTCCTGGAAGGCGAACCGCTCGACGAGCGCTCGGGCGACGGCGAGAGGGGAGGGGTCGTCGCAGAGCGGGCTTTGAATCGGACGGTACTCGTCGCGCCGTCCGGCCACGCCCCGCACCACCAGGCGTTTCATCAGGTCGATGACGGGAATGACGCGCATGGGAACAACCCTGGGATTTACATTCGATCACGCTCTATACTTCACGCGGCTGAAAATGAGATATTTTGCCACGAGAAAGTGGTGGCTGGTGGCAGAGCGCAAGCGATGCCCCGGCTGGATAGCGACCGGGGCATCGCTTACGCTCTGCCCCAGCCACCGTGAATATCTCATTGT
>DATKSN010000315.1:0-6709 GCA_035531595.1 Pirellulales bacterium | reverse complement strand
GATTCCGAAACCCCTCCCAAAGAGATCCAAAAGAGCGTGGGGTAAGGCGAAGGGTGGCGCGGCAATTGGATGCCGCTTTCGCGGCTCGCTCAGACGTCATGGGGTATTCGGAAGTCGTTTTTTTTCGCTTCGCCGCCGTTTCGTTTTTTGCACGTTCGTTGCTGCGCAACGAGCGTGCTTTTTTCAGGCGATGGGTCGCTATTTCTTTTCCGGCTCCGGGGCGTCGCCACCGTCGCCTCCGACGATCTTGACGTTCGTCGAAAGGTAATAGGGCAGCGTGCCGGTATCGAATTTCGCCTCGCCGAACAACGCGGCGAATCCCGTTTTCGGCTCCGGCATGTCGTAGCGCAGCGTGCCATCGACCAACTCGGCCGGCCGGCTCTCCCATTTCGACTCGCGGAAATCGCGACTGGCCGAGGTGGCCACCCAGGCCAGGGCCTGTGTCGGACGGACGTTCGAGCGAAGGCGCAGTCGCAGCAGGCCGTCGGCTTGCTTCAAGTCCCAACTCATCTCAGGCAGCTTGAGCTCGCCGGCGGCCTGGCGATGCAGCGCGGCGATCGTGCCGACGACCCGTTCGAGATCGCGCAAACCGTGCCCTTGGTTCGGTACGTAGAGCACATGCTTTTCGCCAACCAGACCGTCCCAGTAGAGGTTCAAGGCGTCGAGCGGCCAATAACGGTCGTTCGTGCCCAGAAGAATCAGCTTGGGCTGCACGAGCAATTCGCGGTAGCTGTAGGGATCGACGATCGCCCGCAAACTCGCGCCCTCCGCGCTGTCGTCGCGGTCCTGGATGCCGCGGCGGGTGTAATCTTCGATCTGCTCCGAGAACTTGCCCCAGGTGGCGATTTGGTGCTTCATTTGCGGTCCCATATTCACGACGTCGATCACCATCGGGGCCAGCGCCTGCACGCGCGGATCGACGGCCGAAGTCAGCCAGGTGGTCCAGCCTCGCTTCGAGGCGCCCGTGAGCGTGAAGTGTTCGATGTCGAACTGCCACTGTCGCTGGGCGAATTGCCGCACGGCGTCCATGCCGCGGACGGCGCTCTTGACCATGGGCAAGAGGAGCGGCCAGCTTGAATCGCCGGTCTTGAGGAACTGCTCGAAGGTGTAGGAAATGATCTCGTCTTCGCGCATGCCGTTGAATATGGGTTGCCGCGGCACGTTCAGCAGCACGGCCACCGGCGCGCCGATTTCCGTCGCCAGGGCCGCCAGCAGCGGCGCCTCGCGTGGCAACTCGGCCTGGGGATCTTTGGCCGGCGCGGCCAAATCGTCGTGCCAATTGCCGCCGCCGATCAAGAGCAGCGCCCGCGACGCGTCGCGCAGTCGTTTCGGCTTGAGGATGAACAGTTGGTGCTTCCAAACGATGTCGTGCCAGGTTTGCGAGGTCAAGGTCAGTTCGACGTAGGCCTGGCCGTCCAGCTCGCCCTGCCGGCGTTCGACCCAAGCAAAGCTGTCGTCGGGCTGTTCGACGTAGGCCGCCAACGCCTCGGACGGCTCGACCGCGCAGGAACGGCGCGCGGCGAAAACGAGCGCGAGCAGACCGACGAACCAGACGAGCGAGTATCTCACCGAGGGACTCCTTGAACAGCGTGCCATGCGCCGCGCGCCGTGGACTTGGGTCGGAAGGTTTGGCATGCCAGGTCGCTGGCACGGTTCCATCGTAACATGGGGCGGGGCCGCGCGGCTACTAGATATAGTACATATCTTCGCGGTGCCGCGTGCGCTCGAGCAGATCGGCGAACGTGATCGAGCGAAGCGTCGCCCGCTCGACGTCGGCGACTTCCTGCCAGGCGGCCTTGAGCACTTTGGCGGAGGGCGAATAGGGCGACGCACTCGAGGTCAAAGGCTCGTCGGGACCGTCAATGACCGCCATCACCTCCGCCAATGAAATCTCGTCCGGCGGTTTCGTGAGCTGGTATCCGCCCGAAGCGCCCCGCGTGCTGGCGACCAGCCCGGCCCCTTTGAGCTGCAACAGTATCTGCACGAGAAAGGCCGCGGGGACGCCGTGGTCCTCCGCGATCGAGCGGATGCGCACCGGTTCGCCGGCGCCGTGGCGCTCGGCCAACTCGAGCATCGCGATGCAGGCGTACTCGGTCTTGGCGGAAACTTTCACTTTTGGCCTTCCAGCGTGTGCAGCCCGCACTCGGTCTTGGCGCTGCCGCTCCAGCGCCCCGCGCGTTCGTCTTCGCCGAACATCACCGCCCGCGTGCAGGGCCAACAGCCGATGCTCGTGTACCCTTGGTCGTGCAACGGATTGTACGGAACATTCTCGTCCACGATCAGCTTCCAGATCTGCTGCTTGGTCCAGTTCGCCAGCGGGCTGATCTTGACCAGACCGAATTTCTTGTCCCAGCCCACGATCGGCGCCTTGGCCCGGTCGGCGCTTTGGTCGCGGCGGATACCGCTCATCCAGGCATCCCAGCCCACGGCCGCTTGCTTGAGCACGTTGATCTTGCGGTCCTGGCAGCATTGGTCGGGGTTCGTCTTGTAGAGCGGGCCCCCGTGCAGCGCCTCATAAACCTCCACCGATTGCGCCGGCCGCTTCAATTCGACCTCGATCCCGTACCGCGCGGCGATCCGGTCCCGAAGCTCGAGGGTTTCCTTGAATTGGTAGCCGGTCTCCAGGTTGAAAACATGCGTGCGAGGCTCGATCGAGGCCAGCCAATGGATGATCACGCAGCCTTCGGGACCGAAGGCCGTGGCCATCGTCAGCTTGGGAAAATAGCGCTCGACCGCCCAGGCGATGATTTCGGGCGGCGTGGCCGTTTCCAAACGGCGGCTTTGCTCGGCCAATTCCCGCGGATCGACCGGCGGCGCGGCCACGGTCGATGCCATTCGTTCGTCCTTGGCAGGCACCTGGCCGGTGGTCGCGCGATCGGCGGGCATGACGTTTAATAACATGGCGAGTCCATGAAAAGGAGCCGGAGGTTGCCGCCAATGATACCAATGTTAATTATCAAAGTCAACTATCGGTTTCCCTAAGCACACTATCGTCGTCGGACAACCGGAATCTTCAGCCCGCGTTCGCCATTCGGCGCGGTGATTGACTATACTGCTTGACTCCGAACCGCCGGAGCGTCAGGATTCCTTGTTTCCACGCTCCGCCGCTCCGCGACAATCGGGTGCCGCTGGGAACGGGGACGCGGAGCGTGGGAACGAGTAGCGAAATGGGATGGACTCTGTAGAGAACGCCCTCCGTGGCGTTCCGTGCCTGCCGGAAAACGTCGCACCAGCTTCTCGGAACGCCACGGAGGGCGTTCCCTACAGAACCCGACGCGATGATCCCAGCCTTTGAGCGGGTCGTTGAATTATGGCAGAGCAAACCTATTTGGCGGTCGATATGGGCGCTTCGGGCGGGCGGGTGTCAGCCGGCTCGTTCGACGGACGCCGGCTTCGGCTGGACGAAGTGCATCGATTTGAAAACGGCGCCGTTGCGGCGGCGGGCGGACTCTACTGGGACGTGTTGAGGCTCTGGAGCCAGGTCTGCCAAGGACTACGCTCGGCCGGAACACGGTTTGGACGTTCAATCCACTCGGTCGGCGTCGATACCTGGGGAGTCGATTTCGCGCTCCTGGGCCGAGGCGACGTCCTTCTGGAGAACCCGCACTCGTACCGCGACCCACGCTGCGAAGGAATGCTCGAAAACGCCTTAGCCCTTGTCGGCCGCGAGGAGATCTTCGCCCAGACCGGCTTGCAGTTCATGCCGATCAACACGCTCTACCAATTCATGTCGCTGCGCGCCGCGAATTCGCCCCTTTTGGACGCGGCGGAGTCGTTGCTTTTGATGCCGGATCTGTTTCACTGGCTGCTGACCGGCGTCAAGTCGAACGAGTTCACGAATGCGACCACGACCCAGTTCTTCAACCCCACTCAGGGGCGCTGGGCCACCGAGCTGCTCGAGCGCCTCGACCTGCCGACGCGGCTATTGGGCGACGTGGTCGGGCCGGGCACGCGGCTCGGATCGCCGCGGCGCGAGGTCGCGGCGGAAACCGGGCTGATCGACGTGGGCGTCGTGCTGCCGGGCACGCACGATACGGCCAGCGCCGTGATGGCGGTCCCGGCCAAGGGAGAATCGAGCCAGCGCCCCGATTGGTGCTACATCAGTTCCGGCACCTGGTCGCTCATGGGGGTTGAGGTCACGCGGCCGGTGATCAACGACGAATGCCGCCGGCTCAACTTCACGAACGAAGGGGGCGTTGGGGCGACGATCCGGCTTCTGAAGAACATCACCGGGCTTTGGCTCGCGCAGGAGTGCCGCCGAGTCTGGCGAAACGACGGACGGGACTTGACCTGGGACGAACTGAACCAGCTCTCGGGCGCCGCTCGGCCGCTGGCGTCGCTGGTCGACCCCGACGACGCGGCGTTTCAATCGCCGGGCGACATGCCCGAAGCGATCCGCGCCTTTTGCCGGCGCGGCGGGCAGCAGGTGCCCGCCGACTTCGGCGCGGTGATCCGATGCGCCCTCGAGAGCCTGGCGCTCAAGAGCCGCTGGGTGTTGGAAGGTATCGAGCGGCTCACGGGCGCCGCGATCGAGACGATTCACATCGTCGGCGGCGGCACGCGCAACCGGCAACTGTGCCAGGCCACCGCCGACGCTTGCCAGCGGCGCGTCGTCGCCGGGCCGATCGAAGCCACCGCCTTGGGCAATCTGATGGTGCAAGCCATCGCCGCCGGCGCCGTCGGATCGATCACCGAAGCGCGCGAAATCATCCGGCGCAGCTTCCCCGTCGCCGAGTACGAGCCGCGCGACTCCGCGCCGTGGGCGGAAGCTTACGAGAAGTTCAAGATGATCGCCAAACTCTGAGAGGCCCAGGTGACTTGGGGCCAATCCACGATCCTCGAAATCAGGTAGAATAGAATGTTGGCGAGTGGGATGATCCGCCGGGCGTGTTCCCTAGCCGCGCAGCGGCGGCAGAGCGTAGCCTGGGGCGTAAGCCCCAGCCGCCGTGGAATCCTACAAACCGCCGTCGCGGCGGCCGGCGGGCTTTTTTTGGCCGGCTCGCCGGCGGCCGCGGACGACGCGGACCTCGCCGATCCGGCCACAGGGCCGATCGACGCCCACGTTCACGTCTGGACGCCGGATACCGTGCGCTATCCACTGGCGGCCGGCTTCCACCGCGACGAGATGAAACCGCCGAGCTTCACGCCGGAGGAGTTGTTCGACCACGCTCGCCCCCGCGGCGTGGCTCGCGTCGTGCTGATCCAGATGAGTTTCTACGGCTTCGACAACTCGTACATGCTCGACACGATCGGTCGCTTTCCGGGCGTGTTCTCCGGCGTGGCGGTGATCGACGACAATCAAGCCGACCCGGCGGCCGAAATGCGCGCGCTGGCCCAACGGGGCGTTCGCGGGTTTCGCATCTCTCCGCGCAATCGGCAGGTCGATCATTGGCTGGACGGGCCGGGCATGCGGGCGATGTGGCGCCGCGGCGCCGAAGATCATCTGGCGATGTGCCACCTGGTCAACCCCGACGCGCTGGCGGCCATCGACCGCGCCTGCCGCAAATTCCCGGACACGCCGGTGGTGATCGATCACTTTGCCCGCATCGGCGCCGCGGGGCGGATCGGCGACGCCGAAGTCGAGGCGCTTTGCAAACTGGCCAAGCACCGTCGTACCTACGTCAAGGTTTCGGCCTTCTACGCCCTCGGCAAGAAGCAGGCCCCGTACCTCGATCTCGCGCCCATGCTCCGCAAGCTGCTCGACGCTTACGGACCCGAGCGCCTGATGTGGGCCAGCGACTGCCCCTTTCAAGTCCAACAGGGACATACCTACCAAGATTCGATCGCGCTGGTTCGCGACCGGCTCGATTTCCTCTCCGGCGGCGACAAGGAATGGCTGCTGCGGAAAACGGCCGAAACGGTGTTTTTCAACGAACCGCTTCCAGGCTAGCCACCGTAGACATTAAGCTTGACGACCACGAATGTGTAACGTGTAATGAAACCATTGAGGCTGGGCCGGGCGGAAACCGACAGCCTGGACTATCGTGAACGCCCTTTTGGGCAACATTGGGATTCGACGGTAACATGACACCCTCGGTCGATATTTTTCGCCGTGGCGCGCCGTCGTCGGCGTGGTTCGGGGCTTGCGCCGCTTCCGGGCTGCTCCACGCCGCCGTCCTGGTGGCGCTTGGCCTGATGTGGGTCGGCCTTCCCATCGCGTCGCACGCGCCCTCGATTCTGGCCCAACTGGACGACACGTCGCGGTTCGCGCCGCTGGACGAGTTGCGGCTGGCCGCCGCCGCGGCGCCCGTCGGAAGCGACTCCCTGCCCTTGGCCGAGAGCGTGACGGGCGACATGAAAATCACGCTCGTCGGAAACGATCCGCTCGCCCTGGCCAACGCCGCGGGCGGGGCGGGCGACGCGACCTTCGGTATTCCCGTCGCGGTGGCGTTCGAATTGCCCGACACCGAACAGGTCGTCGACAAACTGCTCGGCAAGTCGGCCAGTTTCTATGGCATCGAGGCCGCCGGAAACGAGTTCGTGTTCGTGGTCGATATGTCGGGCAGCATGGAGGGCACCCGCTTCCGGCGCGCCCGCAACGAGTTGCGTCGGTCGATCGAGTCGCTGTCGTCCAACCAGAGTTACTTTGTCATCTTTTTCAGCGACGACGCGTACCCGATGCCCGCCCAAGGACTGTTGCCCCGCACGGATAAGAACTTGCGCGCCACCGTGCGGTGGCTGAACCTGGTTCAGTGCCAGGGACCGACGA
>DATKSN010000314.1:0-22974 GCA_035531595.1 Pirellulales bacterium | reverse complement strand
CCCGCGCCGCGCCCTGAATCGCGGCGGGCCGTGGACGGGGAGCGCCTCGGACCTGCTTTACGCGGTTGAGACGATCGTTGGACGTAGCGGCGCGAGGCACGGAGGATGGCCGCGTGACATCACGCGCTTCGGAGGGTGCATTAGGCGTCTCGCCCCGAACCTGCGATCGATTGGCGTCTCAATCCTTTTCGACAGGGAGCCGAATTCGCGCCGAAGACGGATAAGACGCCGTCGCCGGATACGTGACGATTTCGTCGTTGAATCGCGCGCTGGAGCGCGAACGGGCCGCGGCGGGCGACCGTCCGGGGTACGAAGACTAATCGCCCTCCGAGCCTCGTCACTACGCGAAAAAAAACGATTCCGAAACCCCTCCCCAAGCGATCCAAACGGGCGTGGGGTAAGGCGAAGGGTGCGGACGCAATTGGATGCCGCTTTCGCGGCTCGCTCAGACGTCATGGGGTATTCGGAAGTCGTTTTTTTTTCGCTTCGCCGCCGTTTTGTTTTTTGCACGTTCGTTGCTGCGCAACGAGCGTGCTTTTTTCGCGAAAATGATCCCTTCCGTTTCGTGGGCCGCTCCGCGGACCCCCCGAGCTTGCGCCGCGGGTTGGTGTGGATCCCGTGAATCATACGCGCTCAGCGAATCAATGCCCGCGCAACCAGCGCCAGAACCCGACCGCCGGCTTGACCAGGCTCACCAAGAGCGCGACGAGCAACGGCGCGGCCATGACGAGCACGATGTAGAGCAGCACGCTCTTGCTTTCCGCGGCGCGCGCCCCTTCACGCAGCAAACCACCCCAAATCGCAAACGGTACGCAGAGCAGAACCACCGTGGCCATCAGGCCACGCAGCGTGAATTGCGGCCGGCCACGGCCGCCACGGGCCGGGGGCGACGGGGGTGACGTGTGGGGCGGTTGGCCGCCCGCGGGCCGCCGTCGTGCGATCATGGCAAATGCTCAATCCGCTGGACGATCTCGGCGTGGCTCAACTCGCCCCCGGTCGGCAAGAGCAGGTAACACGCCTTGTCGCCGCAGCAGTCGATGATCACCTGTACGTCATTCGGCTCGCTATGGCCCTCGGGACACGGTTCGTGACCGTTGATCAAGACGTTGGCGTTCACAAGCCTGGCGAAGGCGCGGGCGTTTTCGGGCCGGTAGTCGCGGCCCCACACCAGATCGAAAACGGCGCCCGATTCGAGCAGGTCGGCTTGCTCCAGCGGCCGATCGAAGACGCCGCGGTCGAACGCGCGGCGGTCGGCGCGCTCCGGAATGCTGTGGCAAACGAACACGCCGCCTGGCAAACGCACCGCCAACGGGCAACTGCGGATGAACACGACGTACGCCCCGCGCACCTTTTCGGCCGCCTGCCCGTACATCTGCTGCAAGCCGATCCGGAACATCAGGTTGAGCATTTTCTTCGCTTTCACGATCGGATAGTCGGTCAACTCCGCCAGTTCGTGGTTGCTCATGATAAAGTGGACGCGATCGGGGTACGCGACCTTGAGCCGCGCCACGTCTTCCAGCATGGCGTGCGACATGCAGCCGCCGTTTTCCGGATAGGCGGGTCCGCCGTGGCAGACCTCCTGCAAGATCAAGTGCCTGCGCGGCTGCTTTTCCAGGTCGGCGAGCTTGCGGATCGAGTTGAAATTGCGACGATGGCCGTGCAGATCGGCCGTGATCATGACCTCGTCGGCCTCGTCGGGTCCGAGCACGATCACGTTGCCGTCGCGCGACGGCGTTTGCTCGTTCGCCGCCGTCGCCCGCTGCAAGGTCTCGATCACACTTTCGATATATTGGGACGTGGCAGCCATATTCATCCAGCGTATCAGTTTTGAGGGCGGTTAGGAAGGAGAAAGTTACAAGGAGAAAGGAGAAAGTACGCGACTGCCCGCTTTCTCCTTTCCACTTTTTCCTTTCTCCTCAGGCTTCACAACAGGTGCCTCGCCTTGATCTCCAAGTAACTATTGACCAAGGGCGCGGTGAGATCCTCCGGGTAGACGTCCAGCGAAAGCACGCCGCTGGTGTCGAAGTCGGTCAAGACCTGGTGTCGCCAGGCGAGGATGTCGGCCGCGGCGGCCGCGCGGTACAGCGCGTCGTCGTGGTCCGGCGGGGCGTCGACGGCCTCGAACAAGCGGCGGTCGCGCAACAAGACGCCCAGCGGCAGGTGTTTGCCGACGAACGAACGAAGGTACTGCCCGACCTGGTGGGCGTTCACCTCGTCGATCAAGTTGCTGATCAGCACCACCAGCGAGCGCTTGCGGCAATGCGTGGCCAGGTACAGGAAGGCCTGGTCGTAGCGCGACTCGACGAGCTTGGGGAAGCGATCGAACGAGGCGTGCGACAGGCGGTTCATCTGGCGCATGCCGCCGCTCGGCGGCACGTAGCCGTGGATCTCGTCCGAGAAGCAGATCAAGCCCACCGAATCGCCGTGCGTCAAGGCGACATAGCTCAGCATCAGCATCGCGTTGAGGGCGTGGTCCAGGAGACTCAGGCCGGCCGCCTCGTTGGTCATCATCCGGCCGCAGTCGAGCATGAAAATCAGCCGTTGGCTCTGGTTCGTCTGAAAGTCCTTGACGGTCAGCTTTCGTCGCCGCGCGGTGCTGCGCCAGTCGATGTGCTTGTAGTTGTCGTCGGGCGTGTAATCGCGGAGCCGCTCGAACTCGTTGTCCAGCCCGATCCGGCGCGTGCGCCGCACGCCCAGCAGGCTCAGGCGGTTGGTGCGTGCCAAGAGGGCGTATTCCGCAAGTTGCTTCATGTCGGGGTAGACATGCACGCAGGAAGCGGCCGGGCAATCGATCATCCGCACCCAAAGGCCCAACAGGCTGCGAACGCGAAGATGCACCGTGGTCAGGTGGAATGCCCCGCGGCGACTGGCGTGGATCTGGTAGCTCAGCGTGGCTCGACCGCGGCCCGGCAGACGGCAACGGAACTCGTCGGGGCGCGGCGCGAGCTCGCGCGGCACGCCGTCCTTGACCCACAGGAAGAAGCGGCGAGGCGAATGGTTCTCGATCGTCAGCGTGACGGGATGTCCCTTGCGCAACGACGCGATGCTCCCCGCTTCCCGCGCGGCCGCGAACCTCCGCCGCTTCGGCAGAGTACACAGGTCGAACCCCGCCACCAGCACCGCCAGCCCGTCGACGATGAGCAGTGGCAGCCAGGCCCACGGCGCGGCCAACATCGCCAGCGACGCCAGCCCCGGCGCCAACGCCAGGTAGACCAGCGGACGGTGCGGAAAGATCCGCATCGTATGACCCAACAAGGCCAATATCGCCAACGCCAGCGTGACGTAAAGCAGAAACGCCGAAAGCCCTTCAGCCCGCGACAGCAGCCAAAAGACGACATACCCCAGCATGCACAGTCCGGCGGCCAAAGGCCCGGCGGCCGCCAGCGGGGCCGCCGGCGAGCGGCCGGCGAAGCGTCGCCAGCACCAGCGCGCGCAGGCGAGCGACGTCGCACCGAACGAAAGCAGGAATACGAACTCAAAGCCGCTCACAGCCGGGGAACCTCCACCGAGCGGATCAACTCGTCGAGCAGGTCGTCGACCTTCCGGCCCTCGACCTCGGCCTCGGCCGTGAGCATCACGCGGTGGCGCAGGGCCGGCGGCGCCAACTGCACGACGTCGTCGGGCACGGCGTAATCGCGTCCCAGGAAGGCCGCCAGCGTGCGGGCGCCCTGCACCAAGGCGATCCCCGCGCGCGGCGACGCGCCCAAGTGGAACCGCGGCCATTGCCGCGTGAGCCGTACCAGCGTGTTGATGTAGTCGACGAGCTTGTCGTCGATCCGCACCTTGCCGCACTCGGCGGTGACTTCCATGATCTCGCGGGGGTTGGTCACGGCCTCGAGTTCGTCCAGCCGCTGGTTGAGGTCGAGGTGCTCGCGGTGCATCTTGAGGATGTCGGCCTCCTCGTCGGCCGAGGGATAGTCGGCGAGGATCTTGAACATGAAGCGGTCGAGTTGGGCCTCGGGCAGGTTGTACGTCCCTTCCGATTCGATCGGGTTCTGCGTGGCCAGCACCAAGAACGGCCGTTCGAGCGCGTGGCTGGTGCGCTCGACCGTGACGTGGTATTCCTGCATAATTTCGAGCAACGCGGCGTGGGTCTTGGCGGGCGAACGATTGATTTCGTCGGCCAAGAGCAACTGGGTGAAGACGGGACCCGGCCGAAAGCGAAAGTCCTGCGTCTTCATGTCGAACATCGGCGAACCGGTGATATCCGAGGGCATCAGGTCGGCGGTGAATTGAATCCGTCCGAAATCGCACCCCAGCACCTTGCCCAGCGCGCGGACGAAGAGCGTCTTGCCCAGGCCCGGCACGCTCTCGATCAGCACATGGCCGCTGGAGAAGAGCGCCACCAGCGTGCCCAGCACGAGCTCGTCCTGTCCGACGAAGATCTTTCGTACTTCGGCGGTGATCCGGCCGAAAAGTTGTTGCGTGCTTCCCGGCGTCATCGCCCTGGCACCCAATGATTCGAAGGGCGAGTCGTTCATGCGGGTTTAGGGGTTAAGGAGAAAGCGACCGCTCGCCCGTGGCGAGCGGGGGGCGTTAGCCCCCTGTTTGCCCCGCGTTGAGTCAGGAGCCAGGAGTCAGGAGATTATTGTGCGGGCCTATTCGACGGGTCAATATGCTTCGTACCGGGTGGCGGAGCGTCGGAAGCGGGCGGGTCGGCGCGCGGGGGTTGCGGCGGCGCGGCAAAGGGCGAGGCCCCGGCTGGACCGGGCGACGCGGCGCGGCGGTAGCGGCCCGGCTCGCGGCGGATGTTTTGTTGATAGTGCCGCACTCGCGCCAGCGCGTAAGCCCGGTCGCCCGTCCGCTGCAAGAGCTTGCCCAGTGCCCAGATGTGGCGGCCGAAATCCGAAAGCGGCGCGGGGTCGAGCGGACGGGGGATGCCGAAGATCGGGAACCGCGCCACGCAAAAGATCAGTCCCAGCACCGCCAGGTGCAGGAAGATCCAGTTGAAGGGAGGCACGCCCAAGATTTCCAGTCCATTTTGAATGGCTTCGTCAGGCTCCTTGTCCAAAAGCCGCGGCCCGTCGGGACCGCTCTCCAAGAACATCACGCGCCGCCGCGGTTCGACTTCGGCGATCAGACTGCCCGCCAGCTTGCGGTGCTCGCGGTTCACCAGCGGCTCGTTCAAGAGGAACGAACCGTTGACGACCACGATGAGAAAGCCTCCTTCGATTGCCCGCCGGCTCGCCAGCACGTCGCCGTCCGACGAAAGCAGCGTCTTGGCATCGCCCGCCGGCCCCAACGCCGACCCAAGCTGATCGACCGGCGCCTCGACTTCCGGCGACGGCGTCTTGCCGTCGGCCGCGGGCGCGAGACGCCCATTGAGCTCGATTTCGAGCCGCTCGGGCGCGACGCCGGCGGCCCACTCGCCGTCCAGTGTACGCACCTCGCGGTGCCGGCGGCGGCCCTCGACCGTGAACCATGAGCCTTCTTCCTTTTCCGGCAGACCCCCGCGGCGTTGGCGAAAGTCGTTCTGCGATTCGGCCAGGCGGCGATTGAACTCGCGCTGTTGGTCTTTGGGGACGCCGCCTTGCACGGCGCGCCAGTAGCCGGGCGCGGCGTCGAAATCGCGGCCGATGTAGATCAGCACGCGGCCAGGCTGATCGCGCCACCACGCGTCGAACCAGTCACAGACCTCGTTCGTGGGGTGCTTGAAGTCGTCCGGCGCCCAGACGATGACGTCGGCCTTCTCGCGCACGCGCGGCGAAAGCCAAGACGTTTTCGAGACCTCGTGCCCGGCCTGCTCGAACATTCCGGCCAAGACTGCGGTTCCATTGACGCTGTCGCCGCCCGCCACGCCGGATCGGCGACCATAAGTCGAATCGATGCCGTCCTCGCAACCGGCGATGCCGGCCAGCAGGAAGAGCGGGAAAAGATTGCGGATTGCGGATCGCCGATTGCGGATTTTAGACCGCGGGCGGAAAGCGTCGACTCTAACCCGCGGCGCAAGCAAGGTGGGTGACCACTTGCCTCGCTTGCGCTTCGGGTTGGTGTGCAGATCCGCCATCCGCGATCCGCAATCCGCAATTTGCCTCATTCCGCCCTCCCTTCCCCGACGAGCGCTTCGAATTCGCCCAACCGCCGCCAACATTCCTCGAAGCGCCGCCGTTGAAGAGCATAGTTGCCGAAAAACACGTCTTCGAAGGCCACCATCGACTGTTCGAACAATTGGGCGAGTACGCGCCGGCGGGCAAGCTCCCGCAGGTACTGCCGATTCGTCTTCCCCTTCGCCAGCCGGATCATCCGCCCGCGGTCCAGTTCCACCAGTTCGTGGCTGAAGAGGTAGATCACAGCCTCGCCGTAGTTGCCGGCGGCGTAGTGCCGCCGCGCTTCGCCCAGCAGGTCCGGCGCGCCGCGGCGTATACGGAACGGCAAAGCTTCGATCCGCGCCTCGTCGCCGGCCGCGTCGTACTTGCGTAGCCCCAAGGGCTCGCCCACCGCGCGGTCTTCGCGGTCCAGGTAGGCCTTGATCAACAGGTAAGCCAGGCCCGCCAGCATCGCCGCGGCCACGACCCAGATCAGAACCTGCAGCCAGCTCCAGTTGAACGAGGGCGTCGCGTTCGTCTTCCAGTTCCATTCCCAGGGTGTTTTGACGTTGACGCGGCGCAGGCCGTCCTCGGTCTCGTCGTACCAGGGAAACCGCCGACTGCTTCCCAGGGCCTGGCGAGCTTCCTCGACGCCATCGCTCGGTTCGGCCGCGGCACCGCGGCCGGCGACGGCGAGCCATAGAGCCAGTGCAAGCAACACGCCCAAGACGACCGCCCGCGGAGTCTTAGGCCAGCCGCGCAGCGGCGACAGAGTGTAGCCTGGGGCGTAAGCCCTCGTTGTTCTACACATCGTTTGATTGCGGGTGGTGAAATGGGAGCGTTGGGAAATCCCGATCTCTTCGTAAGATGCCAGGGGCTTGCCCCCTGGAGTTTCACGTTGGTTTCTAGACCGAATGCGGCCGCATCCCCACCGTCCGTGTCGCCCCGCAGGCCGCCGAAGGCGGCCTGCGGGGCGACACGGGGAAAGGCAGATAATCCGGGCAGCCTGCGTGTGTAGATACGAGCGTGAAACCGGGGCACCCACGTAGTGGGTCGTGGGCAAGCCCGTGGCCTCTTGGGAGATGTGTAGAACAACGAGGGCGTAAGCCCCAGGAACCACATGCCTTTCCCTGTCGTAAAGCCCCGAAGGGGCGACACCGGTGCTGACCCCACGGTCTCTGTCGCCCCTTCGGGGCTTGACGACACTCGACGGGGGCGTCTTCCTGGGGCTTACGCCCCAGGCTACACTCTGCCGTCCCTTCGGGACTGTCGTCGGCACATGGCTCGCCAAGACACGCATCGTCACTTGTTTCATGCCAATTGCCTCGTCAGCCGGGCGGCTTCGGCGCGCATCGTCAATTCGATCTCCCACCCTTCGGTGCGAATCCGCAGGTCGAGATAGCTCAAGTACCGCACCACCATAAAGTAACTGATGACGATCCAGACCGCCACTTGCAAATGGATCGCGTACATCACCTGCGCGTCGGCCGAATGGAAGGAAATGAAGGTCTGCAAGTACAAGAGCGCCCCCCAGATCGCCAACACCAGCCCGATCGACACCGCGACCGAGGCCAGCCAGCGGCCCAACAGCTCGCCGTGATTGCGCGCGTGCATCATCGAGCCGCGGCTGCCGGTGCTGGCGCCGTACACGCCACGCTTGCGCCAGGGATTGCGCTCGAGCAGCAGAATTTCGTTCAAATAAGGCCAGCCGACGAACAACAGCGGCCAGGTGATGATGAAAAACGTCAGCACGCCCCGCAGCGCGACCTGGAACAGGATCAACTGCGGCAGCGACGAGAGCAGATCCTTGGCCACGCTCGCCGCGGAGGGTTTGTCCTCGAAGAGGGCCTTCCCCAGGTAAATCGTGGTCGGCGCCGCCGCCAGGGGCAGTTCCCACACGATCCAGAACAGACTGTAAAACAGGTACGTCCACGGCACTCCCTGGCTGAGATCTTCGTCGAGCAAGGTCTCGGCCAGCATCCAATGGTTGAACAAGGCCATCGGCACGGCGCCGACCGCGAACGTCGCCGCCAGCGGCAGGGCGTGCGCGCGGATCACCCGCAGGGCCAGATCGAGCACGTCGGCGAAGCTCCGTTCGCGGATTGCGATTCGGGTTCTATCGAGTTGCATCAGGCGTTCTCCCGCGGATAACCGAGCAAGACGAAGTAGAACAACAGCATGGCGCTGGAGAGCACCGCCACGAAGGCCTTGAAGGAGTAGGGCAGGCTGGAAGGCGAAATGAACGCTTCGATGACTGCGGCCAGGCAAAACAAGGTCACGCTGGCGCCGGCGGCGGGCATCGCTTCGCGGCTGGCCCGCCGCAACGACGCGGCACGCGAATAGCCGCCCGTGTCGATGATCGAGAAACCCAGCCGCATGCCGGCCGCCGCGGCGAGCACGATCCCTGTCAACTCGAAGGGCCCGTGCGCCGTGACAAACTGGAAGAAATTAGCCCGTTGCGGCACACTCGCCATGTGACCGAACACGGTGCCCAACTGGGCCGCGTTCGAGATCGTCGTAAACAGGCCGCCCACGCCGAGCAACAGCCCCATGCTGAAGCACTGCAACCCAATGCTGGCGTTGTGCTTCACGTAGAACCCGGCCATGATCGATCGCTCGTTCGTATCGTTGCGATTGAGCGGTTCGTCGTAGCTGTGCTCTATTTGTTCCTTCATTTCCTTGCCCACCACGGCCTCGCTGAACTGGGGCGAGAAATAGGCGCAGCTCATGCAGGCCAGGAACACGCCCCAAAAGACGACGAACGCCAGCCGCAGGCAATTGTCGCCGAACAGCCGCCGCGGCAGGTCGTATAGCATCTCGCGGCCCCATTCGGCCATCACGAACGAACGGCTTGGATAAAGCTGGTTATGGGCCCGGCCCACGAGCTGGTGCAGGTAGTGGACCGTATTGGGCGGCAGTTGGTACGCGTCGGCCAGGGCCAGGTCGGCGCAGGCCGCGCGGTACAATGCGGCGAACCGCCGCACGCCGGCGGCGCCGACCTTTTTCAGGCGCCGGCCGTCCATCCAATAGCAGCATCGCTCCAGTTCGCGCCAGTTGTCGCGGCGCGATTCCAACAAGTCGGCGACCTTCATCGGCGCAGGTTCTCACTTGGGGTGATGATGTCCCGGCGGCTGCCCCGTTGGGACCACCTCGGCGAACGGACTGATCGGCGCCGGCTCATCGACGCGGTCGGCGATGAAAGCGCGGTGGTACATGGCGCACAGAAGCAAGTCGTAACTCGTGCCCGGCGGTAGGCCCAGCTTCACGCGCATCGGTTCGCCCACATGTTTGGCGATCTCCGCCCGCCGCTGCCAGGGAAATGTTTGCCGGCGTTGCACGTAGGCCGACAGCGCCCGGGCCAGACCACGGCTGATTGGCAAGTTGGCCGGCAGGTCGGCGGCCAGGCGGATCGCCTCGGGTTCGTTGACGCGTGCCATGCCGTAGTGCCGCTGGGGTTCTTCGACGATGACCATGGTCCCTACCGCCAGATCGCCCAGGCGTTGGAAACGCGGGCTGGCCGCCGAAGCCAACAAACCGATCTGGTAAGTCGGCAGTTCGATGAGATTGGGAATCACCGGGATCAGCGGCAAGGAGTCGAGAGTCCGCAACATGTTGCGCAGCACGGCCTGCAAGGCGTTGATCGGCTGTCCCTCGTCCGACACGACGCGCAGCCTGAGCATGTGCTTGCCGGGCGTCTGACCATTCCAGAACGTCTCGAAAAGTCCGCCGTAAAACCAATCCATGACGAACCATACGATCAGCCAAGCCCCAAGGCCGAAGCCGGGCGCACCCGCAAAGCCCGTGCCCAGCATCAATACCCAGAACAGGAGGAACGTGACGGCCACGCGAATCAGCACGTCCAGCAAGTAGGCCCCCAAACGGTGGAACGGTCCCGCCAGACGGTACTGGAAGGCGATATTCTCCGGCGTGACGATCTCTACGCGCGTGTCGATGGTGGCGGATCCGGGCGTCATCAACTCCCTTCCTCGTCGGCAAGTTGGCGAAACCGTGATTATTCGTCAAGCCGCGGCCGTCCGCAAGCGCCACGGGCCTCGCCGTGGGGCAGGTTTCCAACCTGCCAGACAAACTTCTATGGCCCCTCGGAAACCTGCCTTCATACGTTGACGACGTGCTATGATACGTTTACACTGGCGGCATGACTACAGAACAGCTACAAAAACTTCACCAGGCCCAGCCGTTCCGGCCGTTTGACATCCATTTGGCGGACGGGCGATCTCTGACGGTCGAACACCCGGAGCTCTTGTCTCGCTCCCAAAGCGGGCGGACCATCGCCGTCGCGTGCCCGGACGATACGATCGAAACGGTCGACCTGCTCTTGGTCGTGAGCCTTAAGCCGAAACCCAACGGCGCGACACCCCGCCGCCGCCGTTCCTAGACGTCCAGTACGCGGCGCCAGCGACGAGGCACTTCGGCAAATGCCGAGCCATAAATGGCTTCCAGCGGGATCGGCACATGCGCCCCCGGCTCCAGGAATAGCGGCATTTCCGTCAACCTGTCGCCGACGGCGACCGGCTCGACATAGGCCCGCACCGTCAGCGCGGTCTCGTAGCTCACCAAGGTCAACGGCTTGGCCGCTGGCGTGTCGTGGTCCTTGCCGTGAATTTCTCCCCAGATCGCGGCGTGGATGCCGTGCGGATCGCGAGAACCCGGCGCGTGCAAGTCGACGATCAACAGGTGGATTCTCCGATCGAGCAATTCCGCGGCTTTTTCCACGAACGAGCGCAGAGCTTGCCGGCTGGACTTGTTACCGCGGGATACGATCTCCACCATCGCCACGAGGCGGTCGCCGCTCACATGCCGCACCGCCATCGCGCTTTGCTTGCGCCGGTAGAACTCAAGGTCCGTTTCCGCGGCCAACTTGACCTTGGGAGGGGCCAACAGCAAACGCAGCGCATAGTAATCGGCCGGCAGCAATTCATGGTTCAAAGCCCGCGCAATCTCCTCGATCCACGAATGGTGGAAGTCGTGGAAAATACCCGCGTGGACGCGGGTCAATCGTGAACCGGCATGGCATACGCTCCCGAACTTATTCAACGGCCCACTTTAAGTTCCCTACAGAACCCATTGCGAAGATCCTGGCCTTGAGGCGGGCCGTTGAACCTACGGCCCCAAAACAGATTATAGCCTGATTCGACGGTCGTGTCGGGCGTAGGTCGGGCTTTCCAGCCTGACGTCGTGTGCGGCCGACCTGGTTTGTCGTGGATCAAGGCCGATCGACGTAAACGTGCCGGCCGCCGCTCTGCCGCGCGACGACCGCCAGCGACTCGTCGGCGATGTAAGGCCCCTTGGGCACGCGGATCTCGACCACGTAGATCGCCGTCCGTGCCGGGTTGGCGGCCCGCACTTTGGCGAACTCGCGGGCGGTGAACCCCCGGCGGCGCGAACAGGTCAAAAGGAGCAACGAATGCGGGCGCAGCTCCAGCCCGGCGACGATCGCCGTCAGGTCGTCAACGATCGGCGCCTTGGGACCGAACTCAGCGCCCCACCTTGCGACGCGCCGGGCGCTATCGCCGTCAAAGGGGGTGAGGCGGCCGCCGTTGCAGAAGGCGGGCTTGGCGCTTTTCCCGGCCGACGGCCCGCCGCGGTAGAACTCGGCCTCGAAAACATGGCCCTGGTCGAGCAACGCGAACGCCAATTTCAGGTCGGCTTGCGCGCGGGACCACGGCGAACGCCCCGCTGCTTCCCGTCGCATTTCGGCCGACGCGTCGACGACGAAAACGAGCTTTCCCCGCTCGTCGTCCATGCTGGTGACGTCGGCGACGGGGGCGAATGAATCCCCCGCGCCGTCCAGCGGCGCCGCGGGCCGCGCATCCGACGCTTGTCGTTCCAAGGGCGGAGCTTGCTCGTCGCTGGGCGGCGCGGCACGACTCGCCGTGACCGCCGGCGGGGGCGCGGTGGCGGCGGCTGGCGTGCCGTGCCTGGAATTCAACGCCAGTGCCAGGCCAAAACCGGCCCCGACGCCCGTCAAGAGCATCGAGGCCGCAACGATCAAAGCCGTCGCCGACGTCGCCAGCCCGCGCCGCTCAACGTCGTGCTGAGAAAGTGCGGTCGAAGTCGCCAAGTCGGACGCCGGACGCCAGAAGACACGGTTTTCAAGCTTCAATTGCACCAGGCCGGCGCAGCGCGGGCAACACGCGACCTGGGCCGCGAACGTGGGCGGAAACCCCACCTCGTCGCCGCAAATCGGACATGTGGCCCAGACGACGGACCATTCAACTCGTTTTTCTTCGGGCATCGGAGCTCTCCTTGGGGTCTTTGCTGAGTGCCGCACACGCCTATGGTATCGCACGCGCATGCCGTGACGGACCCTGCCTGTCGCCTTTCGCTCCGCGAAAGGGCGTTCTTTCGCGGAGCGAAAGGCGACATTACAGGCCCCGGCCACCGTAGGCCTCACGCTCCGCGTGAGGAAATCCATCACGCGGAGCGTGATGGCTACGATGCCGCCGCTCGAAGCGGCACGGAACAGGCGGGACCATCGACCTCGGACGTCGGCTCACCAGCCGTACCTGTATCCGCCATTGTACCCGTAGCCGTAACTCGGATAATAGCCGTAGCTCGCGTAGTGCGGCTGGTAGTGGTAGTGATACGATGGGTAATGGTGCGTGCCGACCAACCCCGTAAACGGGTTGACGTTCGGGTAGGTGCTCCAGTTGTTGTAGAAGTTCCCGTCGGCGTGGCTGCGGTAGTGCGGCTGCACGTAGCTGGCGCCGGGGTGGTAGTGGCTGTGCTGGTAGTGGCCGTGGACGAATTCCTGGGCCTTTGCCTGGCCGCACGCCATCAGGCAGGCCGCCGCAAACACGACGCTGACGCAAGTCTTCCGCGACATCTTCCTTCTCCTTGAATTGGGGGTAATGGACTTCGGACCTTTCGTCCGTCATCATGGTTAGCGGGAAAGGCACCGTGACCGAACGGTTTTTTTCAGAAATCCGCGACGTGGGCCGCGCGCAACCGAAAAAAGCCAAGCAGCGAACCACGGATCGCTCGGATAACGCGGATAGCACGGATCAGGTCAGAAAAGAGGAGTAGCGGACGAGGCCCTACTGCTCTGTCGATCGTCGGTTGACGTGTAATAAGCTCACAGAGGGCGACCGCGTAGGGTGGGACCGGCAAGCGCAAACGGGTGCCTTGGGGGTCGAGACGGGGGGCAGTCGTTTGCGCAGTTTTTGTTCCGCGGCGACCAGGCGCCGCCTCCGCCGGCTGGAAAGTGGTGGGGCCGAGTATCGGACCCCATCGAGCTTGCCTCGATGGTGAACAAGATGGTGTGCTAAGGAGGCACGCGCCCCCAACTCGTCAGACCCCGTTGAGCTTGCCTCAATGGTGAATCAGATGGCGAGGAATCGCTCTGCGAGCGCTACCAAACGCGGGTGCTGGCCGCCGTGCGCATCCGCCTGGGCAAGAAGCTCCGGCGGAAAACCGAGTCGTGCGACCTCGTTCAGCAGGTCATGCTCGAAGCCTTCGGCAAGGTGAATTCGTTTGAATTCCGCACCGAGGGCGCTTTCATGAAATACCTCAACAAGGTGGTGGAAAACCGCATCCGCGACGAGGCCGACCGCCAGCGGGCCCAGTGCCGCGACGCGGGCCGCGAGGTTTCGCTCGATGGCCCGCGTTCGCCTGGCTCCGCGGAGCCGCTTGCTATACTGGATGACCACGGTGGCGCTACGCCCAGCCACATCCTGAGCCAGCAAGGAGGATCTGACCAGGCTAGAAGCGGCGATGGACCGGCTGGGCGACGAGTCGGAAGAGTACCGTGAGCTACTGGTGGCTGCGAAGCTCGAAGAACAGAGCTACGCCGAGCTGGCCGAGCAACACGGTGCGACGCCCGACTCGATCCGTATGAACGTCAACCGGGCCATGGCGGCCCTGGCGAGGATTTACAAGGAGCTGGATGGCGGCGATGATGGGTACTGAGGCACCGCCGCCGGCGACGCGCGAACCGCTGGTGATCCGTGCGACCGAGCAGAAAAAGAGAGCCTTTTCGAGGGATCTACGACATCCGTGGTTTGATTGGGTCTTTGATCGTGGAAGCGTTGGTTCCGCGCGTTGGGTTGGTTCGCCGAAGGCGACAAGGCAGCGTTGTGAAATCTGCGCAATCTGTGGATGACCGACTTCGTCGTCCCGACTCCTAACGCCCCGTTCCCACTCCCAATCCAAAATCTAAAATCGTCCCGTGCCACACGACCCAGCCCCACACGACCCAGCCCAGCGCGCCCCGGCGGCATGCGGCCCCGTGGCCGCCGGCACGCCGCGCGGCGCGAACGACCCCGACGAAACCCTGCTGCAGGCCATCGAGCAGGGCTTGAGCGACGACCAACTGGCCGCCGAACCTGAACTGGCCGAGGCGGTCGCCGCCCATCGCAAGCTCGAATCACTGTTCGACCTGTTGCGCCAGCCGGCGGGCTTCCCCGGCGGCATTCCCAATAACGAGCCCACGCCCGAGCGGCCCATGCCCGCGCGAATAGGGCGGTACATCGTCCGCCGCGTGCTGGGCCAGGGCACGTTCGGCACGGTGTACCTGGCCGACGACCCCGAGTTGAACCGCCAGGTAGCCATCAAGGCGCCTCGAGCCGGCCGTTTCGCCACCGTGGCCGACGCCGACAAGTTCCTCGACGAAGCGCGCCATGCGGCGGGCCTCAAGCACCCGGGGATCGTCGCCATCTACGACGCCGGTCGCGACGGCGCGGATTGCTACATCGTTCAGGAGTACGTCGCGGGACACACGCTCGGGGAGGTCATGCAGGGCGAACGGCTTTCACACGTTGCCGTCGCACGCCTCTTGGCCGAAATTGCGGACGCGTTGAACTACGCCCACCAGCATGGCTTTGTGCATCGCGATCTCAAGCCCGCCAACATCATGGTGTCGCTTGATGGCAATTCGCCAAAGCTGCTCGATTTCGGCTTGGCCGTATCCAGGGAAACGCAAGCACACCTGGCCGGCCATGTGGCGGGGACACCTGCCTACATGGCCCCTGAGCAAGTGCGCGGCGAGACCGACCGCCTTGACGGTCGTGCCGATATCTGGGGCCTTGGTGTCATCGCGTACCAACTCCTCACCGACCGACAGCCGTTTTGGCGCGGCGACGTCAAAACGTGCCTCGACGAAATACAATACCGTGAGCCCAAGTGGCCGCGACAAATTGACGAGATGATTCCGACTGCACTGGAACGAGTCACGCTACGGTGCCTCTTCAAGTCGCCGACGGCCCGCTACGGGGCTGCGGCCGACATCGCCGCGGACCTGCGGCGTTGGCTTACGGTCCAAGGTGATCGCTCGTCCGGTGAATGGCCCATGCTTACGACCGCTGAACTCGCGACGTTCAGCAGCGCAGAACAGGACCTCCTTGAAGCATTCGAGGCCCAAGCGATCCAAACCTCCAAAATGGAGCTCGCGGACCTTAACACGAATTGCCAAATCCGGCCTCAATACGCAAAGACCTACCGGGTTCTACGACGGGACGGAACGCGAACGCTCTTGAAGATGCGCGGGGTTCTCAACGAAGGTCCGACCAATGGTATGTCGGACGTTTTCAACTTGGCCCTGCTTCGAATCTACGACCGAGTCATTTCTCGAAAACTCGTTTTCATGGCGGCCCACTTTCGGGCTACGTGGCACGAGGACATTGAGAATTGGGCGGGGAAAGAAGGCTCGTTCATCGACAGATCGGGTTGCCTCCTGCAGCTCATCTCCGTAGGTGCAATTGCCGGCATCGGACTTTCGACGATCCTCTTACTCATCCCGTAGAAGTTGAGCCGTATGGCGACAGCGCATACCCCATCCGTTCCTGATGTCGCTCGGCTCATTCTGGGTGCCTACGACGCGCTTAGACCTGAAACGGACGAAGATGCGAAGGTGAAGGAGTGTCTTGTCGCTCAAGTCTCTCAAGTAAGGGCCTGGTTCGAGTCACCTGACCGCACCTTGACGGACGCCGCCTGCTACTCGATCAACCATTTTCTCGATTCCGAGCTCGATTTCGCGACTCCTGGGAATCGCGGTATGGGGCGAATGACCGAAAACTGGTCCCGGTTCGGTGGCCAGTGCCGACAAGAGCTCAAGTCGTTACCTCAGGAAACTGTGAGCCGTTTGAGGCGTGCATTCACCGATCAAATCGTAAGCGGCTACCTTTTCGCGGAGTATCTTCTCGAATGTTCTTTGAACGCGGCGGTCCCGCGTGCCGAATTCCCCAGTGGAGCCGAGGGCATTTTCGAACAATGGATTCCCACCATTTACTCACAAACGGGGCCACCGGCGTTCGATGCGCAATTTGTCTCTGCGGGGGATCCGCAGTCGTACTACAACGTGAAGGGTTTGTGGGGCTACGCTACCGGAGATGTTGTCCACGCACTCTTTCAGGAGATCGGCGTGCCGGTTGACGCCTTCGCCGAGCTTCTGATTCGCCAGTATTTCGACGCCGGAATGATGCTCCGGACGACGGAGATGCGGCGTATGTCTGAGGAAGAGCGTTTTGATGTTGCGAGTGGCGGCGCCTACTCCCTGGTACGTCAACTTCCGTTCAACAAGGCGTGCGAGGCATTCGCGGGAAACGTGTCCGCGGCACGCGACGCGGTTCTGGCGAGGCTCGCGAACGGCGAATTGACGGCTGATGAGGCCAGCACACTTCTCGATCAATGCGACTTACTTCTCGGCCGATGCGACCGATCCGAAGGCACAGGGACAGCGGAGACCGACAAAGGAGACAACGTGGGTCGCCATACCTGTGAGGGTTCCATGAGCGGATCTTCGATCCAAGAGAAACTTGAGCATTGGAAGATCATGCGACATGACGTGCATCACCGCGCGTTGATATGTGCCGCGCGAGTTGAGAACGAGACTCTGCGGCATTGGTTCGTTGCATTTAATGGCAGTTGTGGCGCAATCCTGGAACAACTCTTGTTTGCGGACGACAGTATTTCACTTAAGTTGCGTAATAATATTGATAACGTTAGAACTGAGGATCTTCTGCACATCTATGGTGCGATCTATCTGGCGTCGTTCGCCGATCGCCGGAACGAAGTGGGGAACGAAGCTTGGCACTTTTGGATGGGAAGCGCTGCCACTCTCTTTTCGCTGGCAAAAACAACCGTCGACCGTTGGGTGCGTTTTGTCGCGGAAAACGAGACGCATGAAGCGTTCTTTACTCGGTTAGTCTTTAGACTAAACGACGAAATCGCACCGATCCTGGGAACTGATGTCAGCGGAATTTTCATCTGGACAGACGCGATGGTGTCGATCATAGAAAGCTCCAACCGATTAGTTCTGAGCCCAAATTGGGCTACCGATTGCCAGCAGGACATCGCAGCAGCACGTCAAATTGAGCCCGGGAGCACTGGTGGTGGTGGTGGCTGCGTCATCAGCATATTGCTATTCGGTGCGGCGGTACTTTCCGCGGTGGGCGCGTTTTCTATTTGTTTTTAAGAGGGATGTGGGGATGAAGGGACGGGACAGGACAGCGGGACCTTCAACTTGTCAGTCGATAAATTCTCGCGTCCCGACGGTCCCGTCTCATCCGGTAAACGCAAACTGGATTCCGCGCGGTGAGGATTTTTCCATGAGCGCGGCAGTGCAACCAAAAGCCGCGAGCAACACGGTGAGTTCGTGCCGGAGTACGTAGTGCCAGGAACGTCAAGCGGGCTTCGCAACAGGGCGCTTTCGCGGGCCGGTTAGCGCAACGAACGCGACGGAGCCGTAGAAAAGAAGGCCCCACACCGAGACGAACTGGACGCATGTGTGGATCGCGGCGTAGGCAAACGCATCGTGCCCGATGGTATTTGGAGTGAGTTGGGCGAGAGGAAGAGCGAAATCTCGTTTAAACTTACGAGCGAACTCTGCGCCAAGTTGGACGAGGTAGTCCTCACCGACAGCAAAAACTTCGTGCGTCTGCGGATCGAGCCGCATGCCAGTTTGGTGAAGGTAGAGGCACTGAACAGTTCTCTCGACCACGGCATGAAGCCGCTTCAACTCGACAGTAAATGCAATCTTGCGGCCATCGGGTTCCATCGCAGCGAGGATCGCCTTGAGAAAGCCATCCGCCTCTGGCCGATCCAAGGACCTCCGCACGCACGGGGTCGTCGCCGCCGCGGCTATACTCCGCCGTGCTTCGGGATTGAGACAGGGGCAAAGACGAAAGTATTCCGCGTCTTTTGAGCCAGCCGCGTTGCAATCGACGCACGCCTTGACCGTAATGAGATTGCTTGGCCGAGGCTTCGGGAAGATCAGCTTGGGTGGCGCATGCTCGTCGGTGAGGTTCTCGGAGCTGCCGCAGTACACGCAAATGTCGTTTCGGTTCATGCAATGCTCTTTCGGCGCCGCACGCTTTAGTCGGGGCGGACGTAGACCGTGACTTCACCTGGGTCGGTTGACGGCCAGTTCCTCCGGTGCTTGAGAATGACCGTTCCCATTGGGCCAGCCGTGAACGCGAAGACTTCCGACTCGATTTCATAGAGGGCATTCACGCCGGCCTCAGCCCGGGCTTCGAGCTTGTCGATGTCTTGCTCCACGTCTTCGTCCAAGTGGTGGTAAGGCAGGGCGAAAAAACAACTTTGACAAATTGGTATTGGTGATTATGGCGGAAGATGCGATGACTGGCGCATGCAGGATGCGAACGCTGAGGCACGGATTCGCCACAAGTTTCGTTTGGTCGCCGTCGAATTGGACGAGCGGAGACGGGGACAATGGGCGGCGGCGGAAGCGCGGGATGCCGGCTGGGGCGGGATTTCGCTGGTGGCTCGAGGCACCGGTTTGTCGCGCCCCACGATTATGGCTGGGCTGACGGAGTTGGAGCTCTCGCCCAAGAGTCGGGTTGTCGCTGCGGCACGTGTGCGCTCTCCAGGTGGCGGGCGCCGGACTCTGATCCAAACTGACCCGGGCCTGCTGGAGGCACTGGAGCGATTGATCGATCCCGCTACGCGCGGCGACCCCATGTCTCCGTTGCGCTGGACTTGCAAAAGCACGGCCAAGTTGGCCGAGGAGCTCACGCGACAGAATCACCCCGTCAGTGATCGCACGGTCGCAAGGCTGCTGAAGCAGAGCGGCTACAGCTTGCAGGCCAACCGCAAGGCGCGCGAGGGCTCGTCGCACCCGGATCGCAATGCTCAGTTCGAGTACATCAGCCGGCAGGTGAGGGCGTTTCAGAAACGTCAACAGCCGGTCGTCTCGGTGGACACGAAAAAGAAGGAATTGGTCGGAGAATTCAAGAATCCGGGCGTGGAATGGCAGCCCCAAGGCCAGCCGCAAGAGGTGAATGTTCATGATTTTCCCGACAAGAAACTGGGCAAGGCGATTCCCTATGGGGTTTACGACTTGGCCTGTAACGAAGGTTGGGTAAGTGTCGGCATTGATCACGACACCGCCGAGTTCGCATGCGCGAGTCTTCTGCGCTGGTGGAACGAGATGGGCTCCGCGCGCTTTCCGCGTGCGACCGAACTCATGATTACCGCAGATGGGGGTGGCAGTAACAGCAGCCGCAATCGACTGTGGAAGAAGTCGCTGCAAGGTTTGGCGGACGAACTGGGAATGACCTTGACGGTCTGTCATTTTCCGCCCGGCACCAGCAAGTGGAACAAGATCGAGCATCGACTGTTCTGTTTCATTACCAAGAACTGGCGTGGGCGTCCGCTGACCACCTACGAGGTCATCGTCAATCTGATCGCGAGCACAACCACGAAGACGGGCCTCGTCGTTCGGGCCGCGTTGGACCTTCGCCAATATGAAACCGGCATCGAGGTCACCGATAAGGAGCTCGAACATCTCCGTCTCACTCGTGCCAACTTCCACGGCGAATGGAACTATTCGATCAAACCACGACACTAAAAATTGTCAAGGTTATTCTTTCGCCCTGCCTAAGTGTTTCGGTCTTCCTTCTTCCCTCCGCGAATCGTCCGGAAGGCGGCGTAGGCTTGCGGCGAGATGACCGGATTCGATCTATGCTTCTGCAATGCGTTGACAAGGGCGAGGTGGTTTTTGTTGGGCGTGATGCCGTTGTTCGTCGCGAGGAACTTCGCAAGCCCCTCGGCTACCGACTGAACCAACGTAATGCAGCCGTAGAAGTGACCATCGACGAACACGTCGCGGCATTCCGTGGAAGCTACCGAGAAATAGCCCGACGGAATCGCGGGGTGAACGCGTGTGCGTCGACTGCGGTCAATCCTGTTCGCGAGGGTTAACTCGAAATCCTGCCGAAGGGAATGCTCGGACTGGGCTCGGTCGTTATCGTCCATGCTTGCGTTGGCTCCTTGGAAAGCCCGCCACCACCATAGCAGACGGCTGTACCGTGTCAAAGGTTCGGGGTTAAAGTGAATGTGGCCGGTGGCTGGCT
The DNA here is from genome assembly GCA_035531595.1 of Pirellulales bacterium. Lineage (GTDB taxonomy): Bacteria > Planctomycetota > Planctomycetia > Pirellulales > JAICIG01 > DATKSN01. The sequence continues at coordinate 2,618 of DATKSN010000314.1, read as the reverse complement.
GAAGGGCCCAATCACCAGATGCCGTGCGGGCCGTCATCGCCCAGCGACCAAGGGCGTAGCCATAGGGTCATTCTCAAAAGCCCGCCTTTGCCGGACATGAAGGCGGCGGCAACTTCGCACAAGCCCCATCGTTCTCGCCGATCACGTTGGGTGCGGCTGCCGCGGCCGGACGACCGCGGCAGTCGGCGTATCGCGGCGGTCTCGATGTCCCAACGGTCGCCCTCCTTGCCGCGGAGCACGCATCAAGCGCGGAAACCCTAGAGCCGCAGCACCACGCGGAATCCAGTCCAGCATAGGGCGGTTTCAGGAAGCTGGCGGCCACCCGATCGGCGCTAAGGCATCGTTCAGCGCGAACGATCGTCGTCGTCCGTACCGTGCAACTGATCGAGCAATTCTGCGGCTTCCTTCGCAGCCTTCGTGTTGGGGTAACCATTGACGATTCGCCGCAAAAGAGGCCGTTCGTCGGTCTCCGGCGCTTCGGCGGGTCGCTCCCCCGCAGCCTTCGTGTTGGGGTAACCGTAGACGATTCGCCGCAAAAGAGGCCGTTCGTCGGCCTCCGGAGCTTCGGCGGCTCGCTCCCCTTGCTGGAGATGCGCGAAGCTGATCGGCGCCTCCCCGATCCTCTTGTACCCCACCCACTGGGCGCCGGTCCCATGAACGGGGCTGACCAACAGGCACAGCGACGAGCCGCCGCCCTTGACGTTCAGAATCTTGACGGGGATCACCAGGTCATCACCCTTGTCGCGCATTGCGTGGAACCGGCATTGGGCGGTCAGGCCGACCATGCGAATCCAGTCGTTGAGGCTGCGCTCTATTGTCTCTGTCACTTGTCCCATCGGTTCCTCCCTCGAATAGGTCTCGGCCAACGAGCGCGAGGATGGCTGCGAGGGCGGAGCGAAATTGCGCAAGGGAAAACTCCTGGATCGGGGTGGTTTGAACTCGGACTTTTCGTCCGTCAAGGTGATTAGCGGGAAACGCGGGGAGCCCGAACCCACTTTTTCAAGAATTCCCGTCAAATGGCCGGGCGGCGTGCCTGGCGGCGATCGAAGGGCCGCCCACGGGGCGGCTTTTCCGCCATTGGATTTTTTGGCCGGCGGTTTGCGGTGCGCGTTCCGCGCCGTTAGACTTGGGGGACCGCCAGGTGCTGTTTTTGTGTGCCCCCTGGTCGGGGCTCGAGGAACGGCCTTGGTTCGGCGCTCCTTTTTGTTGGCGGAGTTGTTTTCGTGCCCGAGTCGCTCACCACGCAAGTATTGATCGAGCAGGTCCAGGCGGGCGACAGCGCCGCCCTCAACGTGCTTTGCGACCGCTACCTGATGCGGGTGCTCGCCGCCGTGCGGATTCGGCTTGGGGCCAAGCTCCGCCGGAAAGTCGAGTCGGGGGACATCGTGCAGGAGGTCATGCTGGAAGCCCTGGGCAAGATTAGCTCCTTCGACTTCCGCACCGAGGGGGCTTTCCTGAAGTACCTCAATCGGGTGGTCGAGAACCGAATCCGGGACGAAGCCGACCGGTGGCAGGCCGGTTGTCGCGACGTGAATCTTGAAGTTTCGCTCGACCCTCCGCGTTCGTCTGGCTCCGCAAATCCGCTTGATATTCCAGGGGCCGCGACGCCCACGCCAAGCAAGCTCCTCAGCCTGGAAGAAGACCTGGCGCGGCTTGAGGTGGCGATGGACCGGCTGGGCGACGAGTCCGAGGAGTACCGCGAGTTGATCGTGGCTGTGAAGATTGAGGGCCAAAACTACGCCGAGTTGGCGGAACAGCGCGGCAAGACGCCCGACGCCATCCGCATGAAGGTGCGGCGCGCCCAGGCGGCCCTGGCGAGGATTTACAAGGAGTTGGATGCGGGCAATTGACCTGGGGAGGGCAATTTCTTAGGAGAGGCCGTGTCGCCCCACCGGCCGCCACGGGCGGCCGGTGGGGCGACACGGACACTAGAGCGCGGCTAGCCCGGATTATTCATGGTCCGGGGAGGAACTTGCGCACTGTGCTGTAGCAGAATCCGCAAGAATTCCGGCGTAACTCGCGTCCACGGCCTGACTTCTTGCGAAGCCAGCTACGGGACCACTGAATAATCCGGGCTAGCTTGGCGGAGCATGAACAAAACTGTCTTCTCGTGACGTGGAGCGGCTTGGGTGGCGAAACGTAGAGTGACGATCGGCAAAGCCAACCATCGCCTTCACCACCCCGACGAGCGGGGCGGGGTCGAGGATTCCGTGGCGCGCCGTTGTAGCCCACCATCTGCTTCACCCGCCAGACGAGCTGGCGGGGGTCGAAGCCATTCTCTTCCCGTTCACTGTACCGTGCGAAAGAACTGCCCCGTGCGAAAGAACTGATGTCCTCCCCACGCGACCCAGCCCTGCGCGATCCGGCCCTGCGCGATCCGGCCCTGCGCGACCCGGCCGCCGCCGACACGCCCCGCGGCCAGCCCGCCGTAGACGACGGCGACGAGACGCTGTACCAGGCGATCGAGGCGGGGCACTTTGACGGGCCGCTCGCCTCGGACCCCGAACTGGTCAAGGCCGTGGCCGCCCATCACAAGCTCGAAGCGCTGTTCGAGTTATTGCGTGAGCCCGCCGACCTCCCCAGCCACACCCAGGACGACCACCCGATAACCGAGCGGC
>DATKSN010000313.1:0-15381 GCA_035531595.1 Pirellulales bacterium | reverse complement strand
TATCCAACCGCGCGCCGGGCGAGCTGGACACTTGCCACACGGCGGGACACCGCACAAATCATCGTGAGGTCCGGATCGCACCGGCGCCGGGCAGCCCATGAAATCCGCCCGAAATTCGCTGCGCGACTCGCGGAACGTAGGTTCCAACTCGATGGGTTGATTTATTGGCTGAGTGGGTGCGCGACCAGACAACACGAAAAGTCGAGCCGCAACCCCTGATGGCAATGGAAGTTGGAATGCATGAATTTCAGGCCACGCGTGGGAAAACGCCGTGAATCGCGCGGTTCCATAAAAGGTACCAGTGTATACTAGCGAGGTCGATCCTGGAGGTCTGGGTTGTGTGCGAGTTCTCGGAAAGTGCAGTGACCGAATCGAGGATCTTCTTGTGGAATTTGCCGGCCGCAGCACTGCCTGCCTGATCGGTATCGTCAGCGGCCGCTGCCGCTGCCGCTGCCGCTGAGCGCGCCCATTCGGATCGCAGGTCAAAACCACGGCCCGCAACCTGGCCATCGTCGCCGAGCAATTCGAGATGGCGCGCAAGACGCGACATGACGCCCGACTGGCCGTTGACAGCCTGGCCTTTAATGAAATTCTGCCTTGTGAGCGGCTCGTCGGTGAAACGCAATACCTGTCGTGCGATTCGTTGTCCGGGAAGCCGGCGGGACGAGCCTGAGTAACGCTCCGGGACATCGGCTTCGCGTCGAACCAGACCAGAGACGAAGAGCCGTTCAAAGGCGAGCTTCGCCTTGAGCCGCAGATCCTCTTGGTCACTACTGCGTCTTACGACCTCGTCGGCGATGTCGGCCGCGACAACCGCGAAAGTCAGCAGCCGCGCTCGCCACATCCTGGCAGTCAGCCCCGGCAATAGAACCTCGGCCAGCCGCTCGCTGCCACCCATGGTCCCCAAAGGGTCAGAACTTCCACTCGCATCCGCGACAGGGTCGTACGGCGGCGAACTGGGCATGCTCGGGCATGCTCGAAAGGCGCAGGGGCATGGAATTCCTCGTCACGTACTAACATGCAGTCTAACCGACGCCGGATTCAACGGCAACTCTTGAGCGTGTCCCGCGTGTCCGGTTCACCCTCGATGTCATCGTCGAGTTCCGGCGGAATTTTGGCGTTATCCGCCCATTGAAGCATGACCGCGTTGGCTGGCGTGGAAGCCTTCCGCTTTTGCGAGCAACAAGCGCTGCATCCGGGCCCAGGATGAAGTCGCGATCGTCTCGGAATTTGCGGCTGCGTCCAGGGCCTTGCGCTCGGCTTCCGTAAGGAGAATCCGCAGGACGTTTTTTTGACTTCCACGAGTTGACTTCTTGGATCCTGGCATTTCCATATTATGGCTATGGAAAGTCTTTTGCCAAGGCCACGAGCACGGAATCCCGCCCGGAGTAGCTATTTTTCATGGCGTACCCAAGCGTAAGCATTCCAACGCCCGCGGCGGCGGGGGCCATGCCGACATGGCCCAGGCCAGCGGCAAAGACCCCGCCAAGCTCCCCGCCGCCCTCGAAGCCGCGCGAGAACGCATCATGAAACAACTCGGGGCATGGTAGCCCATCGTAGCCATCGTGGCCGGCCTCCTTGCGTTCCCGGCTTCCGGCGATAGAATCAGGATCGTGAATCCTCAAGGCGGGATTACGAACCATATTAAGAGGCTATCCGAAAACTCCCCGTGGGACGGCCTTCCCAGGCCGTCTTCCGCGGCGGACGGCCTGGGAAGGTCGTCCCACGACAGCGCGCCATCGCGTTGCACGAGTTTTCGGACAGCCTCAAACATTGAACAGAACTTTGCCAAGACGAGGTGCCGGTGGTTGTTCACGCGATGAAAGCGCGACTGGAACGACTGCGCCCCTGGCGTCTGGGTTCGTGGCGACTGGCCAACGACGCGGACGGGCTGTCGCAGCATCGGGTCGAGGAGCAGCCGCTACGCGCGGAACTGTTCAGCATCGACCAACTCGAGGGGCATGCCAAAGCGCTGGCGGCGAGCCAGCAACTTGCCGGCGGGCGGGTTTCCGACAAGCTCATTCCACGCCTCGACGACAATGAGCGAATCCTCGTCGAAACGTACCACCTCGTCACGGCGGCCGCCAAGCGGAACCGGCGGATCTCGCCCGCCGCGGAATGGCTGCTCGACAATTTCTATCTGATCGAAGAGCAGATTCGGACGGCCAGGCGGCACCTGCCGCGAGCCTACAACCGTGAGCTGCCGCGGCTGGCCGGCGGATCGGCGGCGGGCTGCCCCAGGGTGTACGGTATCGTCCTGGAACTCATCGCGCACGTCGACGGACGCGTGGACGCCGGCGGCGTCAATGGCTTCATCGCGGCCTACCAGACGGTGGAACCATTGAAACTGGGTGAGCTGTGGGCGATTCCGATCATGCTGCGGTTGGCGTTGATCGAAAACTTGCGCCGCGTGGCGGCGCGAGTGGCCACGGGGCGAAACGATCAAGACCTGGCCGACGACTGGGCCGAGCGGATGGTGCGGGTGGTCGAGCAGAACCCGACCGACCTGGTGCTGGTGCTGGCCGACATGGCGCGCGCCAACCCGCCGCTGTCGGGCGCGTTCCTGGCGGAGCTCACCAGGCACCTGCAAGGGCAAAGCCCGCATTTCGCCTTCGCCAACAGTTGGTTGGAGCACCGCCTGTCCGAGCAGGGGCTGACCATCGAACGGCTGGTTCTGGCCGAGGGACAGGCGCAGGCCGCCGACCAGGTCTCAATGGGCAACAGCATCACCAGCCTCCGCTTTCTCAGCTCGAACGATTGGCGGACGTTCGTCGAAAATCACAGCCTGGTCGAACAGACCCTGCGTGAAGATCCGGCGCGTGTCTACGCCGAGACGGACTTCGCGACTCGCGACCGCTGCCGGCACGGAGTCGAGGAGATCGCCAAGCGCAGCCGCGCCTCGGAGTACGAAATCGCCCGCAAGGCGATTCAGCTCGCCCAGACCGCGGCGGCGGCCGCGCCGGACGATCGCACGGCGCACGTCGGCTATTACCTCATCGACCGGGGCCGCGCCGCGCTGGAGCGCCATGTGAAAACGCGCTGGTCGCCGCGGATCACGGCGGCGAAGATCGGCCGGCGCTTCCCATTGTTCTTTTACATCAGCGGCGTGCTGCTGCTCACGGTCGGGGCGATGGCGGCCTTCCTCGACTCGTCCGGTTGGCGCGCGGGCCACCTGTCGCTCATGCTGCTCGCCATCCCGCTCACGCTCTGCGCGGCGCATTGGGGTATCGGGGTCGCCAACTGGTTGGCGACCCTGCTGGTATCCCCGCGGCCGCTGCCGCGGATGGACTTCAGCGAAGGGATTCCACCGGAGCACCGCACGATGGTCGTCGTGCCGACCATGCTCGCCGGCGCCGAGGGCGTGGAGGATCTGCTGGAAGGACTCGAGGTGCGATACCTCGCCAACCGCGACGATCATCTGCATTTCGCGCTGTTGACCGATTTCGAAGACGCCGAGCAAGAGATCATGCCGGCCGACCTTGAACTCGCGCGGCTGGCCCGGGAAGGTATCGAACAACTCAACCAGAAATACGAGCGGCGGCGATCCGATATTTTCTTCCTTTTCCACCGTCCGCGGCGATGGAACGCGCGAGACGGCGTGTGGATGGGCTACGAGCGGAAGCGAGGAAAGCTGGCGGAGTTCAACTCGCTGGTGCGCGGCGGCGCTCGCGACAAGTTCTCGCACATCGTGGGCGAAACGATCGTGCTGCCGGAGGTGCGGTACGTCATCACACTCGACACGGATACGCAATTGCCGCGCGATTCGGCGCGGAAAATGGTGGGTTCGATGGCGCACCCGCTCAACCGGCCGGTGTGGGATCCGAAGCACCGCCGTGTCGTCGAGGGCTACGGCATCTTACAGCCGCGCGTGGGCGTGAGCCTGCCGAGCGCGCAGCGATCGTGGTTCGTGCGTCTTTTCGCTGGGGACGCGGGCGTCGACCCTTACACGCGGGTCGTGTCCGACGTCTATCAGGATCTGTTCGGGGAAGGGTCGTTCGTCGGCAAGGGCATCTACGACCTGGACGCCTTCGCGAAAAGCTGTGAGGGGTTCCCCGAGAACGCCATCCTGAGCCACGACCTGCTGGAATGCGCGCATGCCCGCTCCGCGCTGTTGAGCGACATCGAACTGTACGAGGAGTATCCATCCCGCTACCCAGCCGACGTCAGCCGCCGCCACCGTTGGATCCGCGGCGACTGGCAGATCGCCTGGTGGCTGCTGCCCTGGGTTCCCAGGTTCGGCGCCGAGCGGGCCGACAACCCGATCTCGTCGTTGTCGTGGTGGAAGATCTTCGACAACTTTCGGCGCAGCCTCGTGCCGCCGGCGATGCTGGCGCTCGTTTTGGGTTGTTGGCTGCTGGTCGGCCCACCGCTGGGAACGGCCGCGACCGTCTTCGCGCTGGTGGTGCTCGGCACCGTGCCGCTGCTTTCGCTCGCTACGGAACTGGTCCGCAAGCCGGCCGACTTGCCGCCGGCGACGCACCTTCGCGCGACCTCCGGCGCCATGGGCAAACAAGCGGCGCAGGTTCTCTTCGCGCTGGTTTTCCTGCCCTACGACGCGTACATCAGCCTCGATGCGATCGTGCGAACGCTGGCGCGGGTCGTCTGGACGAAAAGAAACCTGCTGGAGTGGAAAACCGCCCGCAGCGCCGAGCGCGGCGCCCCGGCCGATTTACCCGGCTTCTTCCGCTCGATGTGCGTCGCGCCGGCGGTTGCCGTCGCGGCGACCGCGCTGCTGGCGCGGTTCCGCGCCGACATGCTGCCGATCGCGGGGCCACTGCTGGCTTTATGGTTCATCTCGCCGGCCGTCGCCTGGTGGCTAAGCCGGACGCTGGCCCCTCCGCCGGTTCGCCTGTCGGTCCCGCAGCGCGTATTTCTGGAAAAGTTGTCCCGGCTGACGTGGCGTTACTTCGAAGACTTCGTCACGCAGGAAGAGAATTGGCTGCCGCCCGACAATTTCCAGGAACAGCCGGCCCCGGCCATCGCGTCGCGTACCAGCCCGACGAACATTGGCATGGGGCTGCTGGCGGATCTGGCCGCCTATGATTTTGGCTATTGTTCCGTCGTCCGATTGCTCGATCGCACGCAAAAGACGTTTGACACCTTGGCCCGGATGGAGCGCTACCGCGGCCATCTCTACAACTGGTACGACACGCGTTCACTGGCGCCCTTGCGCCCGCTTTACGTCTCGACGGTGGACAGCGGAAACCTTGTGGGACACCTGCTGGTGCTCCGCCGCGGCTTGCTGGAGTTGGCGGAGGCCAAGGTACTGCCGCTGCGGGCCTTTGGTGGACTGCGCGACACGGCCCGCGTGCTGTTGGACGTTGCCCGCGGGCTACGCACAACCCCGCGGCAGGCCCGCGTCCCACTGGTTTCCGCCGACGTCATACGCAAGATCGAGCGACTCGTCGACGATCTGGTCGAGCATCAACCGGTCACGCTGAACGCTTCCGCGGCGATGCTGGCGCGGCTCGTGACGGCGGCGGCCGAGATTACGGCCGCCACGGAAGCCGACAAGGATCTCGAAGGGTGGGCCCGGGCCTTCGAGCGCTCGTGCGTCGACCATCGGAATGATCTGTCGCAACTGGCCCCCTGGGCGGAGCTCCCGCCGCTTCCCGAAGATTCGTGGCGCAACGGCTCGGCGGAGCGGCCGCGGCAAATCAACGAGTTGAAGTCGCTGTTGGCGCGGCTCGACGAGGTGCCAAACCTTCGAGAGGTGGCGGCATTGCCGTCGTCGCTGCTGCCGTCATTCGACGCGATTGTCGCTCAACTGGGCGGACTGAACGATGGGTTGGGGCAACTGCGTCACGCGATTGTCGAGGCCTCGCGGCGAGCCACCGAGAGAATGAGGACGCTCGAACATATCGCCGAAACGTGCCAGGAGTTGGCGGACGTCGATTTTTTGTTCCTGTTCGACAAGTCGCGCGACTTGTTCGCGATTGGGTACAACGTCGACGATCGGCGCCTCGACGCCGGCTTCTACGATCTGCTGGCGTCCGAGGCGCGGCTGGCGAGCTACGTTGCGATCGCCCAGGGCCAGGTGGGCCAGGAGCATTGGTTCGCGCTGAGCCGGATGCTCACGACGACCAGCGGAACGCCGGCGCTGTTGAGTTGGAGCGGCTCGCTGTTCGAGTACGTCATGCCGCTGTTGGTGATGCCCACCTACGAGAACACGATTCTGGACCGGACCTACAAGGCGGTGGTGCGCCGGCAGATCAACTACGGCCGCCAGCGCGGGGTGCCGTGGGGTATTTCGGAGTCGGGCTACAACACGCTCGACCTGCACATGAACTATCAGTACCGGGCCTTCGGGGTGCCCGGACTGGGGCTCAAGCGCGGGCTCGCCGAGGATCTGGTGATCGCACCCTACGCCAGCGCGCTGGCCCTGATGGTGGCCCCGGAGGCCGCCTGCCGCAACCTGGAACGGCTGGCGGCCGAGGGCTTCGAGGGCGCTTACGGACTGTACGAAGCCATCGACTTCACGCCCGCGCGGGTGCCGCGGGGCGCGAAGCGGGTCACCGTCCGGCAGTTCATGGCCCACCACCAGGCCATGAGCCTGCTGTCGCTGGCGTATCTGTTGCTGGACAAGCCGATGCAACGCCGCTTCGAATCCGATCCGATGTTGCGGGCCGCCGATCTGTTGTTGCAGGAGCGCGTGCCCAAGGCCAGCGCGCCGGTATTTCCCCACGTCGCGGAAGCCGGCGCCACGCGCTCCGCGTCGGCCGAAGAGGAGGGGACGATGCGGGTCTTCAGCGACCCCAGCGGGGCGGCGCCGGAAGTCCACTTGCTTTCCAACGGCCGCTATCATGTGGTGATTACCAGCGCCGGTGGGGGCTACAGCCGCTGGCGCGAACTGCAAGTGACGCGCTGGCGTGAAGACCCCACTCGCGACGACTGGGGATCGTTCTGCTATCTGCGCGATCTGGAGAGCGGCAAGGTCTGGTCGACCGCCTTGCAACCGACGCTCGCGTACACCAAACGATACCAGGCGATTTTCACCCAGGCCCGCGCCGAGTTCCGCCGGCGCGATGAACGGATCGACGCGCACACGGAGATCAGCGTCTCGCCCGAGGACGACGTCGAGTTGCGCCGGATCACGCTCACGAACCGGTCCGAATCGCCCAGGACCATCGAGGTGACCAGCTATGCCGAGGTGGTGCTGGCCCCGCCGGGCCAGGATCTGGCCCATCCGGCGTTCAGCAACCTGTTCATCCAGACGGAACTGGTCAGGGACCGGAACGCCATCCTCTGCACTCGCCGGCCGCGCTCGGACGACGAGCGGCCGCCGTGGTTGATGCACTTGATGACGGTTCGCGGCACGACGGTGGGCGAGGCCTCGTTCGAAACGGATCGCATGAAATTCATCGGCCGAGGCAGAACCTTGGCCGCTCCGGCCGCGCTGGAGCGTCGCGCGCCCTTGTCCGACAGCCAGGGACCGGTGCTCGATCCCGTGGTCTGCATCCGGCAGGTCATTTTGCTGCAGCCGAACGAGACGGTGCGGGTCGACCTGGTCACCGGCGCGGCGGAGACGCGCGAGGCCGTTACGGCCATGATGAACAAATACTACGACCCGCACCTTGCCGACCGGGTGTTCGATCTGGCCTGGACGCACAGCCATATCCTGCTTCGGCAGCTCAACGCCACGGAGGCCGACGCCCAGGCCTACGGGCGGCTGGCCGGTTCGGTGATCTACGCCTCGGCCTTGCGCCGCGCCAAGGCCGCCATCTTGAGCCGCAACCGGCGCGCCCAATCGGGCCTTTGGGGCTACGGGATCTCGGGAGACCTGCCGATCGTGCTGGTGCGTATTCGCGACCACGCGAAAATCGAGTTGGTGCGCCAGGCGGTGCAGGCCCACGCCTATTGGCGGATGAAAGGGCTCGCCGTCGACCTGGTCGTTTGGAATGAGGACGATTCGGTTTATCGCCAGGCGCTGCAAGACACGATCATGGATCTGATCGCCGCCAGTCCGGAAGCGTCGCTGGTCGACAAGCCGGGGGGGATTTTCGTGCGCCGCGGCGAACAGATGTCGGAAGAGGACCGCGCGTTGCTGCAGACGGTCGCGCGGGTGGTGCTGCTGGACGACGCGGGAACGCTGCGCGAGCAGGCGGAGCGTCGCGGCCGGGGCGACGTTTTGCTGCCGGCGTTGAAACCGTTGCGTCGCCGGAGCGAACCCGCGCCGCCGGCCGAGATTCCCCGGCGGGATCTGACGTTTTTCAACGGGCTGGGCGGTTTCAGCCGCGACGGCAAGGAGTACGTCACGCTGCTGGGCCCCTCGCAAACGACGCCGGCCCCCTGGGTGAACGTGATCGCCAATCCGCGCTTCGGCACCGTCGTATCGGAGAGCGGCGGCGCTTACACCTGGTCGGAAAACAGTCACGAGTTCCGGCTGACTCCCTGGTACAACGACCCGGTCGCCGACACCAGCGGCGAGGCGATCTACATCCGCGACGAGGAAACCGGTCGTTTCTGGTCGCCCACGCCTCTTCCGGCCCGCGGTGAAATGCCCTACGTCGCACGTCACGGGTTCGGGTACACCATCTTCGAATACGCCGACGACGGCATCGTGAGCGAGCTCTCCATTTTCGTCGCCGCCGATGAACCCGTGAAGTTCGCCCGGCTGCGGATCACCAACCGCTCGGGCCGGACACGCCGCCTGTCGGTCACCGGTTATTGGGAGTGGGTGCTCGGCGATCTGCGCGACAAGACGTTGCCGCATGTGGTCACCGAGCTCGACCCGGTCACGGGCGCGCTTTTCGCGCGCAACGCCTACAGTTCGGAATTCGCCGAGCGGGTCGTGTTCGTCGATAGCAGCGAGACGGTGCGAACCGTGACCGGCGACCGCACGGAGTTTCTCGGCCGCAATGGCATGCCGGCGAACCCCGCCGCGCTGCGCCGAACACGGCTCTCGGGCCGCGTCGGCGCGGGACTCGATCCCTGCGCGGCGATGCAGGTTCCCCTTGAGCTGGACGACGGACAACAGAAGGACATCGTGTTCATCCTCGGCAGCGCGCAGGACGAAGCCCACGCGCGGCACCTGGCGCAGCGGTTCCGGGGGGCGGCCGGCGCCCAGCGCGCTTTGGAGGGCGTGTGGCACTACTGGAGCCGGGCGCTGGGCACGGTGTACTGGGAAACCCCCGACCCGGCCGTGAACTTCCTGGCCAACGGCTGGCTTGTGTACCAGGTTCTTTCCTGCCGGATGTGGGGTCGCACCGGCTTCTATCAGTCGGGCGGCGCGTTCGGCTTCCGCGACCAGTTGCAGGATGCGATGGCCGTGGTGCATGTCGAACCCAGCGTGCTGCGCGAACATCTGCTCCGCGCCGCGGCGCGGCAGTTTCACGAAGGCGACGTGCAACACTGGTGGCACCCGCCCTCGGGCCGGGGAGTGCGCACGCACTTCTCCGACGACTACCTCTGGCTTCCCTACGCGACCTGCCGCTACGTGGCGGCGACCGGCGACACCGGCGTGCTCGAGGAGCGCCTGCCGTTCCTCAACGCGCGTCCCGTGCGGCCGGAGGAAGAATCGTATTACGACTTGCCGGTGGTTTCGGGCGACGTGGCGGCGCTCTACGAGCATTGCGTCCGCGCGATCGACCACGGCCTGCGCTTCGGGGCGCACGGCCTGCCGCTGATGGGCTGCGGCGACTGGAACGACGGGATGAATCTGGTCGGCGCGCGGGGCCAAGGCGAAAGCGTCTGGCTGGCCTTCTTTCTCTACGACGTACTGACGCGGTTCGCCGAGTTGGCGGGCCGCCGCGGCGACTCCACGGTCGCCGACAAGTACACGATCGAAGCCGGCCGGTTGCGGGGCAACATCGAAGAGCACGCCTGGGACGGAGACTGGTATCGCCGCGCCTATTTCGACGACGGCACTCCGCTGGGATCGGCCTCGAACCCGGAGTGCCAGATCGACTCGATTCCGCAAAGTTGGTCGGTCCTTTCGGGGGCGGGCACGCGCGACCGGTCGCTGACCGCGATGAACAGCGTCGACCGTCTTCTGGTCCGCCGCGACGCCCGCCTGATCCAACTTCTCGAACCGCCGTTCGACAAGTCGCCTTTGAACCCCGGATACATCAAGGGGTACGTGCCCGGAGTGCGGGAGAACGGCGGGCAGTACACGCACGCGGCCGTGTGGACGGTGATGGCCTTCGCGGCGATGGGCGATTCACGCCGCGCATGGGAGCTCTTTTCGCTGATCAACCCGGTGACTCATGCCGCCACCGCGCAAGCGATCGCCGTGTACCGCGTCGAACCCTACGTCGTGGCGGCCGACGTTTACGCCGTCGCGCCCCTCACGGGCCGCGGCGGCTGGACCTGGTACACCGGCTCGGCCGGCTGGATGTACCGCCTGATCACGGAATCGCTGCTGGGATTCCAATTGGACGTCGACAAGCTCCGCTTCGCGCCATGCTTTCCGCGGAACTGGTCATCCTTCAAGATCCACTACCGCTACCGCGAAACCTTCTATCACATCACGGTCACCAACGGCGGCGGCGGCTCCTCGGTTGAGCGCGTCGTCGTCGACGGCCATGATCAGCCGGAACGATTCGTGCCGCTGGTCGACGACCGGTATGACCACCACGTCGAGGTGGACGTCGGGACGGCGCGGGTCGCCGACGCGACCGGCAACGGACTGGCGGCGGTCGAAGGCGCCGTCGGCGTGAACAGGACATGATGACCGCGATTGGATTCTACCGCGAGCGGGCGGCATCGCCGTTCGCAGCGGCTTCTCGGTCGAGCGCGTCATGGTCGATTCGTAATTCCGGTTGGCGGTGAGCAAGTAGTAGCCTCGTTCTTGGCACAACCGCCACACGGCGTCATCCTTGGCCGTTCGCTTGAGTCCGGCCTCCTCGAAGCGGACGAATTGGATGTCGAGATAGTCGCGGAACTCGCGCCAGGTGTCGGTACGGAGCCGAAGGTCGAGTAATGCGGCATGACCGTCCAGATTGGCGTCAACGAGGAGAGTGGCCACCGTTTTTCTCCGCTTGCGCCGTCAACCGCTGACGCAGCTTCACCTTAAGCCGCTCTGCCCGCTTCTCCACGGGGACCGACTCGTCGACTTCGTGGTACAGCCCCTTGGCCTTCTGCTGGGCAATTCCCCGCCGGATGCGCTCCTCGACTTGACGATCCTTTTCGACCAACTCGTCGTGGTGTTCGTTGACGTACGCGACGACAGCGTCGAATTGCTCGCGAGCCAGGCTCGGCAGAGCGCGGCAAATGAAGTCGAAGTCGTGACCGCGGTGCAGGTAATAGAAGACATCCATCACCGTCAGCCGGTGCCCTTCGATCTGCGGACCCCGGCCAGAATCGACAATGCGAGCCGTTTCGATTCTCATGGCGTCTCCTTTGGCAATTCGCAAAGCACTCATTTGCATTATACCACTACCGCGGGACTCACGCCAACCGCTGACGCAGCTTCACCTTAAGCCCCCGCCGATGCGAGATGGCCTCAAGATCCGCCATCCATCACGCCGATATTACGGCCGACCACTCCTCTGGAACCGCCTCGGCGCGGCGCGGCCTGACGAGGCCGGCGCGGGGGCGGCGGCCAACCTTTCACACTCGAGTTCCCCTTGCCATGAATCTTTTCGAAAGCGGTGTTGCCCGCGCGGTCGCCGAGGCGTTTGACCTACCGGCTCCGGTGCTGGAAATCGGTTCGTACCAGGTGGAGGGACAGGAAGACTGGGCGAACCTCCGCTCGTTATTTCCGAACAAGCCCTACGTCGGCGTCGACATGCGGCCTGGTCCGGGGGTCGATCGTGTGGCCGACGTGGAATCGTTGAGCCATGACCATGTCTCGGTCGGGACCGTGATTGCGATGAACACGTTCGAGCATGTGCCGCGTTTCTGGCGCGGCTTCGACGAGATCCATCGCGTCCTGCGTCCCGACGGGGCCTTGTTGGTCTCCGTGCCGTTTTTCTTCCACATTCACAATCACCCCAGCGACTATTGGCGGTTCACGCCCGAAGCGTTGCACCTGTTGCTGGAAAAGTATCCACAGAGAATCATGGGCTGGCACGGTCCCAAGAAACGGCCCGCCTCGGTCTGGGCCGTCGCCTTCCGCGAGGACCATCCGCCGGTCACCGCGGCGCGATTCGAGCACTATCGGTCGTTGCTTGCGCGCTACGCTCACGAGCCGCTGCACTGGAGCCGAACACTCAGATACCAGTTCGGCCGTTGGCTCTGCGGCAGCGGACCATTCGCCCCCTACCTGGAACAAAACCGGTGGGCGACCGAGTTTCACGATGGACGAGCGGCGTAGCGAGTCGACGTCGCACCAGCCTCATGGAACGCCACGGAGGGCGTTCCCTACAGAATCGGCTGAGAGCATTGACTTGCTCCGGCCATCAGGGACAATGGAGAAAGCATTTCCGCACCGAGGAGAGCCATCCATGCCGCGCAAACAACCAGGCCGGGGGCGTTCGTCGGCCGTGCTGGCACTCGCGCTTTTGGCTGTTTCCATTGAGGCGCGGGCCGACCGGTTCGTGCTCAAGGATGGCCGAGTCCTCGAAGGCCGCATGGCGAAAGTGGCCAGCATGGCTGAAAAAGTGCTGATCGCGCCTCCGGCAGGCGCTCCCGATCCCAGGTTGATCGTGCTGATCGACGACGACCTGCGGCGGATATTCCTACCCAAGTCACTGGTAAGGGAGGCGGGCCGGCCCGACGCGGGCCCGGCTTTGGTACGCTTCAACGTGGCGCAACGCGCCACGCGCA
This sequence comes from Pirellulales bacterium, assembly GCA_035531595.1. GTDB lineage: Bacteria > Planctomycetota > Planctomycetia > Pirellulales > JAICIG01 > DATKSN01. The sequence goes on along the minus strand of DATKSN010000313.1, from coordinate 2,673 downwards.
ACGGTGGAAAAGTGGCCCAGTTGGGCGCCTTCCTCGCCGTGGCGCCTTGGGACGAATGGGGCCGCCGCACCGTCACCATGAACGCCGGCGGGCAGCCGATCAGCGTGGTTCAGGGGATCACCCTGATCACGCCCCAGTGGACCAAGGTCGAGGCGCTGCAGCAGGCCGGTACGAAGAATTTCATCTGGGACATGCGGATCGCCACCAGCGCGATCCCGCCCGACACGCTGCGAAAAATTCTCGCGCGCCAGATCGACGCCACGAAAATCGACGATCGCCTGAAGTTGGTGCGGCTGCTCTTGCAAAGCGAACGTTACGAAGATTCCCAGCAAGAGCTCGAGCGGGTCATCAGCGACTTCCCGGAAAGCGAAAAGCAATTCGCGCCCATCTTGCGCGAGCTGAGGCAAGCCAGCGCCCGCCGCATGCTGTCCGAAATCAACCTCCGCCGCCGCGCGGGCCAGCACCAATTGGCCGACGATTGGCTGCTTCAATGGCGAAACAACTTCGCCGATGCGGGCGTGGCGGGTGAAATTCTGAAGGCGGTCGAGCAAGCGATCGAGGCGAGTCGCCGCGAGCGTGACCTGCGCGCCGAAATCGTCAAGCGGCTCGGCGCCGACGTCGCGGCGCTGGCGGCCGGCGACGCCGGCCAGGGCCGGCGGCTCATGAGGGTCGTCAACGAGATCAGTACGGACCTGACGATCAACTCGCTGGGCCGGATGGCGGCCTTTCTCCAATTCGCCGGCGCGCCCGACATCGAGGAAAAGGTGGCCCTGGCCGTCAGCGGTTGGCTGGTCGGAACGAACGACGCGGTGCGAAAGTTGCCGGTGGCCCTGTCGCTGTTTGAAACCCGCGACCTGGTGCGCCGTTACCTGGCCGAGCCGGTGAGAGCCCGCCGCAAGGAAATCCTGCTCGAGTTGGACGCCCAGGAAGGGGCCACGCCCGAATTGGTGGCCAAACTGCTGGCGCACATGCGGCCTCCGCTGCCGATTCCCGAGCCCGACCAGGAACGGCCCGGCTTTTTCGAGTTGCAGGTGGACGCTGTGGCCGACGAGCCACCGCTCACCTATTACGTACAGCTTCCGCCCGAGTACGATCCGTACCGGCGTTATCCGACCATCATCACGTTGCGAGGCGCGGCGACGACGCCCGAGCAGCAGATCGAATGGTGGGCCGGGCCGTGGTCGGCCGGCCCCATGCGGCTCGGACAAGCGTCGCGGCACGGTTACATCGTCATTGCGCCGGCGTGGGCCACGCGGGAGCAATCAGGCTACCAGTTTTCCGACGCCGAGCACGCAGCCGTGCTCAACACGCTCCGCGACGCCTGCCGCCGATTTTCGATCGACGCCGACCGCGTGTTTCTCAGCGGCCACTCGATGGGTGGCGACGCCGCTTGGGACATTGGCTTGGCGCATCCCGACCTGTGGGCCGGCGTGATTCCGATCGTCGCCCGCGCCGACAAGTTCATTTCGCGAATCTGGGAGAACGGCCGCTACGTACACGCCTATTTCGTGGGCGGCGAGTTGGACGGCGACAAGCCGGCCCACAACGCCCAGGACTTCGACCGTTACATGAACCGCGGCTACAACGTCACGGCGGTCGAGTTTGAAGGGCGCGGGCACGAAGACTTTTCCGACGAGATCCAGCGGCTGTTCGATTGGATGGGCCGCTACCACCGCGATTTTTACCCCAAGGAATTCAACGGCCGCAGCATGAGGACCGGCGACAATTACTTCTGGTGGGTCGAACTCGACGAGTTTCCCGCCAAGACCGTCGCCGACCCGCAGCACTGGCCGCCTCCGAAGGGCACGCGGCCCTCGTTGACGAAAGCCACAGCCACCGCGAACAACGGCTTGAACGTCACCACGGGGGCCGGCAAGGTCACGTTTTGCCTTTCACCGGGGATCATCGACTTCAATCGCAAGACGACGCTCACCATGAACGGAACGAAAGCGCGGCTCGACGACGGCTTCGTCGAAGCCGACCTGAAGGTGATGCTCGAAGACGCCCGCACCCGCGGCGACCGCCAGCACCCGTTCTGGGCCAAGGTTGAAATGCCCGGCGAACGGGCCAAAATGGCCGAACGCCGGAAAAACTAACCGACCCATCGCGCACGGACGGCGGCGGGAGAAAATCGGGTTCAGCCAAGCTGTTCTACACATCTTTTCGAGCGACCCCTGCCAGCTTGCCTGGCACGGTGAAGCAGTTTTTCCGGCTAGTAGCCACGCACCCGCGAATCCACCCGTTTTTCGGCTTGGTTCAAAACGGCCGGTTTTGGGGTAACACTGGATTGCGGATTCCTTCGGACGACAGTCCCGAAGGGACGACATAGAGCCGCAACACGGATCCGCTCGGAGCGGGGCCAGATTCGCCTTGCTTGCGCCGCGGGTTCGTGTGGCCGCCTCTTGCCCGCACGAACGTACAGCGGTAGAATGGAATTGGGTTCGAGGTCAGGTTGTCATTGGTCCGTGGTATCGATGGCGATGACACTTTTTACCGCTTCACGTCACGGCTGCGCCGGCGGGCGGCGACCAAGCCATCACGACCCTCCGGCGTCCGCAACCGCGATCGGCCCGCAGCCGGGCCCATCGGCGGCCAATGCAGCGATTTCGCCGAAAAATGCGAACCGAATGGGCCGTTCTGGCGGGCGGCGGTCGCCAGTCCGCGCGCCCGGCA
>DATKSN010000312.1:0-19245 GCA_035531595.1 Pirellulales bacterium | reverse complement strand
CTGCTGGTCAACGGCGACGAACTGGTTGGGCAGTGGGTGCGACTGACGGCGACGGCGGTCGAGTTCGAGACCAACGTGGGACCGATCGCGCCGGAGTTCGACAAGGTCGCCGCCGTCGTGTTCGATCGTTCGCGGTTGGCCGTCCCACGCTCGGAGCGCTTGCGCATCGTCACCGGCTTTCGCGACGGCAGCTTGTTGGTCGCCGAATCGCTCGCGCTCGACGACCGTCAGGTACACGTCGAGTTGGCGGGCGCCTTCGAGTTGACCGCGGCGGCGGAGAAAGTCGTCTTGTTGCAGCCTTTGGGCGGGCGGGCCGTCTACCTTTCGGACTTGAAGGCCGAGAGTTATCGCCACGTTCCCTTTTTGAACCTGGGCTGGCCCTACCGCGCCGACGCCTGCGTTACCGGCTCGCGGCTCCGCGCCGGCGGCCGGATGCACCTCAAGGGAATCGGCATGCACAGCGCTTCGCGGCTGACGTACCGCATCGACGGCAAGCCCTACACCCGTTTCGCCGCCGAGCTGGCGGTCGATGACCGCACCGAGGGGCGCGGCAGCGTCGTGTTTCGGGTTTTCGTCGATGACCGCGAAGCCTACAAGAGCCCCGTCGTGCGAGGCCGGACGCCGGTCGTGCCGATCTCGGTCGACGTCACCGGCGCGAAGCGGCTGAGTCTGGTCGTCGACTTCGCCGAACGGGGCGACGAGCTCGACCACGCCGACTGGCTCGACGCGAGGCTGCTGGAGTGACGGCCTCAACCGGCTTTCGGCCGCCAGCCGGGTTCGGTACACTGAAGCCGTCCCAAGCATTCCCCCGACCCGCGCCGCCATGCCACGATTTCGATTTTCGCTCTACGTGTCAATCAAAAAAAGGCGGGCGGTTTTTCAACGACTGTTCCAGAACCCTGCGACGGTGTGATGATTTGGATTGCCGAAGAGCAGCAGGTGCCATAGCCGTTCGATGTCGACAGGTTCTGTTTGCCACCGACATAAGCGATCGTCTCGGTTTCCGCGAGACCCCACAGCAACCAAAGGCGCACGCAAAGCCCCGGCGGCGACTGAGAGCAGTTCGTCGTGGTGTCTTCGGGATCGGCACGAAAGCGATAAACCTCCGCGGTCCCGGCCGCGGCATGCGCCGTCTCGCGGCCAGGGTCGGCGATAATTGGTGGTCGTTGGGTGCTCCCGGAACTCATCGCCTCGGCGCTGCGCGAAAAAAAACGACTCCGAAACCCCTCCCAAGCGATCCAAAAGCGCGTGGGGTAGGGCGAAGGGGGGGGAGGCAATTGGATGCCGCTTTCGCGGCTCGCTCCGACGTCATGGGGTTATCGGAGATCGTTTTTTTTCGCTTCGCTATCGTTTCTTTTGCACGATCGTTGCCGCGCAACGCGCGTGCTTTTTGCGTCAAAATGACCCTGCCTGTTTCGTGGGCCGGGGCAGGGCAGGGGAGTGCCCGTCCAATGAACCTTTGTCTTCAGTTACGTCAATCGCGTTGCCGTTGTCGTCGCGGAACATGCCTGACTCGAGCGCCACACGCAGACCCGTGGGCAGCTTGGCCAGATCAAGCCCCGCTTCGTCCGGCGGCTTGCTGGCGGCGACGGCGGAAGTTCGCCACGGAGGCGTGATCGTGCCGCAACCGGCGGCGTGCCAGAGCGACACGCCGACGATAAAACCGACCAAGGGACCGACTTTCCGTGCTGCCATCGTTTCGCTCCGCCGGTTCGAGGCTCTCGGCGGCGGTTTCGGGACCGCCGCCAGGAGCCTTGTACCAAATCCGCCGAAACGGGGCTATGGCGATCCTTGACGACGCGCGAGTCCTTTCGGTAGGGCAGGGGGGGGCGGCTGAACCAATACACTACGAGGGACGGGTGATCAAGGAATGGATGTCATTGACATTCGCTAGGCGCGCAGGTACGCTGGCGAATATGACGGTGAAAACTTTTCGCGAACTCCTGGCGCATAGGCCATTCCAGCCTTTCCGGCTTGTGATGTCGAGCGGTGCGATGTACGATGTTCGACATCCGGAGATGGCTTGGTTGACCCATACCGATATGCTCGTCGGCTTGGATCAGACGGACGAGGGCGTCCCGTCTGAATTCCGTATCTGCTCACTGTTGCACGTCGCCACCATCGAGCCTTTAAGCCCCACCGCGGCTGGTTCCGCGCTCCCAGGTCCGGCTTGAGCGGACGCGGAACCATGGCTCCAAGTGCCGGTTGTCGCACGGAAGCCAAGCGAACGGAGACGAAAACCAATCCTCGAAGCCAATGCCGACTTGGAACTACAATGGCGATTTCCGTGAGTCTCATCAACATGAAAGGCGGGGTTGGCAAGACCACGCTCGCGGCACAAATTGCACATGCGGCTGACAAGAGCGGCCTGAGAACACTTGCGGTAGATCTCGATCCCCAGGCAAATCTATCGCAAGGTCTCTTGACCCCAGAAAAGTACATCAAGCACCTGCGCGACAAGAAGCCCACGATCGTCCAGCTTTTTGAACAGTATGCCCGTTAGGTATTCAGCGTCGTACCCAAAATCCGCACGAGAGGGTACGCCAATCGGGCAAACGAGCTATGTCCGGTACGAGGTCACATCCGAATTCAGCCGGTTCCTTGACGAGTTTTTTGCGTCCATCAAGCTAAAGAAAGCGTAAGCGTGGCTGCCAACGAATTCCTGGAACACGAGGTCATCCTACTGCTGGCAAAGCTTGGAGAGGGGCCCGTCCTTGCGGCTTTGGCACGCAAGCTCGGCATGTCCGCGGAGCAACTATATCGCAAACTGACCGAATTCAAGCAGACCAAGCCGCGTGCCTCGACAAGGAAGCCGCCTCCAATCGCGCGCAGTTTTGAGGATGTGATGGCGCAAAACCCGAACAAGGCTGAAAACCTGAAGGTTCTGTTCGGGCGGCTTCAGAACAAGACGTTTCTTCCTGAGCTAAAGGACGTGCGGCGGTTTCTTGATCGGCACTCGCAGAAGATCGGTCGGATCAAGTCAAGGTCGGATGCCGCCCCGAAGCTGGCAAGATTGCTCGGTAGTCTTGATCCATCCGAGTTAGCGGGACTTTGCCACGATTCCGGGCAAGGGGAATACTCGTCACTTGGCATAATTTCAGATGAAATTATGGGTCGAAACAGGTAGGTACGAGTTCCGCCGCGGGAAATCTACGGGAGATCATTGAGTGTTCGAGTCCATCGCCGTCGTGGGCGCCACCGGCGCCGTGGGGGGAATCATCTTGCGCTTGCTCGAAGAGCGAGCATTCCCCTTCGAGACGATCAAGTTCCTGGCTTCGAAGCGATCCGCCGGCCGTACGATCGCCTTCAAGGGCGAAGCCTTCCCGGTCGAAGAACTGAAAGCCGAGGCCTTCGACGGCGTCGATTTGGCGATCGGCAGCACGCCCGACGAGGTGGCGCGCGATTTCGCCCCCTGGGCGGTCGACCGCGGCTGCGTGGTCGTCGATGAAAGCGGCTACTGGCGGATGAATCCCAACGTGCCGCTGGTCATTCCCGAAGTCAACCCCGACGCCGCCTTCACGCACCAGGGGATCATCGCCAGCCCGAACTGCTCGACGACGCAAATGGTCGTGGCCCTCAAGCCACTGCACGACGCCGCGCGCGTTAAGCGGGTGGTCGTTAGCACCTACCAGGCCACCAGCGGGGCGGGGGTGGCCGGCCAGCGCGACCTGGAGCAAGGGATCCGCGCCCAGTTGGCGGGCCATCAGCACCGTTACGAAACCTTCGCCCACCCAATCGCCTTCAACCTGATCCCGCAGATTGGCTCGCCCAAACACGAGGGCTACACCTCGGAAGAAATGAAGCTGGTGCTTGAAACCCGGAAGATCATGGGCGACGAAACGATCCAGGTTTGCCCGACGTGCGTCCGGGTTCCGGTGAGCAATTGCCACAGCGAGAGTATTCTGGTGGAAACCGAGCGAAAGCTGAGCGTCGCCGCGGCGCGCGAGCTGTTCGCGGCGTTTCCGGGCATCGTGCTGCTCGACGATCTGCCGGCCAAGTCGTACCCCATGCCTTTGAATTGCGACGACCGCGACGAAGTGTTCATCGGGCGCATCCGCGAGGATCTTTCCAGCCCCAACGGACTGGCCTTCTGGTGCGTGAGCGACAACCTCCGTAAAGGCGCCGCCACGAACGCCGTGCAGATCGCCGAGTTGCTCGTCAGGCACGCGGCGGGGCGCCGGCCAGTGGCAGGCCCGCGAGGGTAGGGCAGGGCAGGGGGGAGCAAGGGAACAGGGGACAGGGGACAGGGGACAGGGACGAGGGCAGGGCAGGGGGGTGGGAAGTGGGAAGCAACGGAACGGAACAAGTCAACCGATCCAGCGGTTAGAGGTTGGAGGTTGGGATCTTGCTTCTGGCACTTTACCAAACCCTAACCACTAACCACATCCTCCGTGCGAACGCTCAAACTCACGCTGGCCTACGACGGCACCGCTTACGCGGGCTGGCAATCGCAGCCGAACCAACCGACGCTCCAAGACGCGCTCGAAGCCGCCCTGGCCCATGTGACGGGCGAGGCGATCCGGGTCGTGGCGAGCGGACGAACCGACGCGGGTGTCCACGCGCTGGGGCAAGTCGTGAGTTTCCCGACCGCCAGCGAGCTGGCGCCCGAGACGGTGCGAAAGGCGCTCAACGCCGAACTGCCCGACGACATCGTGGTGCTGGCCGCGGCCGAGGCGCGCGCAGCCTTCCACGCGACCCACGACGCGATCCGCAAACGATACCGCTACGTGATTCATGACGGGCCGGTGCGCGACGTATTTCATCGCCGCCACGCCTGGCACTATCGTCGCAAGCTCGACGCCGCGGCGATGCACCGCGCCGCCCAGGCGCTGGCCGGCACGCATGATTTCCGCAGTTTCGAAAGCGCCTGGCCGCAGCGCACCAGCAGCGTGCGAACGATTTTCGAGATCGGCGTAGCCCGCGCAGCGGGCGCGACGCCGGGGAGCGAAGAAAATTTCGTGATCTTGGAAGTTGAGGCCGACGGTTTCTTGTATAACATGGTCCGCGCGATTGTGGGTACGCTGGTGGAAGTGGGCCGCGGCGTGCGCGGCGAGACCTGGCCCGGCGAAGTGCTCGCCGCGCTCGACCGCCGCGCCGCCGGCATGACCGCGCCGCCGGAGGGGCTGTGCCTGGTTCGAGTCGATTACTAGTTGGTCATTGGTCATTGGTGGTGGCTGGTGGCAGAGCGTAAGCGATGCCCCGGCTAGCCCGGATTATTCATGGTTCCGTAGCTGGCTTCACAAGAAGTCAGGCCGTGGACGCGAGTTACGCCAGAATTCTTGCGAATTCTGCTACAGCATAGTGCGCGAGTTCCTCCCCGGACCATGAATAATCCGGGCTCGATAGCGACCGGGGCATCGCTTAGGCTCTGCCCCAGCCACCTGACACTTTCTCCTTTCTCCTTTCTCCTCTTTCTTTCCCATGCGTATCGCCCACATCATCACCCGCATGATTCTGGGCGGCGCGCAGGAGAACACGCTGCTCACATGCGAGGATCTCATCCGGCTTTACGGCGACGAGGTGCTGCTGATCACGGGACCGGCGTTGGGACCGGAGGGAAGCTTGCTTCAGCGGGCGCGGGCAAGCCACGTTCCGTTGGAGGTCGTGCCTTCGCTTCGGCGCTCGATTCACCCGCTGCGCGACGGGACGAGCTACCGCGAGCTGAAACGAATCCTTCGCGGCTACCGCCCGGACGTGGTCCACACGCATAGCGCCAAGGGGGGCCTGCTGGGCCGCGCCGCGGCCAGCGCCGTGCGCGTACCGGCGATTGTCCATGGTGTCCACGGCGCGCCGTTCCATCCGTACCAGAACGCGGCTTCCCGAGCGTTTTTTCGCGCCTGTGAACGCTGGGCGGCACGGCGTTGCCATGCCTTCATCTGCGTGGCCGACGCGATGACCGAGTTGATGGTCGCCGGCGGAGTCGCGCCGCGCGAGCGCTTTACGACCATCCACAGCGGCATGGAGGTCGAGCCGTTGCTGGCGGCCGAACGGCATCGCCCGCGCTCACGCCGGGAACTGGGCTATACGGACGAGCATGTCGTGATCGGCACGATCGCGCGCTTGTTCCGACTCAAGGGGCACGACGACGTGATCGAGGCCGCTCGGAGTGTCGTGGCGAAACACCCGCACGCGCGGTTCCTGTTCGTCGGCGACGGCGCCTGGCGCGAACGGATCGAGCGGCGGATCGCCGAGGCCGGCCTGGGCGGCTACTTCCAGTTGACCGGTCTGGTTCCCTCCTCGCGCGTGCCGGAGCTGATTGCCGCGATGGACATTGTGGCGCATGCCAGCTTGCGTGAAGGACTGGCGCGGGTCTTGCCGCAGGGGCTGATCGCCGGCAAGCCGGTGGTCAGCTATGACGTCGACGGCGCGCGCGAGGTGGTGCTCAGCGGGCGGACGGGCTACCTGCTGCCGCCGCGCGACGTCGCGGCGCTGATCCGCGCGCTCGACGAATTGGTGCCCGACGCCGCCTTGCGCGCGCGGCTGGGCGGCGAAGGTCGCAGGCTGTTCACCGAGCAATTCCGTCACGAGCGCATGACCCGGCGCACTCGCGAGGTCTACGAGCGAGTGCTCCGTGAGCGCGGAACGCACCTGAACCCTGAACCCTGAACCCTGAACCGCGCCGACTTTCTCCTTTCTCCGTTGTTCCCCTTGCAACGGCCGGTTATACTTCACGCGGTCCTTTGAGGAACGCACAGGAGCTTTTCCTTTGTCAGTCGCGGGCCAACAGTACGTCGGACCCTACCGTTTATTGCGGATCATCAAGACGGGCAAGCAATGCCAGGTCTGGGCCGCGATCAACGACCAGGACCAGTCGCGCTGCGCGATCAAGCTGCTGTTGGAGGAATTTCGCCGCGACCGCGAACAAATCGGGGCCATGAAGAACGAGTTCGCGGTCGGCCGCGCGCTCAGAAACGATCGCGTGATTCGCATCGACGACTACTCGGTGAGCCATAAGATCCCGTTTCTGGTGATGGAGTTCTTCCCCTATCCCAACATGAAGGAGATCATCCTGCAGGTGGTCGAGAACGAAAGGTTGCTGGACAAAATCGCCTTCCTGCTCCCCACGCTCATCGAACGCTCCGCCGAAGGCCTCGAATACGTCAACTCCAAGGGCTGGGTTCATCGCGACATCAAGCCCGACAATTTCCTCGTCAACCTCGAGGGCGAAGTCAAGCTGATCGATTTCGCGCTGGCCGTGCGCGTGAAAACCGGCCTGGCCAAGCTGCTCGCGCGCAGGGCGAAGGTCCAGGGGACGCGCAGCTACATGTCGCCGGAGCAGATCCTCGGAAAGCCGCTTGACGTCTCGTCCGACATCTACAACTTCGGTTGCACGATCTTTCATCTCGCAACGGGAAGGCTGCCGTACACCGGCGTGAGCAGCAACGAACTGTTGACCAAGCACTTGCGGGCGGCGGTGCCGGCCGCCGAAGCGTACAACCGCAACCTGACCCAGGAATTCTCGGAGTTGCTGCAAGCGATGATGGCCAAGCGGCCCAAGTCGCGGCCGGCGAACGTCGGCGAGTTCTTGAAGACGTTCCGTGCGATTCAGATGTTCAAAAAGCCGCCGACGCCGCCGGCGGCGACCGCCGGCGAATAAAACGAGTCTTATACTTCTCGGGTAATCTATTTGATCATGGCTGCCACCAACCACCGGCTCGTCTTCGAGCGGCCGATCATCGAACTGGAGAACCGCCTGGCTGAACTGGAAGCCAGCGGCGACTTTTCAGCCCAGGCGAGCGAGGGCATTCGCCGCCTCCGCCGCGAACTGGCGGAGACCAAGAAGCGGGTCTACAGCCAACTTGAGCCGTGGGAGCGGGTGCAGGTCGCGCGCCACGACGACCGGCCCCGCACGATCGATTACCTGAATCTGTTGTTCGAGGAGTTCGTCGAGCTGCACGGCGACAAGACGTTTGGCGACGACCGGGCCCTGCTGACTGGTTTCGCCAAGCTCGAACAGTACAAGGTCATGGTCGTGGGCCAGCAGAAAGGTCGCACGTTGGCCGAACGGCAGGAGTGCCGCTATGGCTGTGCCAACCCGGAGGGTTATCGCAAGGCGTTGGCGAAGATGAAGCTGGCGGCGAAGTACCGCTTGCCGGTGATCTGCTTCATCGACACGCCCGGCGCATTTCCGGGGGTGGGCGCCGAAGAGCGAGGCCAGGCCCAGATCATCGCCACCGCGATGTTCGAGATGTCGCGGCTGCCCACGCCGGTGGTCTGCGTGGTCATCGGCGAAGGAGGCTCGGGCGGCGCGTTGGGAATCGGGGTCGGCGACAAGGTGGCGATCCTCGAACACGCGTATTACTCGGTGATCAGCCCCGAGGGGTGCGCGGGCATCTTGTGGAAAAGTGGCACCTTTGCCAAGCAGGCCGCCGCCGCGCTCAAGATCACCTCCAAGGATCTGCTGGGGCTGGGCGTGGTCGACGACGTGATCGAGGAACCCTTGGGGGGCGCCCACCGCGACCACCACCAGATGGCCACCCGGCTGAAAATGTACCTGGTGCGTTCGATCCGTGAGTTGTCCGCGCGACCGACCGACGCGCTTTTGGTTTCACGGTACGAGAAGTTCCGCAAGATGGGCGTGTTCCTGGAGGCCCCGGTCGAGCCTGGCGAGCAGGAGGCGTTAGGCGTTAGGCGTTAGGCGTTTTCAGGGCCTGGCCGCAACGTCCGATAATGTTTCTTATGTTCGGTTGGAACCCCAGGAAACAGCCGGGAATCGCAGTTTGGCCCAGGTCCGGCCGCCGGTCTACAATACGCCCTGACGCCGGTCTATAATGGGTTCCAGGCGGCTGTGGTGGCAGCCTGGCCGGCGCGGCCGGATGCGGCGCCGGCAGTTGCACTCAACCTGCCCTGCCACCGCCTGCGCAGGGCGAATTTCGCCGCCGGAGCGACGAAAGATTGGCGGCGGAAACCGGCGAATTTCGACAAGCGGCGGATTTTGAACGGGGCCGCTCGAAGGAGCACGACTCATGAGCCTGATCGACCACCCTACCCCCTCCACGGCGCCACCTCTGGTGGCGGGCCAGCGGCTCGACCGCAGCACGTTTCACGAGCGTTACGAAAAGATGCCGCCCGGCACGCGGGCCGAACTCGTGGGAGGAGTCGTCTACATGCCATCGCCCTTGAGGCTCGATCACGGCAACTCGAACCATTGGGTTGACATGTGGCTTGGCGACCGCGCCGGCGTATTGGAATACGTCGTGGTCGGATTGGAACCGGACGCCCGAACACGCGGCCTTCGTGGCGAAACTTGCGGAAGCGAAACGACGGTCGCTTGGATCTGAGGGAGGGACGTCGCCATGAGTGTCGTTCAGAAGCACGAAGCCGCGACCGTGACGCCGCTGGTTGCGGGCCAGAGGCTCGACCGCGCCACGTTTCATGACCGTTACGAACAGATGCCGCCCGGCACGCGGGCCGAATTGGTGGGAGGAGTCGTGTACATGCCATCGCCCTTGAGATTCGACCACGGCGACAGGGATCATTGGGTGTCCGTATGGCTTGATCGCTACATGGAGTTCACGCAAGGAATTGCCGTATCGCACAACGCCTCGACGTTTCTCGATGACGAAGGCGAACCGCAGCCTGACGTGTTGCTTCGCATCCTACCGGAATGGGGCGGGCGGATTCGTCACGTTGACGGCTACTTGGAAGGACCGCCCGACCTGGTGATCGAGATCGCGCGTTCGTCCAGGAAGTTCGACCTGGGGCCCAAGTACCTTGATTACGAGCGCGCCGGCGTGAGCGAATACGTCGTGGTCGGCCTGGAACCGGACGAAGCGTACTGGCACGTTCGCCGCGACGAGCGATTCGTCCGTGTATCGCCTGACACCGATGGGCTTTTTCGCTCGGTCGTTTTTCCGGGCTTATGGCTGGACGCACAAGCCCTCTTCGACGAGAACCGGGGCCGACTGCGCGAGATCGTGGATCGAGGCGTCGCCACACCGGAGCACGCGGCTTTCGTCGCGCGGATGGCCGAGGCGCGGAAAGGTCACAGTGAGGGAGGGACTTCACCATGAGCGTCGTTCAGAACCACGAAACCGAAACCGTGCCGCCGCTGGTTGCGGGCCAGCATCTCGACCGTGCGACTTTCCACGATCGCTACGAACAGATGCCGCCTGATACTCGAGCCGAGTTGATTGGAGGAATGGTTTACATGCCTTCGCCTATGAGTCTTGACCACGGGAAATCCGGCTTCAGCCTCCCAGGCTTGTTGCGGCGCTACGTTCGCGCCACGCCGGGCGTCGATGGCTTGGCCGGCGCCACCGCCTTGCTCGACGAACTGGGTGAGCCACAACCCGATGTTTTCATCCGCATCCTTCCCGAGTACGGCGGCGCATCGCGAGTGGAAGGCAAGTACGTCGCGGGACCTCCGGAATTCGTGGTGGAAATCGCCCGCTCCAGCCGACGCATCGACCTCGGCCCGAAGCGAGACGACTACGAGCGCGCCGGCGTGTTGGAGTACGTCGTGGTCGCGTTGGATCCCGACGAGGTGGTTTGGCACGTTCGGCGCGGCGATCGGTTCGTCGTCGTGCCGCCCGGCGCCGACGGCGTGTACCGCTCGGTGGTACTGCCGGGGCTTTGGCTTGACGCCCAATCGCTGTTCGACGACGATGACGCCTTGGACGCCGCGCTGGACCGTGGACTGGCCTCGCCCGAACACACGGCCTTCGTGGCGCGGTTGGCCGCGGCGCGGGAACGTCACGCCGAGGGAGGGACTTGACCATGAGCGTCGTCCAGAAGCGCGAAACCGCGACCGTGCCGCCGTTCGGCGCCGGCCAGCGACTTGACCGGGCGACGTTTCACGCTCTTTACGAAACGATGCCGCCCGACGCGACAGCCGAACTGATTGGAGGAGCCGTCCACATGCCACCTCCCGCCGGACCTGAGCATGGCGACAACAACGCCCCGGTCGCATTCTGGCTGACGATCTATGAAGCGGCCACGCCGGGCGTGCGGGTGTCGATCAACACGTCGACGGCTCTCGACGATCTGGGCGAGCCGCAGCCGGACGTCTCGCTACGGATTCTACAGGAGTTCGGTGGTCAAAGCCGCTTCGACCGCCGGTACATCGACGGCGCGCCAAAACACCGGCCTGCCGCGGAAGGCCGTCTGGTAGGTCGTTTCCAGCGGCACGCTGATGTACCGGTCCCAGCACAGGAGCAGCGGCATTTCCGCCAAGGCGTCTCCAACGGCCAGGTGCTCGAGGTAGACCTCCGGGGCGGACCCAGCCGCGTAGGAGGCGAGGGTCAACGGCTCCGCCGCCGGCAAATCGTAAGGCTCGTTGTCGAAGTGCTCCCCTTCGCTGCGGGAACACAGCCCGCGAAGTTCGCCACACGTCCCGCAGGCACCTTCGCCGCCCTCACTTCGTCGACGTCGACACGCCGCGATCTTCACGCCTCCCGATCGGCGCGCGGTAAGTCAGCGACTGCCAACTGCCCCCCTGCCCTGCCCTTGACTCCCCTGCCCGGCGGCATGAAAAATTGCCGCCAGCCCGGATTATTCATGGTCCGGAGAGGAACTTGCGCACTGTGCTGTAGCAGAATTCGCAAGAATTCTGGCGTAACTCGCGTCCACGGCCTCTGACTTCTTGCGAAGCCAGCTACGGGGCCATGAATAATACGGGCTAGCCCGTATTATTCATGGCCCAACACGTCCGACACTAACCCGCGGCGCAAGCAACGCGCGTAACTACCTGCCTTGCTTGCGCCGCGGGTTAGTGTGCGATGCCTTGAGCTTTTCAAGCAACTCTGCTGCCGCAAAATTCCATTTGTGGTGCGCCGCCGCCAGCTCGAGATACCGAACTGCCGACGCCCTTTCCGCGGGGAACGACGCCAAGGCGTAGGCGGCGCGGCAGCGGTGGTCATTGTCGAGCAGCGGAGCGTCCAGGACCATGTGCAAGTCGGCCACAAGCGGCTCGGCCCGCGAACCCAGCTCCCATATGACATCGAGAAAATCGTCGGAAATCCAGACCTCCCCACGTTCGTCTTCGAAAAAAGCGGCGGCACGATGCGTGCTCGCCTCCAGGTATCTCTTCAGGCACGCAATCGTGGCGGTGTTCTCGGGGTCGATGCGCGCCAGCGCCATGGCCGCAGTGGCCTCCGGCCGCTCGTTATGAAGATTGGCGAAGCGAATCAAGGCGGGCACGGCGGGCAACGCGTCGGGGCCGATTCGGCCCAGTGACCACGCCGCGAACGAGCGATGGAAACCAGTATATTCGCCCAAAGGCTCTTCGAGCAAGCGCACAAGTGCCGGCACCGCCGAGCGGCTCTCGGGACCGATTACGCCGAGTGCGATGACCGCAACGTCCCGAACGTAGATAGGATCGCCCCATTGGAACCGGACAGTCATCTCTACGCCATAGAGCCTACCGAACGGCGCCAGCCACCCTTCGTTGCTCCACCCCCAGTCTCCCAACTGACCTGCGCCGTCTTCCAGCAGGCCTATCAACCGCGGCACGGCGCCGTTGGCGGCTGGTTCCATTTCGCCTAACGCCTTCGCCGCGAGCGCTCGCGTCCGCGGGCGGGGGTGGTCCAAAACCTCGATTAGCCTCCCGACGGCTACCGGCCCGATCTGGCCTAGAACGTCTGCCGCGAACACGTCACGGTATCCTCGTTGGTTCTCAGTCGTCAATTGGGCCAACAGGAAATCCATCGCGGGTGCCGCCGCCGGGCCCAATCGCGAATCGGCAAGAAGACCCAACGAGTGGGTGGCGATCCGCAGGTCGTCGTCCTGGGCCAACTCGACGAACGTCGGCAAGACCACGCCGGCAGACACGCCGCCTGCCGCGAGCATCCGCGCCGCCAACAGACGATCGGCCGGCCGACTTCCACCCAAGGCGGCGGTCAGCTCCGTACGGGTCGTTTCGTCAAACACGCCGATTTTTCGCAACGCCTCGATTGATCTGGTTCGATTGTCGTCGTCGGCGCCGGATTGAATCAATTTCACGAGGCGAGGCACCACCGGCGCGGCGTCTTTGCCGATTTCTCCCAGTGCGCGCATCGCATCCCATTGTTCCATATTGTCGAGATTGTCGAGATCGTCCAAAAGGGCCGTTAACGCCGGCACCAATTCCGGCGCCTGGCAGCGGACGCGCGGCCCGAGCTCGACAATCGCAACGGCGGCCCTCAATCGCGCGGATCGGCTGCCGCGCGACAGGATGGCTCTCAAAAGAGGCAGCACCGCGGGCCCGATGTGCTCCAACACGGGGTGTAAATACACATGGAAGTCATCGTGTACAGTATACCATTCATCATTGGGATCTTCGTCGAAAAGCATCGGTAATTCGCCCGCCACTCCCGCCGCCCGCGGACCCAGTGCCGCGCAATACGTAAGGGCGCGATCGCGCAGCTCCTCATCGTCAGCTCGCAACGACTCGACCAGCAGCGCCAGAAACTCGCGGTCAGCCGAGTCGACCGCCCCCAGGGCCGCGGCCATCGCCAAGGCGACGCGACGATCGGGGTCGTGCAGTCGTTCGCGCAGCGGGCCAGCGGCCTGCCGCGCGTCGGTTCCCAGCCGCAGCAGTTGCTCGGCCGCCGCGATCCGCGCGTCGGGCGACGAGTGCGCCAAGTACTCGATCAGCAGCGGCACGGCGGATATCGGGGGAACCGGCAGGTACTCGCGCAGAATCTCATGCGCCGCCTCTTTTAGCGCGGCGTCATGGCCGGCAACCGCGTCGATCAACAGGGGAACTGCCGCCAACGTGGGATCAGGACCCAAGTTGGGATGGAATTCCGCAATGCCCCAGTTCCCGTCATCGAACGCGTGATCCAACAACTTGAACACGACCAGCCGAAAGTCGCCGCCGCTGTGAACGATGCCCTTCGCCGCCGAAAGCTGGACATCGGCGTCTTCGTCGTCGAGCAGAGGCACGAGGGCGCGCCAATCCCCGCCAATCCGCGATAGGGCCTCGGCGGCCTCGCTTCGGACAGAGGAGTTCTCGTCTTTGAGTGCGTCGACGAGTGACGACTCGGCGGCTCTCGCCTTGCTCCCCATTTGACCGAGGCGCTTCGCGGCCTCCTCCCGAACGTCCGCGCTTTCGTCATGGAGTTGGCGGCAAAGTTTGCTGATCGGGTCCACCCAGTGGCCGAGCCAAACGCCGAAGACGGTGACGACGGCGAACATCGTGAGCAGCGAAAACTGGAACCAGCGCCGTTTCGGCTTCAGCAGGCTCACGACCTTGGCGAGGGGCGCGTACATGACATTCAGCTTGACGCGAGGGCGCGACGAGGGCAAGAGGCGTTGCGCCGAGCGCGCCCTTTCGATCGTTTAACCCGGAGCCAACGGCGACGGCGCGTAGCGCAAGAGGCGTCGGCGCGCGTCAAGCGCGCCCTTTCAGGGCTGACAACGGTTGTTTAGGGATCGCACCAGGGGCGTTGCCCTCGTTGTTCTAAACATCTTGTAAAGAGGCCAGGGGCTTGCCCGCTGGAGTTTCACGCTCGTATCTACACACGCAGACTCCCCTGATTGCCGGTCTTTCCGCGCGTCGCCCCGTCGGCTGCCAAAGGCAGCCGGCGGGGCGACGCGGACGGTGGGAGTGCGGCCGCTTTCGATTTAGAAACCAACGTGAAACTCCAGGGGGCAAGCCCCTGGCCTCTGACGAAGAAGCCCCTGATTGCCTTGAGCGTGAAGCGGTACGTTACCCCCCACAGGTGTGCGGACGCTGCCGCCGCGCGAAGTGATGTCGCCGCGATCCGGAGCTCGTGCCATAAGGCCAACGGCAGCCACCACTTGCGACGTGCATCGTAGTACCCCCCATTGGTGTGCGGACGCTGCCATTGGGCCCAGATCATTGGCGCATGGGTGCATCCACTGCGCAAGTCGAATAGCTGAAACAGTTTGCGAAAGACGAATAGCCACCCCCCACTGGTGTGCGGACGCTCCGGACGCTGAATTACCCTCCTTCTATCAGCACCCGGCGAATCACCGAGGCGGCTTCAGGGCGATCAGGCATGGACGTCGCGGAAGAAGTTCACCTCCTACGACTATACTGCACGCGGCCGAGAATGAGACGTTCACGGTGGCTGGGGCAGAGCCTAAGCGATGCCCCGGTCGCTATGTAGCCGGGGCATCGCTTACGCTCTGCCACCAGCCATGTCTCATTCTTGGCCGCTTGCAGTATAACCTCTACCCCCCTGCCCTGCCCGCCCTGCCCTGCCGTCTGGAAGCACCCGCGAATGCTGGTCAGGCTGGAAAGCCTGACCTACTGATCTTGGCGTTCGGCCGGGTTTCCGCTACAAGACCGCCCTCGCGCCCGGCTGCGCGCACGCAGGCCCGTGCGGCCCGTGCAATCATGGAGGATGTCCCATGCCCGGTTTCAAGATCCATATCAGCGGCAGTTCGTTCCTGGGCATCGGCTATGGCCTGACGGCGCTGGCCGTGTACGACGTGCCGCTGCCGACCTGCCTGCTGGCAACGGGGTTGTGCAGCGTGTCGGGCATGCTCCCCGATTTGGACAGCGGGCCGGGCATCCCGTTGCGCGAGAGCCTCTGCTTCTCAGCGGCCTTCGTGCCCATGCTGCTCTTCGACCGCGCGCGGGAATTGGGCTGGACCCACGAGTCGATGGTCCTGGCCGGGGCGTTGCTCTATCTGCTGATACGTTTCGGGCTGGGGCATTTCCTGCGGCACCACAGCATCCACCGGGGTATCTACCATAGCATCCCCGTCTGCCTGATTTTCGCCGGCCTGGCGTTCCTGTTGTGCAACACGGGCGAGCTACCGGTGCGCTACTACAAGGCGGGCGCGGTCGTGATCGGTTTCATGTCGCACCTGATCCTCGACGAGATCTGGAGCATCGAACGCAAGGGAATGGTTTGGCACCTGAAAAAATCGTCCGGCACGGCCGTCAAGTTATGGGCGCCTTGCTGGTGGTCGACGACGCTGGCCTACGTGGGACTGGCCGCGGTCACGGCGCTCGTCTTGAGCGATCCGATTTGGGAAGGCGTCTCGCCCAGGGCCAAGGAACTGCACGAGATCGCCGCCGACGACATCGTCGATCCGACCGAAAAGGAACTGGACGCGGTCGAAACCGACGTCGAAACGGACGTCGTGGCCGCCGAAAAGAAAAAGGAACGCGAGACGGTCGCGGGGGACGGAAGGCAGAAGGCTCGGGGCAGTAGGCAGTAGGCGGAAAAGGAGAAAGTTACAAGGAGAAAGGAGCAAGTGTTTCAGCTACCGCTTTCGACTTTCTCCCCCTGAACCCCGAACCCCGAACCCCGAACCCCGAACCCTGAACTCTAACCACTAACCTCTAACCACTTCTCTCCGCCCTTTGGCTTTGCACCAGCAGCGTGACCGGACCGTCGTTGACCAACTCGACCTCCATGTGCTGCCGGAAGCGGCCCATCGCGACGGTCAGGCTCTGTGCCCGCACCGCTTCGACGAAGACCTCGTAAAGTGCCTCCGCCTTCTCCGGCGGCGCGGCGGCCGTGAAGCTGGGGCGGCGACCGCGGCGACAATCGCCCAAAAGTGTGAACTGGCTGACGACGAGCATCGCTCCGCCGACGTCGGCCAGCGCCAGGTTCATCTTGCCGCCCGCGTCGGGGAACACTCGTAAGCCGCTAACCTTGTCGGCCAACCAGCGGGCGTCGTGCTCGGTGTCATCGGCGGCCACACCCAACAGCACCAACAGCCCTCGCTCGATGCGGCCAGCCACCTCGCCCGCCACGGTCACCTGCGCTCGACTGACCCGCTGCACGCACGCTCGCATCAAATGGTCTCGCGTTGAGTATGGGAAGTGAGGCCAGAATACAATCTGCTGGAACCGGGTGCAAAGGTGGGAGCCAGGAGCCAGGAGCCAGGAGGTGGAAGACGGACAAAGGGAATAGACGGGCCGCGGAACGGCCGGGAGAACGTTCCCACGCGGAGCGTGGGAATGAGGGAACTGTTCCCTGTTCCCTGTATAACCTATCCCCTTGCCCCCCCTGCCCTTCCCTGTCCCCTGTCCCCTGTCCCCTGTCCCCTGTCCCCTGTCCCCTGTCCCGTGTCCCGTGTCCCCTGTCCCCTGTCCCCTGTCCCGTGTCCCCTGTCCCCTGTAACCTGTAACCTGTAACCTGTCCCCTGTCCCCTGTTCGGGCCCCCTTGTGACCCTTGCGACTCCCGGCCAACCCGCTCCGCTTCGCGTCGCTGTCATTGGCGGTGGCATCTCCGGCTTGGCGGCGGCGCATAAGCTGCGCGAACTCGATCCGGCGACAAAGGTGACGCTGTTCGAGGCGGGCGATACGCTCGGCGGCGTGGTACGCACCGAACGATCGCAGGGCTATCTGCTGGAGCAAAGCGCCGACAGCTTCATCACCAACGTCCCCTGGGCGCTCGATCTCTGCCGGCGAGTAGGCTTGGCCGACGAGTTGATCCCGACGAACGAGGCGTACCGGCGGGCACTGGTGGTCCGCAAGGGCAAACTGTATCCCGTGCCCGACGGATTCACGCTCCTGGCCGGCAGCCGAGTTTGGCCGATCCTTTCGACGCGGGTGCTCAGCCTACGGGGCAAGCTGCGGCTGTTGGGCGAATGGTTTGTGCCCGCCCGGCGTTGCGCCGCCGACGAAAACAGCGACGAAAGCGTGGCGTCGTTCGTTCGTCGCCGGCTGGGGCGGGAGGCCTTCGAGCGGTTGGCACAGCCGCTTGTGGCGGGCATCTACACCGCCGACGCCGAGAAGCTGAGCCTCGCCGCCGCCTTGCCCCAGTTTCTCGAAATGGAACGACGACACGGCAGCCTGATCCGCGCCCTCAGGCGCGGCGCCGCCGATCGGCAGGAAAGCGGCGCGCGGTACAGCCTGTTCGTCACGCCCCGCGACGGACTGGCGGCACTTGTCGTAGCCGTGGCGGCGCGATTGCCCGCCGGCTGCGTCGAATTGAACGCGCCGGTCGAGCGCCTCGCCGCGCGCGCCGGCGGCGGTTGGACGGTGTCGCTTGCCGGTCGCGGAGAACCGCGCGAATTCGACGCCCTGATCGTGGCTGTGCCGGCGCCCATCGCCGCCCGGCTCTTGCAAGGCGCCGCGGCGGACCTGGCCGCCGCGTTGCGGCAGATCCCCTACGCCGGCTCGGCGATCGCCTTGGCCGGCTACCGCCGCGAGCAAGTGGCACGGCCGCTTGACGGCTTCGGCTTCGTGGTGCCCGAATTCGAAGGGCGTGAGATCCTCGCCGCGAGCTTCACGAGCGTCAAGTTCGCCGGCCGGGCGCCGGAGGGTCGCGTGCTGCTCCGGGTGTTCTTTGGCGGCGCCCGCCGGCCCGATCAAGTCGAGTGTACCGACGACGAGTTGCGGCGCATCGCCGGCCGCGAGTTGGGCGAACTGCTCGGCGCGCGCGGCGAGCCGGAACTGTTTCGCGTTTGTCGTTGGCGCGCGAGCATGCCCCAGTACCACCTGGGGCACCTGGCATTGGTCGAAGGTATCGAGTCGCGTGTCGCCCAACTGCCGGGGCTGGAGTTGGCCGGCAACGCCTATCGCGGGGTCGGCATCCCGCACTGCGTTCACAGCGGCGAACAGGCGGCGGAGAGGATTCGGCAGTGGTCAATGGTCAGTAGTGAAGCACATTGAAAAGCGCGATGCCTCGTTGCCAGGCTTCAAATGGGTCGATGTCGCCCAGGCCGCTTTTCTGCACCCAATAACGCCCGTGCGCAAGCCAGTGTCGATAGAGAACCAACTGCTTGAAGTTCCCGATGAGGGCCGTATGGCCCACGTGTTTTCGCCACACATCGACGATTTCCTCGACGGTAACCCAGCGAGTAAGGCCATGGTGTGGCGCGTTGCGAGACCAAAGTCGGCGCAGTTCCTTGGAGACGCCGTCCTTTTTCTTTCGAGTGACCCGTTCATGGAAATCGACTTGAAGCGTTGCCTCGAAACTTGCCACGAGAAGCAGCACGGCAGATTGGTCGAGATCGTTCATCTTGCGGTATTCCCTCGAATCGACTGTCCGCTGGGACCGCCTCAACGGTGCTGCGCTTTAACGCCGAAAGTGCTTCGATCGAGCGACGATAGTACTCGAAAATGTCGGGCGGCATCGGCCACTCGGATGCGATCGCCATCGCGCTGGCCTTGCTGCGAAAGCAAATCCTTGAAATGGATCCAGAACAGAATGGCACTTCAGCCTGCGGGGCACGGACTTACGGCGACAGGGGGTCGCGCGTGCCATGGGGCCGGCGCCGAGGCGCGAGGTTTTTTTGATGCCGGTCGTGATCCGCGGTGGCCGATGGCCCTGGGCGCGCACCGCGAACGCGTCCCGTGCGGTGACGTTCGGGTCGATGGCAGCGTTACG